>SVGQ01000004.1 GCA_015056245.1 Clostridiales bacterium | reverse complement strand
TCTCCCTCATTGGGTGAGGGCGCAATTATACGCACTGTGCCAGTGCATTGCGTTTATACAACCACCTAAGTAAACGAGCATCCGGCATATTCGCCAGATGCTCGCCTTTTTCGTTGTGGGATCAATTTATCCTTAAGAATCCTCCCACCACAGAGCTGCTGTTTTTCAGTTAGAGATCAGTCTTCCACCGGAGTGATCTCATTGGCTTCGCCGGGGGTGGCGGTGCTGGTGAAGGAATAGGTGCCATCCTCATCCAGTGCATAGGCTACATCACTGATCTGCTGGGGGAAGGTGACGATATCCACTGCAAGACCATCCTGCATCAGGTAGACAGATTCGCCGCTGGCGCTGAGCTTGAAGGGCGTGTGCAGTTCGTCGGCGACATTCTTCTTCAGGCCGGAAGCGAAGACGATCAGGTATGCGTCGGGCTCGATCACCAGACCATCCGGGAACTGGTAACGTTCCAGATCCTTTTTGGTATCGCTCAGATACATACCAGTCATATCAATGGGCTGATCGGTGGTGTTGTGCAGCTCGATCCAGTCAGCAGTGTTGCCGAAGGAATCCTCCAGCGTTTCCGTGTTGGATGCCATGATCTCGCTGATGCGAAGGCCCTTGGCGGCGGGCTCTACTGCAGAGGAGGTAACGCCGGTGGTTTCTTCAGCAATGGCACACAGGGGCAGACAAAGGATCAATGCCAGTACAGCGGCAAGCAGTCGGGTCATGCGCAATCATCCTTCCTTTCCTAATATCACAGGTGGATCAGGTGTTCTTCATCACAACGGTTTCCACGCAGTCGCCCACGTGCTCGCAAGCGTCGGAGCAGCGCTCCATGCGGTCGTAGATTTCACGCCAAGCGATAACATCCAGCGCATCGGTGAACTGGGTGCGGGCGTTCTTGGTGGCTTCCAGATACAGCTTGTCGCATTCTTCTTCCACGTGGTTCATCTCCACGATCATCTCGTGCAGCTTGGCGGGCTTTTTGAAGTTGACAAACTCGGTGAGCATCTTTTTCATCAGTTCGCAGCTTTCCACCAGCTTCTTGGCAAACTCAACAGCCTCTTCGGGCACGCTGGTCACCTGATCCACGTAGAAACGCTGCAGCACTTCTTCCAGGCTGTCGGAAACTTCATCAATGTTCTGGCTGATGTCCGCCAGGTCATCGCGCTCGATGGGGGTGACGAAAGCGCGGGCCAGCGCAGAGGACATCTCGTGCTTCTTGCCATCACCCTCATGCTCGAAGCTGTGCATGGTATCCAGCATTTCACGGACCTTGCTGGCATCATAATTGGTCAGGCACTCCACCAAATAGTTGGCGCCCTTGCAGGCGCAATCGGCGGCCTCGATAAAGTTATCAAAATAGAAACGGTCTGCCTTATTAGCCATGATTCACAATTCCTTTCATTATAGAATCCAATATTCCGTCAGGATCAGAACAGATACATAAACAGCTTGGTCATCAGGAAACCGATCAGGCCGCAGCCGGGGAAGGTGAGCAGCCAGGTCATGGCCATTTCCTTTACCACGCCGAAATTGATGGCAGAGAGACGCTTCACCGCGCCAACACCCATGATGGCGGTGGTTTTGGCATGGGTGGTGGAAACCGGAATGCCGAAAGTGGAGGAGAAGAACAGGGAAATAGCCGCTGCAATATCAGCGGAGAAGCCCTGATACTTTTCCAGCTTGACCATATCCATACCCACGGACTTGATGATCTTCTTGCCGCCGATGGAGGTACCCACACCCATCACGATGGAGCACAGCAGCATCATCCACATGGGGATGGCGCAGGGCTGGGGTTCCATGCCCTGGGCAAGGAAATTGCTCAGCAGGATTACACCCATGAACTTTTGTCCATCCTGTGCGCCGTGCATGAAAGCCATGGCGGCAGCGCCGGTGATCTGAGCGCCCTTGAAGAACTTTTCCGTCTTTTGGCGGTGTACATTGCGGAACAGGAGAACCACCAGCTTACACACGAGCCAGCCGAGCACAAAGCCCATCACAACAGAAATGACGAGACCGTAGAGCACCTTGACCCATTCCGCACCGTTTACGCCGGCAAGGCCGCCGTGCAGGGCGATTGCGCCGCCGGTAAGACCGGCGATCAGCGCATGGCTTTCACTGGTAGGAATGCCAAAGTACCAGGCCAGTGTTGCCCATACCACGATGGCGAACAACGCTGCGCTCAGTGCCACGATGGCTTCGTGCTTGTCGGTACCGAAGTCCACCATTTTGGTGATGGTTTCAGCCACAGTGGCGTTGATCATGCTCATCAGGAAAACGCCAAGAAAGTTGAAAACAGCAGCCATCAGGATGGCAGCACCAGGCCGCATACAGCGGGTAGCCACACAGGTGGCAATGGCGTTGGGAGCGTCCGTCCAGCCATTGACCAGAATAACGCCCAGTGTCAGCAGAACGGCGATGGTCAAAAGCGGGTTCTGGGTCATCTGTCCCCAGAAATATGCCAGTGAAAGATCCATTGAAAGATCCATTGGGTAACAATCCTCCGATCTTGTATCCCGACAGGCGGGAAAAATGCATACCAGTTTTACATTCGTGGTCCCTTTGCGGTTTTCCTGCTTTTTTGTCGAAAGCTTTTGAACGAAAATATCTGCTTGTTTTTCGAAATGTATTTAAGTTGTATTTGCCCTTCCATTCTCCACATGTGAGATGTTATAATGCAGTCAGCGTTTTCACGACTATCATTGTTATGGAGGAATTCACATGAAAAAGCGCGTTCTCTCTATGATTCTGGCTGCGATGCTGCTGGTCGCCATGACCGCTTCCGCCAGCGCTGCCACCTTCCTGTCCATCGCCACCGGCGGTACCAGCGGTACCTACTATCCTCTGGGCGGCGACCTGGCAAACCTGTTCAACACCGTGATCCCTGATATGAACGCCTCTGCTCAGGCTACCGGCGGTTCTGCCGACAACCTGCGCCTCATCGACGGCGAAGAAGCCGAACTGGGCACCGTCCAGAACGACGTTTCCTACTTCGCCTACACTGGCACCGACTCCTTCGAGGGCGAGCAGATCACCAGCTTCTCCGTCATGTCCGCTCTGTATGCCGAGTATGTGCAGATCGTTGTCCGCGCTGACTCCGACATCCAGTCCATCGCTGACTTCAAGGGCAAGAGCATTTCCATCGGCGCTGCTGGCTCTGGTGTGTACACCAACGCCCTGCACGTGCTGGAAGCTGCCGGCCTGACTCTGGACGATATCGATGCCCAGTACCTGAGCTTCTCCGAGAGCGCTGATGGCTTGAAGAACAAGCAGATCGACGCCGCTTTCGTTTGCGCTGGCATTCCCAACGCCGCCGTTACCGAGCTGAGCAGCACCGTTGGTGTGCGTCTCATCTCCCTGAGCGATGAAGAAGTGGCTTCCCTGATCGCCGCTCATCCCACCTACACCAACCTGAAGCTGCCCGCTGACACCTATGGCTTGACCGAGGATGCAAACTGCATCGCCATCACCGCCCTGCTGGTTTGCTCCAACAACCTGGATGAGCAGTTGGTGTATGACATGACCAAGGCCATGTTCGAGCAGGAAGGCATCCTGACCCATGCCAAGGCTGCCGAAATCACTCTGGAGAATGCCTTCAACGGCGTTGGCGAACTGCCTCTCCATCCCGGCGCTGCCCGCTACTTCACCGAAGTTGGCGTTCTGCCCGCCGCCCAGTAATTTTTCAAACCAATAAGCGGCCCGGGTTGCTGGGCAACCCGGGCACAGCTTGGAAGGCGGCGCGGTGCGCCGCCTTCCTTTGTGCAGGAACCATTGTCCGCTTTTGCCAGTCGGCGCATGTTCCCCGCCGCGTCGCGCCCATGTGCGCCGCAGACGAAAAAAGACAGAGGAGGTAACCCCCTTGAGCGAGATCAAAAACACCGCCGTGGTCGAGCCTGTCGTGAATGATGTAAACATTCAGGATGATGTTCAGGCGATCATGGAAAAGTATGACCGCGAATCGGTCACCCGCCACTTGACCGGCCCGGCCAAATGGCTTGTATTCATCATGAGTTTGCTGTTTGCTGCCGTACAGCTCTACAGTGCCTTTACCGGCCGCATTGCGGCCACTCAGCTGCGCCCCTTGCATCTGGGCTTTGTTATGATGCTGGTTTTCCTTATCTATCCTATCAGTAAGAAAGCACGGCGCGATACCCTGCCGATCTATGATATTTTCCTGTCGGCACTGGCTATGGGCGTTTGTCTGTATATTGCCCTCCAGCATGTGGAGCTGGCGAACCGTATCAACAAGAATACGCAGCTGGACCTGTGGGTTGGCGGTATTCTGATCGTTCTGCTGTTTGAGTGCTGCCGCCGCGTGGTGGGTCTGCCCATCATGGTGGTTGCCGGTGTGTTCATCCTGTATGCCTACTTTGGCAAGTACATGCCCGGCGGCTTGCAGCACCGCGGCTTCAAGGTGAAGCGTATCATCACCCAGTTGGTGTATACCACTGAGGGCATCATGGGTACGCCCCTTGGCGCTTCCGCTACCTTTATTTATCTGTTTGTTCTCTTCGGCGCATTCCTGGAGCGCACCGAGGTGGGCAACTTCTTCATCGACTTTGCCAATGCCATCGCAGGCCACAAGCGCGGCGGCCCCGCCAAGGTGGCGGTCCTTGCCAGCGCACTGGAAGGCACTGTCTCCGGCAGCTCTGTTGCCAACACCGTTGGTTCCGGTTCCTTCACCATCCCCATGATGAAGAAACTGGGATACCGCAAGGAGTTCGCCGCTGCTGTTGAAGCCACAGCTTCCACCGGCGGTCAGATCATGCCCCCTGTCATGGGCGCGGCTGCCTTCCTGATGGCGGAATCCGTTGGTGTTCCCTACATGCAAGTGGTCAAGGCTGCTTTGATCCCCGCCATTCTGTATTTCGTGGGTATCTACATCATCATCGAGTTCGAAGCCCGTAAGTACGGCCTTGTGGGCATGGATAAGAAGGATCTGCCTCCCTTCCTGCCGCTGATCAAGAAGAGCGGCTACCTGATCCTGCCCCTGATCGTGATTGTGGTGTTCCTGTCCATGGGTTATACCCCCGTGTTCGCTGCGCTGGTGGGTATTGCCTCCTGTGTGATCTGTGATATCATCCGGCACCTGATCATTGGCATCACCGGCGCCATTGAAGCACGCCGTGAGCGCAAGGAAAAGGTCAATGCTGCCAAGATTGCCGGCGATGTGGCGGTTCAGACCGGCATCGACATCGTGGCTTCTCTGGACAAGGGTTCCCGCAGCGTGCTGGGCGTAGCCGTGGCCTGCGGTATGGCTGGTATCATCGTGGGTATGATCACCCTGACCGGTATCGGCCTGACGCTGGGCAACAGCCTGACCGCTCTGGCTGGCGGCAACCAGTACCTGACCCTGATCTTCACCATGCTGGCTTCCATCATTCTGGGCATGGGCGTTCCCACCACCGCCAACTACCTGATCACCTCCACCATCATGGCTGGCACGGTGATGAAGGTTGTGGGCTGCGATATTCTGGCGGCTCACCTGTTCGTGTTCTACTTTGGCATCATCGCCGATATCACCCCGCCGGTGGCGCTGGCTGCCATGGCTGGTTCCGCTATCGCCAAGAGCGATCCCTTTAAGACCGGTCTCAACGCAGTCAAGCTGGCTATCGCTGCTTTCATCGTGCCGTACATCTTTGTTTTCAATAACAAGATGCTCTTTATCGGCGCGCAGTGGTATGACATCCTGCAGATCGGTATCACTTCTGTGTTCGGCATGCTGGGCATCGCCGCTGCGCTGGAAGGCTACTATACCCGCCATGCACACCTGTTGCAGCGCATCCTGTTCCTGGCTGGCGGTCTGCTTTTGATCGAGCCCGGTCTGATCACTGATATCATCGGTGTGGTCATCATCATCATCCCGATCCTGTGGCAGGATCTGGAGAACAAGAAATTCGGCGGCCGCATGGAGCCCTCTCATGACACCTACGCTGGCATGAGCTTCGGCAAGAAGCTGGGCACTGTGCTGAGCGAGAGCTTCGTGATGATCGGCAAGCTGTTTTCCAAGAAGGATGACTCTGTGAACGCGTAACTTACACAACCTGAAACCGCTGGAAGCACCACCTGCTCCCAGCGGTTTTTCGTATTGTTTTTCGCTGCCTGCTATGGTATCATACCCCCAATAACTGCCCTATACGAAAGGAGCAACCACAATGGATATGTATCAGGAAGGCAACCGCCTTGTACTGGCACAGGGCAACAGCCAGATCTGGATCGAGCCCTGGGGAGAGAACTCCCTGCGCGTGCGCATGACCGCCCAGCCCCAGATGGATGCAAACGACTGGGCCCTGACCGAGCCCATGCCGGAGATCAAGCCGGAGATCGCCTTTGAAACCATCGATGTGACCGACCCTTGGTACAAAACCGAGGAGTTTGCCAAGTACCATCAAACGGGCATGCAGGCAACTCTGAAAAATGGCAAGATCGAAGCCCGGGTATCCCACGAGGGCTGGATCAGCTTCTATAATCAGAAGGGCGAGCTGCTCACCGAGGAATACTGGCGCAACCGCAACCGCCTGAACCGCTACTGTGTACCTCTGCGGGTGGATGCCCGTGAATTGAAGCCTGTGCAGGGCGGTACGGATTATGAACTCACCGCCCGCTTTGAGGCTTTCGACGATGAGAAGATCTTCGGCATGGGCCAGTATCAGCACCGCCATCTGGACAAGAAGGGCGCAACGCTGGAGCTTGCCCATCGAAATTCTCAGGCCAGCGTGCCGTTTTATGTATCCAGCCGCGGCTACGGCTTCCTGTGGAACAATCCCGCCATCGGTACCGCCACCTTCGGCACCAATAAGACCGAATGGACTGCCAAGCGCACCAAGAAACTGGACTATTTCATCACCGCCGGGGACAGCCCTGCGGAGATCGAAAAGCAGTACACCTTTGCCACCGGTCGCACGCCCATGATGCCTGAGTACGGCATGGGTTACTGGCAGTGCAAACTGCGCTACCGCACTCAGGATGAGCTGATGGCAGTGGCTCGGGAGCACAAGCGTCGCGGCTTGCCGCTGGATGTGATCGTGGTGGACTTCTTCCACTGGACCATGCAGGGCGATTTCAAGTTTGAGCCCCGGGATTGGCCCGATCCGGAAGGCATGGTGCGGGAACTGCGGGAAATGGGCATCGAGCCGGTGGTTTCCGTATGGCCCACCATTGATGAGCGCAGCGAGAACTTTGGCAAGATGGCTTCCAAGGGCTATCTGGTCAGCGCGGACCGGGGCAGCAATCTGCACATGACGTGGATGGGCAATACCGTTTTCTACGACGCCACCCATCCCGGCGCCCAGAAATTCGTCTGGGAGCGTTGCAGAGAAAACTACTATACCAAGGGCATCCGCTGCTTCTGGCTGGACGAAGCCGAGCCAGAGTATGGCCCTTACGATTTCGACAACTACCGCTACTGGGCAGGCCCTGCCCTCAGCTGCACCAACACCTATCCCGTGGGCTATGCCAAGGGCTTCTATGAAGGCTTGAAGGAAGCAGGGGAGAAGGATATCCTGAGCCTGGTACGCTGCGCATGGGCTGGCAGCCAGAAATACGCCACTCTCACCTGGTCAGGCGATATCTATTCCAACTTCCGTTCCATGCGGGAACAGCTGCAGGCCGGTCTCAGCATGGCAATGGCAGGTATTCCGTGGTGGACCAGCGATATCGGTGGCTTCATCGGCGGCGATATCAGCGACCCGGCGTTCCGGGAACTGCTGGTGCGCTGGTTCCAGTGGGGCGCGTTCTGCCCGGTGTTCCGCATGCATGGCGAGCGTTCTCCGTGGCATGAGCGGGAAGTGGAGTTCATCAATAATGTGCGCCAGCTCACCAGCGGTCAGGATAACGAGCTGTGGAGCTTTGGCGAGGATGTGTACGAGCTGCTCAAGCCCTATCTGTTCATCCGCGAGCGTCTGCGCCCCTACATCCGTCAGTTGATGCGGGATGCCAGCGAAACCGGCGCGCCGGTAATGCGTCCGCTGTTCTACGACTTCCAGCAGGACGAGAACTGCTGGAATGTGGAGGATGCCTATATGTTCGGCCCCGACCTGCTCATCGCACCCGTAATGGAGGCGGGCGCAGAAACCCGGGAAATCTACCTGCCCAATGGCTGCCGCTGGGTGGATGCCTACACCGGCGAAACCTACGAAGGCGGTCAGCAGGTTACTGTGCCCGCGCCGCTGGGCATCATCCCGGTCATGATGCGGGAGGGCCACGAATATCCCATTTACGAAAAGGACAACTGATATGAATACGGTAGCAAAGGAACGCTTCCCCTGGAAAGCGTTCATCAAGAGCGTGATGGCAATCGCTGTTCCAGTGGCGCTGCAAAATCTGCTTACCACCACCGGCAGCATGATCGATACCATGATGCTGGCCCCGCTGGGGGAACTGACCGTTGGTGCGGTGGGCTTGTGCGCTCAGTTTTCTTCCCTGATGTTCACCGGCTACTGGGGCTTTGTGGGCGGCGGTATGCTGTTCTTTGCCCAGTATTACGGCGCCAAGGATGACGAAGGCATCAACCGCTCCTATGGCATCACGCTGAGCTTTATGATGCTGGTAGGCTTTGTGTTTGGTCTGGCGGCGATTCTGTTTCCAGAGGCCATCATGAAGGTATACACCGACAAGGCTTCTCTCCAGCAGCTGGGCGTGAAATACCTGCGGGTTGTCGGCTTTGCCTACCCTTTGCAGGTGTACGCCATGGCATGCAGCGCACTGCTGCGTACCACGGGCAAGGTACGGATTCCCTTGTATGGCGGCATCGCTTCGGTGTTGACCAATTGTCTGCTGAACTTCCTGCTTATTGAAGGCCGCTTTGGTTTCCCTGCGATGGGCATCCGGGGCGCAGCGCTGGCGACGGTTGCTGCGGCAATGGTCAATGTGGTCGTGATTCTGGTGCTTGCCAAGGTGCAGCAACATCCCTATCTGCTTCGGATCAGCCGCCATTTCCGCTGGAATCTTGACAGCCTGAAAGCCTATCTGCGCAAGTGCTTCCCCATTATTCTCAATGAGGTTGCCATTGGCGTGGGTGCCATGATCATGAACATCGTGCTGGGCCGTCAGTCTGAGGCGGCAATCGCCGGTCTGGCGGTGTTCCGTACCATGGAAGGCTTCATTATCGGTTTCTTTGCGGGCTTCTCCAATGCGTCCTCCGTGCTGGTGGGCACCGAGGTGGGCGCAGGCAACCTGAAGCTGGCTTACGAACGGGCCAAGCGGGTGGTGCTTCTGTGCGACTGCTTCATTCTGCTGGGCTGCCTGCTATTGATCTCCGTCCATACCCCGCTGTTCCATGCCATGAGCCTCAGCGGCGAATCCTTCAACCTGTGCTTTGGCATGCTGCTGATCTATTCCATGGTAGCCCTGTTCCGCATGGGCAACTGGACCCAGAACGATACGTACCGCTCCGCAGGTGACGCAACCACAGGCACTACGCTGGAAATTGTGTTTATGTATCTGCTGGTGGTGCCCAGCGTCTGCCTGACGGGTCTCAAATTCCATGCGCCGTTTCTTGTGGTGTTCGCCTGCTGCTACATTGACGAGCCCATCCGTTTCCTGCTGATGCAGCTGCACATGTACTCCGGCAAATGGGTGCGCCCGGTAACCCCCGAGGGCCGGGAGGCGCTGCCGGCCTTTATGGCAGAGCGCAAACGCAGCCGGGAAAAACGCCGGGGACAGGCTACTGCGTAAGCCCAAGCGGGCTTTGTTGCCGGATATTATTGATTAAAGAGGGAATTGCGTTGAACGAAGTCACTCCCAATGGAAATATCCCCAATACCCCACAAAAGCCCAAGAAGAAAGCCAACTGGCTTCAATGGGTCATGGTTCTGTGCTTTATGGTTATCGGATTTCTGTTTGGCATGCTGATGATTGAAACCATGGATGCGGCTTCCCTGAACGGCGCGACCGATGGTCAGGTGATGCTTCTGTGGCTGGGTTTGATGGTGGTCATGTACGCGGTATTGTTTCTGCATATCGTGATCCACGAAGGCGGCCATCTGATCTTCGGTCTGCTGACGGGCTACAAGTTCGTCTCCTTCCGGGTGGGCAGCCTGATGCTGCTGAAAAACGAGCAGGGTTACCGCCTGCGCTGGATGCGTCTTGGCGGCACCGGCGGGCAGTGCCTGCTGGATCCCCCGGAGATGGTGGACGACAAAATGCCCAATGTGCTGTACAACTTAGGTGGCTGTCTGATGAACCTGCTTGTGGCTTTTATCAGCGTTATTGGAGCATTTCTGTGCCCGGCGGGTTCTTTCTGGCGGGCAATGCTGCTGCTTTCTGCCATAGTGGGTGCGGTCTATGCCCTGCTCAACGGCTTGCCTATCAAGGGCGAAATCGCCAATGATGGACGCAATGCGCTGGATCTGAACAAGAACCCGGAAGCGCTGAACGCATTCCGTACCCAGCTGGTGCTGAACCGGCTGAACGCGGAGGGCGTACGCCTCAAGGACATGCCCGAAGAATACTTCGTCTGGCCTTCTGAGAAAAGCCGCAGCAACGGTTTGATCGCTGCTATTGCGGTGCTTTGCGCCAACCGTCTGCTGGACGAGCACCGCTTTGACGAGTGTGCAGCCCGGCTGGATGAGATGCTTAGCGGCGACATGGACAAGCTGCCGGGCATGTACCGTAAACTATTGCAGGTGGACCGCATCTATCTGCATCTGCTGGATGGCGAAACCGAAACTGCCGCCGCTCTGATGGATAAGGAGCAAAAGCAGTTCATGAAGGCCATGAAGGGCCAGCTGCCCATTCACCGCACCGATCACGCCTATGCCCTTTTGGCAGAGAAGGATACCGCCAAGGCCGAAAAGCACCTGAAAGCCTTTGACAAGGTGGCAAAGCACTATCCCCATCCGCAGGAAGTGGAGGGGGAACGGGAGCTGATTTCATTGGTGCAGGAGGTCCAGCAACCGTAAATCTGCGAAAACAAACCAAAAAAGTACGGAGATCACCTGCTGTCCAGATTGACGGCAGGTGATCTTTCTGTTATGGTATACGGTAATATCCCGATTTTTTACATCAAGGAGGGGTTCACCCATGGCGAATACCCATATCGAGACCAAAGTGCTGCAGGAAGGCTACAAGCCGGAGAACGGACAGCCCCGTATTCTGCCCATTTATCAGAGTACCACCTATCAGTATGAATCCTCCGAGTTTCTGGGCCAGCTGTTTGACCTGACAGCAGATGGTCATATGTATACCCGCATTTCCAACCCCACTACCGCCTGTGTGGAACAAAAGCTGGCTGCCATGGAAGGCGGCGTGGGCGCTATGCTCACCTCTTCCGGTCAGGCCGCATCCCTGATGGCGGTGTTCAACATCGCTTCTGCCGGCGATAATATCGTGTCTTCCTCCACCATCTACGGCGGCACCCTGAACCTGTTCGCCGTCACCATGAAGCGCATGGGCATCGAGACCCGCTTCATCACCCCGGAAATGTCCGAAGATGAGGTGGAGGCCCTCTTTGACGACCGCACCCGTCTGGTGTTCGGCGAGACCATCGCCAACCCTGCGCTGACGGTGCTGGACATCGAAGCCTATGCCAAGCTGGCCCACAGCCACAATGTGCCCCTGATCGTGGACAACACCTTTGCTACCCCCGTGCTGTGCCGTCCCTTCGAGTTTGGCGCGGATATCGTGACCCATTCCACCACCAAGTATCTGGATGGTCATGCCAGCGTGGTGGGCGGCGTGATCATCGACAGCGGCAACTTTGACTGGAACAATGGCAAGTATCCCGAGCTGTGCGAGCCGGATGAAAGCTACCACGGCGTGCGCTACACCGAGCAGTTCGGCAAGGCGGCCTATATCACCAAGGCCCGCGTTCAGCTGATGCGCGACTTTGGCTGCACCCCCAACCCCATCGGCATGTTCCTGCTGAACAACAACATCGAAAGCCTTGCCGTGCGCATGGACCGCCACTGCGAGAACGCTTTGAAAGTGGCCCAGTTCCTGGAAGCGGACGACCGTATTTCCTGGGTCAACTATCCCATGTTGCCCTCCAACCCGGACTATGCGCTGGCCCAGAAGTACCTGCCCAAGGGCGCGTCCGGCGTGGTGTCCTTTGGTGTGAAGGGCGGACGCGAGGCGGCCACCCGATTCATGGACAGCCTTGAGATGGCTGCCATCGTGGTGCACGTGGCGGATGCCCGCACCAGCGTGCTCCATCCCGCCTCCACCACCCATCGCCAGCTCACCGACCAGCAACTGGTGGACGCCGGCATTGGCCCGGATCTGGTGCGTATGTCCGTGGGTATTGAGCATATTGATGATATCATCGCCGACATCAAGCAGGCGCTGGACAAGATCGGAGGATAACCAATGCCCATCAAAATTCCCAACGCCCTTCCTGCCACCCGCACGCTGGAGGAGGAGAACATCTTCGTGATGACCGAGACCCGCGCCATCACGCAGGATATCCGTCCGCTGAAGATTCTTCTTTTGAATCTGATGCCCACCAAGATCGTCACCGAGACCCAGTTTGCCCGCCTTTTGGGCAACACGCCCCTGCAGGTGGAGCTGACCCTTTTGCAGACATCCACCCACCGTGCCACTCACACGGCGCAGGAGCACATGATGGCCTTTTACAAGGTCTTTGACGATATCCGGGACCAGAATTTCGACGGTATGGTCATCACCGGCGCGCCGGTGGAGCAGCTGCCCTTTGAGCAGGTCAACTACTGGCAGGAACTGTGCGAAATCATGGAATGGAGCAAGACCCATGTGCATTCCACACTGCATATCTGCTGGGGCGCGCAGGCGGGCCTGTACTACCACTATGGCATTGAAAAGCGCGATCTGCCCAAGAAGCTCTTCGGCGTGTATCCCCATACGCTGGATAAGCCCCGGGCTATTCTGCTGCGCGGCTTTGACGAGGTGTTCATGGTACCCCATTCCCGCTACACCACCGTCAAGCGGGAGGACGTGGAGGCTGTGCCTCAGCTGAGCATTCTGGCTTCCTCGGAGCAGGCTGGCGTGTTCCTGATCGCATCTCCCGAGGGCAAACAGATCTTTGCCACCGGTCATGCAGAATATGATGCCCGCACGCTGGAAAACGAGTATCTGCGGGATAAGAATGCGGGCCTGGGCACCGCCGTGCCGGACAATTACTATCCCGATAACGATGATACCAAGGCTCCCAATGTGACTTGGCGCGGTCATGCCAATCTGCTGTTCTCCAACTGGCTGAACTATTTTGTGTACCAGACCACGCCGTATGATCTTGCTACCCTGTAAGGCAATCCAAGCGATCAAAAACGAACCCACCAAGGCGACGAAAATGCCTTGGTGGGTTCGTCTTTTGATATCAACAGGTATACTTCATCTCTTCCATGCCGTCTTCCACCAGCCCGGTTTCCGCAAAGCCCACGGAACGGTACAGCTGCTTCGCTGCGGCATTCCCCAGCGAAACGCCGGTGTACAGTTCTTTGATCGCAAAGGTTTCTTTCATATAGGCGATACCCTTCATCAGCGCGGCTCTGCCGTATCCCCGCCCCTGATACCGTTGATCGATCAGGAATTTCCACAGGGTGTACTGCCTCCGGGCTTCGTAGTATCCGAACATGATAAAGCCCACAAGGGTTTCATCGGCATAAACGGCGAAAGGAAAGGCCGTCTCGCGGTAAACATATGCCTGTGCCAGCGAATGGGCGGTGGGGGATACATAGCGCTGCTGCTCTGTTGAGACACGCAGTGCCAGCACGTTTTCCAGATTCTCTCTGGTGACTGGTTTCAGCTGAATCATCGGTCTGGCACTCCTTTCGGGTCTTTGGCGGCATTCGCAGCATCATTCTATCACAGCCATGCCTTCTGCCGCAATCCACTCGCTGCTTGACGCTTCTCCGGTTTGGATGGTATCATAAACTTGGAATGATATGCGCAGGAGGGAAGCAGGATGTTGATCGAGAAGCGTTTTCTGGTATTTCCCATTTGTCGGACGGGGGAAGAAACCCTTGTAACCTTTATGGTGGGCGGAAAACTGGTCTATGATCTGAACATGCGCCTTGCCACAAAGGAAGCGGATTTTTATGCCTTTGTGGACATGTCCCGCTTTCATGGGCAGGAAGTAACCATCTCGGCGGCTGATGGTATCTTTCCCGCCATTCGGCAGACGGATGACTGGGATGACCGCGCACCATTGTGCCCCGAAACCCGACCGCTGCTGCATTTCGCGCCCCGTAACGGCTGGAACAACGACCCCAACGGCCTCGTATATGCCAACGGTACCTACCACATGTTTTTCCAGCACAACCCCTGCGATGTGATGTGGGGCAATATGCATTGGGGGCATGCCACCAGCACTGATCTCGTTCATTGGCAGGAGCAGGAAACCGCTTTGTTCCCGGATGAACTGGGCGTAATGTTTTCCGGCAGCGCCATGGTGGATGAGCGCAATCTGCTGGGCCTGAAACAGGGCGATACGGATGTGATCCTGCTGTTCTACACCGCAGAGCCCATCAGTCAGCTGGCAAAGGGCCGGGAGACCACCCAATGCCTTGCCTATTCCACCGATAACGGCAAAACCTTCGTGAAATATCCGGGCAATCCCATCGTGCCCACCATCGTCAACGGCAACCGGGATCCCAAGGTGTTCTGGGATGATGCCAGCCAGCGCTATGTGATGGCGCTTTATCTGGACACGGACCGCTACGCCATCCTTCATTCCATCGATCTGCTCCATTGGGATATGGTGCAAGAGCTGCATCTGGATGGGGACAATGAATGCCCCGACCTGTGGCTGACCACTGCGGATGATGGTCAGAAAAAAGCGGTGATCGGCGGAGCCCATGGCCTGTATCAGGTGGGAGATCTGGTGAACGGACGTTTTGTGCCCACCCAGCCCATGCGCCATCTGTATTTGAATGAATACTGCTATGCTCACCAGACCTATTCCGGCATCCCGGCCCGTACGGTGCAGGTCACATGGCACCGGGCGAATGTGGAGGGCGCGGCATACAGTCAGGAACTCAGCTTCCCATGCGAGCTTTCCCTGCACCGTCAGGGGGACGCATACCAGCTGCGCATTCTGCCTGCCCGGGAACTGGACAGCCTGATTGAACGCTGGTCAAGCGTTGAGGATCCGCAGGCTGATGCCATCAGCCTGCCTGTCTCGCTGCCCTGCCTGATTCGTTTGCAGCCCCGTGAGGATGCCCGGCTGACGCTGAACTTGGGCAACCAGAGCCTTTTGTATGATGCCAAAACGCAGACCATCACTGCACAAGAGGTTTGCTACGCCCTGCCTGCGGACGCATCCTCCAGCGATATGCTCCTGATGGTGGACCGCAACACGCTGAAACTGCATCTGTGCGGTGGCGCGGCTTTGCTGGCCTTGCCCATGCGTTGGACGGGCGATGCGGAACTGACCCTGTCCACGGAAGCGGGAAAAATGCTCCCGGCACTGGAAATCGCCCGGCTGAAATCAGTACAGGAATAATTCGTGGTTTTTCCACCCATCAATTGTGAAACGAGGAATGCATTTCATGAATATCAGTGTTTTGGGCGCAGGCACCTGGGGTGTCGCGCTGGCGCGGGTTTTATCGCTGGCGGGGCATCAGGTGACGGTATGGTCGGCAGTGGCAAAGGAAATTGACACGCTGGCAGCCCAGCATGTCCATCCCAACCTGCCGGGGATGGTATTTCCGGAAGAGATCCGCTTGACGAAAGACATTTCGGAGGCTTGTCACGATATCGACATTCTGCTGTTCGCAGTGCCTTCCGTATTTGTGCGCAGCGTGGCAGCGCAGGTGCGGCCCTATATCCCCGATGGTCAGGTTATCGTGGATGTGGCGAAGGGTATCGAACCGGATACCCTCTATACCATGAGCCAGATCATCCGGGATGAACTGAACCGAGACGGCGCTCATGCCAATGTAAAAGTGGTAGCCCTGTCCGGCCCCACCCATGCGGAGGAAGTGGCCCGGGATCTGCCCACCTTCATTGTCTCTGCCTGTGAGGATCTGGAAGCGGCCCGGTTGGTGCAGCAGGCCTTTGTGAATACCTGCATGCGCGCCTATACCAATGAGGATGTGCTGGGTGTGGAGCTGTGCGGCGCACTGAAGAATATCATGGCGCTGGCAGCGGGCATCTCTGCCGGGCTGGGCTTTGGTGATAACGCGCTGGCGGGGCTCATTACCCGCGGCATTGCGGAAATGACCCGCCTTGCCAGAATGATGGGCTGTCAGGAGCAGACCTGCGCCGGTCTTGCGGGCATCGGCGATGTGATCGTTACCGCAGGCAGCGTGCATAGCCGCAATCGCCGGGCTGGTTTGCTGATCGGTCAGGGCATGCCCCCGGCGGAAGCCATTGAGAAAGTGGGCATGGTGGTGGAAGGTGTCAACGCCCTGCCGGCTGCCATGCAGCTCATTCAGCGCTATCAGGTGCAGATGCCCATTATTGAGGGTGTCAACGCTATCATCAACGATGGCCTTTCCCCAGCAGAAGTGGTGCAGGGCCTTACAAACCGCCAGTTACAGGATGAATTGAACTGGAAAGAACATAAATAACACTTGCAAACAGTTGTTCCCCTATGATAGAATGAAACAGCGCGCAGGCGTTACTGCGCAAAGGTTCAGGAAAACGGAGTGATACGGAAACATGGCTAAGGCATATAACGCTGGAAGCATACAGGTTCTGGAAGGTCTGGACGCGGTACGCATGCGTCCGGGCATGTATATTGGCTCCACCGGTTCCCGGGGTCTGCATCATATGCTGTGGGAGATCGTGGACAATGCCATCGACGAAGCCATGGCGGGCTATGCCTCTCAGGTGGATGTGGTACTGCATGAGGACGGTTCTGCCAGCGTACGGGACAATGGTCGCGGTCTGCCGGTGGATATCCATCCCACCATGGGCATTCCCGGCGTGGAGCTGATCTATACCAAGCTGCATGCGGGCGGTAAGTTCGATAACGAGAACTACGCCTACTCCGGCGGTCTGCACGGTGTGGGCGGCTCCGTGGTCAATGCTCTCAGCCGCTGGATGACCGTGGAGGTGTTCCATGATTTCCGCCACTACCAGATTGGTTTTGAAAGCAGCGTGAACCCGGAAACCGGTAAGATCGTTTCCGGCAAGCTGGCCCAGCCCCTGAAAGTACTGGGCAACACCACCGAACGTGGCTCCCTGATCCGCTTCATGCCCGATGACCGGGTGTTTGAGACGGTTCATTTCAACGGCGATACGGTTTCCCGCCGCCTGCGGGAGCTGGCCTACCTGAACAAAGGCCTCACCATCACCTTTCTGGATGAGCGGGTCAAGCAGGCCGCAACGCTGGAAGAAACAGACGCGGACGCCATCGATGCGGATGCTGTGACGGAAGCAGACGGCGAGGCCTCCGAGGGAAAGTCCGCTGCCACCGATGGCCGGCAAGTGTTCTGCTATGCAGGCGGCATCAGCGATTATGTACGCTACCTGAACGCGGAAAAGACCGCCATCCACGAAACGCCCATCTATCTGGAAGGCACCCGGGAGGACGTGATCTTCCGCTTTGCCATCCAGTACACCGACAGCTACACCGAAAACGTGTTTTCTTATGTCAACAACATTCCCACCGGCGAGGGCGGCAGCCACGAAACCGGCTTCAAGGCCGCATACACCAAGGTGATGAATGATTTTGCCCGCCGTCTGGGCGCGTTGAAAGAAAAAGAAGCCAATCTGGGCGGCGATGACTTCCGCGAGGGCATGACCGCCGTAATGATCGCCATGGTCAAAAACCCGCAGTTTGAGGGTCAGACCAAGGGCCGTCTGGGCAATACGGAAGTGCGCCCGGTGGTGGAAGCCATCGTGGCTCAGCAGCTGACCGCCTATTTTGAAGATTTGAAGAATCAGGAACTGTGCCAGCAGCTGATCGAAAAGGCTGTCCGTGCCGCCAAGGTACGCGAGGCCGCCCGCAAAGCACGGGATAACGCCCGTACCCAGAAGGCGCTGGAAGCCACTCCGCTGGTGGGCAAGCTTGCCAGTTGCACAGGCCGCAAGCCGGAGCTGAACGAACTGTTCATCGTTGAGGGCGACAGCGCCGGCGGCAGCGCCAAGCAGGGCCGTGACCGCCGCTTTCAGGCTATTCTGCCCTTGCGCGGCAAGCCCCTCAACGTGGAAAAGAAGCGTCTGGATCAGGTGCTGGGCAACGAGGAGTTCCGCTCCCTCATCACCGCACTGGGCACCAGCATCGAGGATAGCTTCACCCTTAGCAGTCTCAAGTATCACAAGGTGATCATCCTCAGCGATGCTGACCAGGACGGCGCTCACATCCGCGCCATCCTGCTCACCTTCTTCTACCGCTACATGAAGGAACTCATCACTGCCGGGCATGTGTATATCGGCATGCCGCCGCTGTACAAGGTGCAGCGGGGCAATAAGGTGCAGTACGCCTACGATGACAACGAGCTGCGCAAGCTCACCAAGGGCCAGACCAAGGGCTATCAGCTCCAGCGGTACAAAGGCCTTGGCGAGATGAACCCGGAGCAGCTTTGGGCCACCACCATGGACCCCGCCCAGCGCAAGCTGGTGCGCGTCACCATTGAGGACGCGGCGCAGGCGGAGCGTCTGGTGACCATCCTCATGGGCGACAAGGTGGATCCCCGCCGGGAATACATCAACCAGTACACGAATTTTGACCGGGAAGACAGCTTTACCGCTATCGCCGACAGCATGGAAGAAGGGAGGCGCAACGCATGAGCCGCAAGGATGAACCCATTGCCGTAGACCAGAATATCATCCAGATGCCCATGGAAGAGGTCATGCACATGAGCATGATCCCCTATGCGGAGCATGTGATCATGGACCGCGCCGTGCCCCGTGTGGAGGACGGCCTCAAACCTGTTCAGCGCCGCATTCTGTTCACCATGAACGAGTTGGGCATCACCCCGGATACCCCCTACCGCAAGTGCGCCCGTATCGTGGGTGACTGCCTTGGTAAATATCATCCCCATGGCGACAGCAGCGTGTACGATGCCCTGGTGCGTCTGGCTCAGCCTTTCAGCATGCGGGGCACGCTGGTGGATGGTCATGGCAACTTCGGCTCTGTGGACGGCGACAGCGCCGCTGCCATGCGATACACCGAAGCCCGCATGACGCCCCTGGCCATGGAGATGCTCAAGGATCTGGACAAGGACACCGTCTCCTTCCGCCTGAACTTCGACGATACCCTGAAAGAGCCGGATATGCTGCCCGCCAGCTTCCCCAACCTGCTGGTGAACGGCGCCAGCGGCATCGCCGTTGGCTTGGCGACCAACATCCCGCCCCACAACCTGCGGGAGAGCATTGAGGCCACCATCGCCCTCATCGACAACCCGGAGATCACCTCCGAGGAGCTGATGCAGTATATTCCTGCGCCGGACTTTCCCACCGGCGGCATCCTTTTGAACACCGACGAGCTGAAAAACGCCTACCGCACCGGTCGCGGCAAGCTGCTTCTGCGCGCCCGCACCCATATTGAGGATGGCAGCGCAGGCCGTAAGCTGATCGTCATCACCGAGCTGCCCTATCAGGTCAACAAGGCAGCCATGCTGGAGAAGATCCTGCGCCTTTCCGAAGAGAAGAAGGCCGCGCTGGGCTGCATTTACGATATCCGCGACGAGAGCGACCGAACCGGTATGCGCGCTGTGGTGGAACTGCGCAAGGATGCGGATGTGGACAAGGTGCTCAGCTACCTGTTCAAGTACAGCGACATGCAGGTCACCTTCGGTGTAAACATGGTGGCGATTGCGGATGGCAAACCCAAGCTGCTCAGCCTGCGCCGCATGCTGCGGTACTATGTGCGCCACCGCAAGAATGTGGTCACTGCCCGCACCCAGTATGATCTGGACAAGGCCAAGGCCCGGGCTCACATTCTGGAAGGTTTGATGATCGCCCTCGACCATCTGGACGAGGTCATTGCCCTGATCCGTGCCAGCGAAAGCCCCAAGGTTGCCAAGGCTGGTTTGATGGAGCGTTTCGGCCTCACCGAGATTCAGGCGCAGGCCATTCTGGATATGCGCCTGCAGCGCCTGACCGGTCTGGAAATTCTGGAACTGCGCAAGGAATATGAAAAACTGCTCAAGTTGATCGCTGAGCTGGAAAGCATCCTTGCCAGCGAAAAGAAGCTGCTGAACGTGATCAAGAAGGAACTGCGTGAAGTGGCTGCCAAATACGGCGATGACCGCCGCACCACCGTGGAGGAAGTCCAGAATGTGGTGGAAGCGCTGGTCAAGGAGGAAGTGGTAGCCGAGGATGCAGTGGTCACCTTCTCCCGGGAGGGCTATCTGCGCCGCACCGCCCCCAAGACGGGCCGCCGCAACGCTGCCGCTGAGCCGGTGGATGAATATGCCGACCCGGCCCTGTATCGCTTTGAGACGGACAGCATGCACACCCTGTACTTCTTCACCAATTTGGGCAATTGCTACCAGTACAGCGTGGGCGCTCTGCAGGAGATGAACAAGCCCAAGGATCGTGGTCAGCTGCTCAGTGGCGTGCTGGCGGGTCTGGAGGATGAGGAAAAGCCGGTGCTGATCCTCTGCGCCAACGGGCAGGAGCTTTCTCAGATGCCCGATCTGCTCTTTGTGACCAAACAGGGCCAGATGAAGCGCTCCAAGGCTGAGGAATACGATGTGCGCCGCGCCAAGTTCTCCGCCCTGAACCTGCGCGAAGGCGACAGCCTCCACGCCATTCTGCTGCTGGATGAAAGCCGCGATATGCTCATGTTCAGCCATAGCGGCATGTGCATCCGCTTCCATACGGATTCCATTCCGGTGATGGGCCGCATCGCCGCCGGTGTGAAGGCTATGAATCTGGAGCTTGGCGACGAGATCCTCTGGTGCGGTCAGCCGCAGGATACCGATCAGGTGCTTCTGTTCAGCGACCGGGGCTTCGGCAAGAAGATCCTGTACCTTGACTTTGAGCCTCAGGCCCGCGCCGGTAAGGGCGTGAAGAGTTTCTATTTCAACAAGAGCGGCTCCAACGGCACCTGTCTGGCAGGCGTGTGCTTGATCACCGGTCCGGGCCAGCAGGTGGAAGCCATGCAGAAGGTCAGCGCCCCCAACATCGTCTATGCGGATGAAGTGGTGCTGCAAGGCAAGCAGGATAAGGGCATGCCCTACGTGATGGCCCTGATGGACGATGTGGTCACCGAGCTTCGCCTGATGCCGGGAACCACGCCGGAAGCTGATAACGCACCCGATGCCGGATTGATGGATACAGCCGAAAACAACGCTGACGAAACCGCCTCATCGATTGCGGCGGAGGACCGGCCCAACGCGTAATCCCACCGGCAATCCCGTATGATATCGAACCAAACCGCGCATGCTACCCTCCGAAAGGATGGGATGGCATGCGCGGTTTTCGTACAGATCTGGCAATGGAGAGCATCGGCGACAGCAAGGGTCGGCTGGAGGGCGTGGTGGTGGATCAGCAGCAGCTGGGGGAGATCAGCCGGACACGAATCGTGATCGAGGATCATCGCGCATCGGAAGCCCTGTCCCGCCCCTGCGGCGAGTATATTACCCTCAGTTGCAGGAGCCTGTCCCGGTGCGATGCGGAGAACCGCCGCAGATTGATCCAACTGGTCGCGCAGGCAGTCCGAGCTATGCTGCCCAGAGAAGGGGAAATTTTGGTGGTGGGCCTTGGCAACCGGAATGTGACAGCAGACGCACTGGGCACCCGGGTGGTGGAAAAACTGCTGGTGACCCGTCATCTCCATGAAGCGCTGGCAGATGAATTGCTGGGCAAGCTGCGGGGCGTCAGCGCCATTGCGCCCGGGGTGCTGGGGGTTACGGGTATCGAAACGGCAGAACTGTGCCGGGGGTTGATCGAGCATGTAAAACCTGCCGCCGTTATTGCCATCGATGCGCTGGCAGCCTATGAAAGCGCCCGCATCTGCACTACGGTGCAGATCACCGATACCGGCATCGAGCCCGGCAGCGGCGTGGGCAACCACCGGCTGGGGCTGACGCGGGATACCCTTGGGGTCAAAGTGATCGCTGTGGGGGTACCCATGGTGGTATATGCCTCCACCATCGCCCGGGATGCAGTCACCAATCTGATGGAGGATTACGGCCTGATGCAGGATACCCAGTCCGAGGCAGGGCAGCTGCTGCTTCAAAAGGTATCAGAAAGCTATTTGGGGGAGATGGTGGTCACGCCGCGGGAAATTGACGAGCTGGTGCTCAGCGTGGCAGATTTGCTCAGCGAAGGACTGAACAGGGCGCTGCAGCCTAATCTGGATACGGAAACCCTGCATACCTTCCTGCATGGATAGCATAGGCTGATGGGGACGGGAGGTGCCTCATCATGAACAAAGTCAATTGGAAACAGCTGCTATTGCTGCTGGCGGCAGCTTTTGCAGGTCTGATCACAGGTCTGCTGGTGACAGGAGAAGGACGGAAGGAATTCTGGACCATGGCACAGCCAGCGCTGGTGGATTCGGTTGCAGTGTTCTCTCATGAGGGACAACCCTCATTTTCCATTGCAGCTGTGGATGCAGAAATGGCACAGAAGCAGGGGAACGGGGAAACGCCTGTGCCGGAGGAAGGACAACTTCAACAGACTGCCGTGATGACTGGTCAGCCAGCAGCGTCGCCCGCTGTGGGGGCCGATACCCAACAGGCAGAGACGGATTTGGCCCCCGATGCTTCCGCTTTTTCCATCGTGCCGCTGGGCACTGGCTGGATGCCTGAGACGGGTAAGATCCTGATCTACCACACCCACACCTATGAAGCATACGAACCAAACCAGCAGCCCTATCAGGAAACAGAGCGCTGGCGCACGGCAGATGCGGAGTATAATATGGTCCGGGTGGGGGAGGAGCTTGCGCAATTGCTTCGGGGACTGGGCTATGCGGTGGAGCACGACATTACTGCCTTTGAGCCGCCGGACTTGGGCAGCGCCTACACCCGTTCTCTTGCGATGCTGGAAGCCCGGGCCGAAGCGGGAGAAAGCTACGATCTGTACATCGATCTGCACCGGGATGCTTTTGTGGAGGGCCAGTCTGGAGCCAACACGGTCACCATCGGCGGTGTGGAGACAGCACGTCTGATGCTGCTTATCGGCAAGGGGGAGGGCTATACCGATGCGGGCTATGATCAAAAACCGGACTGGGAAACCAATCTGGCCTTTGCGCAAACCATCACCGATGCGCTGAACCAACAGACTCCCAATCTTTGCAAGGAGGTGCGGCTGAAATCCGGCAGATTCAATCAGCATGTGGCAAAAAACTGCGTGCTCATCGAGGTGGGCAACAACCGCAATACCCTCCAGCAGGCCTTGGCAGCTATGCCTTATCTGGCGGATGCCATCCATGCGGCGCTGTGTCCATAGTTTTTGAAACACTTGAAAAACCTCCGTTTTCCGGGTATAATGAACAGAACGGAGGTGGAACCAACGTGACCGATCGACCTGTGGGAATGCTGGACAGCGGCCTTGGCGGCATCAGCGTGTTGGCGCAGGCATTGCGCGACTTGCCCCGGGAGGATTATGTCTATTTTGGCGATACCGCCCACATTCCCTACGGGGACAAGGATCCCGCAGAGGTGCTGCGTCTGACCCGCCAAGGAGTGGACAGGCTGCTGGCTTATGGCTGCAAGGCGATCGTGATCGCCTGCAACACTGCCACCAGTGTGGCTGCCGCCCAATTGCGGCAGGAAATGACCTTGCCGGTGATCGGCATCGAGCCTGCCTTGAAGCCTGCTTCTCTTTTGCCCGGTGAGGGGCAGATTCTGGTACTGGCAACCCGTGTTACCCTGAAATTGCCCAAGTTTCAGGCACTGATGGAACGCTATGGCAACCATGCCGTTCCGGTTCCCTGCTCGGGCTTGATGGAATGTGTGGAAGCCGGGCAGCTGGAGGGCGAGCGTGTGAATACGCTGCTGTCGGAGTTGCTCACCCCCTATCTGGACAAGCCTGTGAAGGCCGTTGTGCTGGGTTGCACTCACTATCCATTCCTGAAAAAAGCCATTGCGGCATTTTTGCCAGCTGGTACGCCGCTGATCGACGGCAACGCCGGTACGGTCCGCCAACTGGGCAGACGGCTTGCGGAGGAAGATTTGCAGGCTTCTTCGGAACATCCCGGCGGCAAGGTCACCTTCCTTACTTCCTCGGAGGATCCTGCTACCGTTGCGCGGATGGAAGCTATGCTGCAAACCGCTTTGCGCAGCCTGTAACATACTATCAACCAACGATCATCGCGGCGCTGACCGCCAACGAAAGGTACGAGAGACCATGAAAAAAGTGATGCTCATCTTCGGCACCCGGCCTGAGGCCATCAAAATGTGCCCTTTGGTGCTGGAACTCAACAATCATCCCCATTTTGAGACCGTTGTGTGCGTCACTGGTCAGCACCGGCAAATGCTGGATCAGATTCTGGACTGCTTCCATGTGGAGCCCAAGTATGATCTGTGCATTATGCAGCCCAAACAGACTCTTTTTGATGTAACCATCAACATCCTCAGCCGCCTCAAGGAGATCCTCGAGGTGGAAAAGCCGGATGTGGTGCTGGTGCACGGCGATACCTCCACCGCCTTTGTTACTGCGCTGGCCTGCTTCTATATGCAGATTCCCGTTGGTCATGTGGAGGCGGGATTGCGCACCTATAATCTGTATTCTCCCTTCCCGGAGGAGTTCAACCGTCAGGCGGTGGATCTGATCACCCGCTTCTATTTCGCGCCTACGGATATGAGCCGGGATAATCTTTTGAAGGAAAACAAGCCCGCTGAGCATATCCATGTAACCGGCAACACCGTTATCGACGCGCTTGCCACCACCGTTCGGGAGGATTATGCCCACCCCGAGATTGAATGGGCCAAGGATAGCCGTCTGGTGCTGCTCACCGCTCACCGGCGGGAAAATCTGGGCGAGCCTATGCGGGATATGTTTACTGCCATTCGTCGGGTTGTGGATGAGACCCCCGATGTGAAGGTGCTCTATCCCATGCACATGAATCCGGCTGTACGGGAAGTGGCTCACAGCTGCTTTGATGGTCAGGATCGTATCCACATGATCGAGCCGCTGGATGTGCTGGATTTCCACAACCTGATGGCCCGTTCGTACCTGATCCTTACCGACAGCGGCGGCATTCAGGAGGAAGCCCCCGCCCTTGGGAAGCCTGTGCTGGTGATGCGTGATACCACCGAACGCCCGGAGGGCGTGGCGGCTGGTACGCTGAAACTGGTAGGCACCAGTGAAGAGAATATTTATCAGAATGTGAGAGAACTGTTGGACAACCCCGAGGCTTACCACCAGATGGAGCAGGCCACCAACCCCTATGGCGACGGCAAAGCCAGCCAGTACATTGCCGCCATTCTGGAAAAAGAACTGTAAGCGGCACATGCGGCGACATTCAGCAGCGAAAGGGATCTGCATCGGTGGTTGCTGTCCGTGGGACTGATGGGGTATACTGTGACATGAGGTTTTCGGGCTCCCACCTGCTCATGAGGGGGAAACCCCATGCTGCATATGCCCTACCGATGCTTCTCCATTCCCCGCATGGTGCCCAGCACCAGCATGCTCAGGGCACACCATGCCACACTGTATCCCAGACAGATCTGTCCGCGAAACTGCAAGGGCTGACGGCGATAGTCCCAGATACGGTACCGCCGGTTTACTACCCTGCCCGTCAGGTATTCTATGCCTGTGATCATCCCACCGCCCAGCAGTGACGCAAGCCACAGCGGGCGGTTTTTGCATTTTCGGTGGATCCATCTGAGCCCGCACAGACAAATTCCGCCGCACAGCCCCATGGCTGGATGGGTTCGTCCCCGCCAGCATATCTCGATAAGCGGATACCCAACAGCGCCCAGAAGAAAGTCTTTTCCCATTTTGATCACCCCATAGCAGTTTTGCCGGAGTTGGTTTGCACCATACAGCTCCGCGCTCATGATACAAGGAGGATCCCCTATGCGCCCCTATGACCTGTCCTATCTGTATGATCCGGAAACCTTTGCTGTCAACCGTCTGCCTGCGGTGTCGGATCACGACTGCTACCGCAATCTGGAGGAAGCCAACGCGGGTACTTCCAGTCTGCATCTGTGCCTGAACGGCGATTGGCAGTTTTTCTACACCGAAAATCCCGCAGACTGTCCTGAAAACTTCTGGCAGCCTGATTTCGACCGTTTAAGCTGGGCGCAGATCAAGGTACCTGGACATATTCAGCTGCAGGGCTATGGCACGCCCCAGTACGTGAATGTGCAGTATCCGTGGGATGGGCATGAACGGCTTGAACCGCCTGCATTCCCGTCCCAAAACCCCACTGGCTGCTATGCCCGGTCCTTTACCCTGCCTGAAGCCTGGGCGGGTGAGAAAGTGGTGCTCACTTTCCATGGCGTGGAATCTGTGCTGTACTGCTGGGTGAATGGTCAGTTCATCGGCTATGCTGAGGACGGCTTTACCCCTTCCCGCTTTGATATTACCGATGCACTCCACGCAGGGGAAAACCTGCTGGTGGTGCAGGTGATCCGCTTTGCCTCCTGCACTTGGCTGGAGGATCAGGATTTCTGGCGTTTCAGCGGTATAATCCGTGATGTGGTACTCACTGCTCTACCCTGCGCGCATGTGGAGGATGTGTATGTTCATACCGAGTTGAGCGAACGCTATACCAAGGCAGAAGTGAACGTTGAGATAAAGACAGCACTGTATCAGGGAGATGCAGCCCAGCTGGCGGTACAGCTGCTGGATGAACAGGGCACCCCGGTGGCTGAAACTCAGCCTGTGGATGTAAGCGCGGAAACGTTGAAGGTTTCTCTGCCGGTGGAGGATCCCCATCTGTGGAGCGGCGAAACGCCGTATCTGTACACCCTCCGTCTGGTACTTCAGCAGAATGGCAGCATTGTTGAAGTGGCACAAACGCAGGTGGGTCTCAGAAAGGTAGAGATCGTGGAGGGCGTGCTGCTGCTGAACGGCCGCCGGCTGCGGATCCGCGGTTCCAACCGGCATGAGTTCTGCGCTGAGGCAGGTCGCTGCATTACCAAAGAGCATATGCTGGAGGATATCCGCCAGTATAAACGCAACAATATCAATACGGTCCGTACCAGTCATTATCCCAATAACAGCCTGTGGTACAAGCTTTGTGACCGCTATGGTATTTATGTGATCGATGAAGCCAATATGGAAACCCACGCCACATGGCAGACCGGCGGTCTGTACAAGGCGGGCCCGGTTCCCGGTGATAATCCCATGTGGCTGCCTGCGGTGTTGGATCGTGCCAATTCCATGCAGCAGCGGGATAAAAACCATCCTTCGGTGATCATCTGGTCCTGCGGCAACGAAAGTTTCGGC
Source organism: Clostridiales bacterium (assembly GCA_015056245.1). Classification (GTDB taxonomy): domain Bacteria; phylum Bacillota; class Clostridia; order Christensenellales; family Aristaeellaceae; genus Limiplasma. Next base: position 30,911 of record SVGQ01000004.1, on the reverse strand, counting down.
GGCAAAGTGATCTGGGAGATGTCTCAGCAGATGCGCCGTTTCGATCCTTCCCGGCCTATTCATTATGAAGGCGTAGCCAATGATCAGCGCTATCCCGATACCACCGATCTGACCAGCCGGATGTACACCCACGCAGAGGATGTGCCGGCTTTTATCAAGGCCAATCCGGACAAGCCCTTTATCCTGTGTGAATATGCACATGCCATGGGCAACAGCTGCGGTGCGCTGCACAAGTATCTGGCTTTGGAGGAACAGTATCCCCAGTATGCAGGCGCATGTGTTTGGGATTATGTGGATCAGGCGTTATGGGTAACAGCTCCCAATGGGCAAAAGCGCTTGGCTTATGGCGGCGATTTTGGCGACCGGCCCCATGACGGCGAGTTCTGCGGCAATGGTCTGGTGTTTGCAGATCGCAGTATAACCCCAAAACTTCTGGAGATTCGTTGGCAATACCAGCCGGTTCGGATCCTGCCTCAGGCTGATGGGGTTCTTTTGGAAAACTTTGCCCTCTTTGCCAATACAGACCGTTATGATCTGCACTGGCAACTGCTTCGGGATGGTGTAGCCGTGGCGCACGGTGTGGTGGAGCAGCCTTCTGTGGAGGCAGGCCGCAGCGGGTTTATCCCGTTGGTGCTGCCGGAGCGCAAAGAGGCTGGCGAGTATGTGCTGCACTGCGGCCTCTATCTGCGAGAGCCTACGGACTGGGCTGGTGCCGAGGATGAATTGATGCATGGCGAAGCTGTTCTGGAAACCATTCCGGCTGCGCCTGTGGAAGCAGCACCGGCAAGCGCCGTGGTTACCGATTACAACATGAGCATCGCTGATACCAACAGCCATATGATTTTTGGCATGGGCGGCACCGGCTTGGTTTCTTTCAAAGGTCATGGCGGCTACGAACTGATGATGACCCCGCCCGCTCTGAGTCTATACCGTGCCACTACGGATAATGACCGGGGCTGCGGCAACTATCGTGATGAAGCCTTCTGGATGGGCGTATGTACCGGTGCGCGCTGCGAGGCAGCCTCGCCTTGCGACGATCCTGAAAATCAGGCCCCTGAAAAAGCATACCGCTGGACGCTTCCCTACGCAGGCGGTGCATGGGCCGAGACCACTTACACTGCCTTGGGCAACGGCCGTTTGAAGGTGGATGTGGCATATCACGGTGCGGAGAATCTGCCGGAACTGGGCAATGTGGCGCTGGTCTTCCGCCTGCCATTGCAGGTGAATCAGCTCTGCTATTACGGCCTTGGCCCGCAGGAAACCTATCCCGACCGCAAAATGGGCGGTAAACTGGCGCTGCATCGCACCACTGCGCAGGAAAGCTACACGCCCTATCTGCGTCCGCAGGAATGCGGCAATCACGAGGGTGTGCGCTTTGCGGAAATCACAGATGAGACTGGTTATGGTCTCCGGGTGGAAAGTGTGGGTCAGCCGCTGTCCGTCTCTGCACTTCCCTGGAGCGCTGTGGAGCTGACGTTCGCCCGTCACCGCGATGAACTGGCGGCGCCTACCTACACTTGGTTTGAGGTTGCTGGCTTCCGTCGCGGCGTGGGCGGCGATGACAGCTGGTGGAGTCCGGTGCACCCGGAATATTGCCTGCCTTCCAATCAGGATTATGCTTTCTCCTTTATCCTCAGTGTGCTGGACCGGTAACAGAATCCAGCACGCTTGAAGCAATAGCCAAACACCCGATTTTCCATTACGTCCGGAGGTGTTCCTATGAAGAAAATCCAAAGACTCATTGCACTGCTTCTGGCAGCAATGCTGCTGTGCATCACGGTTGTTGCCGTGGCGGAAGGAGCAGCCCCTATGTACATCGACGGCAAGAATGCCCGCAAGGTGCACTTGCGTCAGGAACCGTCCACCAAGTCCAAATCACTTGGCCTGTTCTATACCGGCACGCCGGTGCTTCCACTTGCCAGCCCTGCAGAGGGATGGTTTCAGGTGCAGATCGGCGATGAGACCGGTTATGTGAGCGCCACGTATCTGAACACCAAACGCCCGGAATCCAAGGCTCCGGTGGCAGTGATGAGCAACCCCAACAGCAATTGGGCGCATCTGCGTCAGGGAGCCAGCCGCCAGAGCCAGTCCATTGGACGGCTGTACAATGATAATATCGTTTATGTGCTGGGCGAACTCAACAGCGGCTGGACCTATGTGCAAAGCGGCGACCAGATGGGCTTTGTGGTTTCCAGCTTCGTCAAGACCAACGCTGCCACCACGCCGTCATCACCGGCAGCAACGGATTCAAAGCGGGTGATTACGGATCCTAAGCTGCAATTGGCGGGTGTTACCCCTCAGAGCCAGATGATTTACGCACTCACGGCCCCTACCAATGGGCAGGTGCTGTATTTCGTCTCCGAGGTCAAGAACCCGGCTGTATACTGGGATGATGTGAACTTTGACGGCAAGGATGATCTTGTGGTGACCACCGCCACAGGCGCGTCCAATCAGATGTTCGCGTTCTTTATTTTCAATGGCGCAGGGTATACACCCGTGCAAATATCCGGCGTCAATTACGATCTGTGCAACTACCAGCTCGTCCCTAAGCAGCAGATGGTGGTTACCTATGCCAACAACGGCAGCGCGGGCGCTTGCCATGAATATGTTCTGTTCCGCTGGGAAGGTGCCAGCCTGAAAGTAGCGCGCCGGGCGGTATCGGATGTGTTGGTGGATCATTACACGCAGAATGGTCTCAGCATTGCCGCCACCAACGATAAGATGTTCAAAATCACTGTAACGGATCATATGTCTGGCTTCTTCAGTGATTCCGTCATCTTCCAGACCATTGTATCCAATACGGAACTCAACACAGCCATGGCCCAGGAGCAAGCTGCCCTGTGGAAGGGGCTCAAATAAGCGCAAGTCCGGCAGGCAGTGCTTGCCGGACTTTTGGTATGGAATGACGTTTCGGTATTTCAAGCAAACCGGCTGTTTATTTTTCAGGAAATATGCTATACTGATTGCAAACAAGCAATCGTTTGGCAACCGATGTTCCAAGGCGGCAGATGGCAAGAGCGATGCCAGCTGTGGCTGCCTGTTCGGTTGCCGCCAAGAGGAGGCGTTTCATCATGATCAATATTGCTATTCTGGGTTGCGGCGGCATTGCCCGTACCATGGCAAAGACTCTGCGGGGCATGGCTGCCCGCGACCAGTCCGTTTGTCTGTATGCCGTGGCGGCTCGGGACGGGGAACGGGCCAAAGCCTTTGCGCAGGAGGAGGGCTTCCAGAAAGCCTTTGGTTCCTACGAAGAAATGCTCAAGGATGATGGGGTGCAGCTGGTGTATGTGGCCACGCCCCACTCCCACCATGCGGAGCATGTGAAGCTGTGCCTTAAGTACAATCGTCCTGTACTGTGTGAAAAAGCCTTTACCGGCAACGCCCGTCAGGCCAGAGAAGTGCTACGGCTGGCAAAAGAAAAGCAGGTCTTTATCACCGAGGCCATCTGGACCCGCTACATGCCTTCCCGCACCATGATCAATGATCTGATCGCTGCTGGGGAAATCGGCGAACCCATCCGCCTTACCGCCAATCTGGGCTACGCCATTGCGGGTAAGGAGCGTATTTACCGGCCTGATCTGGCTGGCGGCGCGCTGCTGGATCTGGGTGTGTATGTGCTCAACTTTGCCTCCATGGTTTTTGGCGATGAAGTGGCAAAGATGGAAAGCATTGTGAAGATGTACGATACCGGCGTGGATCGCTGGGAGGACATCATCCTTACCTACAAGGACGGCAAGAGCGCCCATCTGACCGCTGTGAGCGACTGCGCCACCGACCGCAACTGTGTTGTCTACGGCACCAAGGGCTGCCTGAAAGTGGATAATGTGAACAATCCGCAGCTGATCAAGCTGTATGCGGATCCCACCAGTGATACCCCCACCCGTGTTATTCCTGTGCCAGAGCAGATTACAGGCTACGAATACGAGGTGTACAGTTGCATCCGCGCACTGGAGAACGGAGAGTTGGAATGCCCGGAAATGCCCCATGCAGAGACCATCCGCATGATGGATGTAATGGATCAGCTGCGCAGCGACTGGGGCATGGTGTATCCCTTCGATTGATCTTGTATCCGCTTGGTATTTTTCTTGCCACCCGGCAGGGTTCCGTGGTATCATCCCAGTACGGGTGAGCACCTACCGACAGTCAGGCTATCTGGTCTGGCTGTCTTTTTGTTGATGCTTCCCGCCAATCAGCAACCACCAAAGGAGGAATTCCTGTTATGACTCTCTACTGGCCTATTGCGCTGATCGTTCTGTCCAATGTGTTCTATCACATCTGCTCCAAGGCCACCCCGGCTGGTATCAATCCTTTTGCTTCCCTGACGGTGACCTATGGCGTGGGGCTGCTTTTGTGTGTGATTCTGTATTTTGTAACCGCCAAAGATGGCAACCTGATGCAGGAGTACAAACAACTGAACTGGTCCAGCTTTGTTTTCGGCCTGACCCTTGTGGGCTTGGAGGCAGGCTCCATTTACATGTACAAGGTGGGCTGGAACATTTCCACGGGTAACGTGGTCGCCAGCGTCAGCCTTGCCATTGTGCTGATCGTTGTGGGTGCGCTGGTGTATAAGGAGGTCATCACCCTGCGCAAGGTGGCAGGCGTGCTGATCTGCCTGCTGGGGCTGTATTTTATCAATCAATAAAGCAAACAGCCGGAGGGTGCTCCCCTTCGGCTGTTTTGCTATTGCGCCATTTCCTCCGGCTGGACAGGCCACAGCCGCCAGAACCGTTCCAGTTCATAGCTGTAATCCCGCTTCCCAATGGTATCGCCGGCTACCAGCGTCACCGAATGCAGCACCCTGCCTTCCAGCACCAGTTGCGCCGTGCCCACCTGATCACCTGCAGTCAGCCCGGCAGGCAGTTTTTCCGGCAGATCCAGCACCAGCGCGGGCAGATAGCCCTTGGGCAGAGGGGCAGCCAGCGTTTGCGATGCCAGCACCGATACGGTTTCGGATACGCCGTCCGCCACGGGTACCTGCCGTACTGCCTCCCCCTGACTGAACGCTGTAAAGTACTCATACTTGGCAAAGCCCAGATCCATCAACCGGGCGGCCTCATCGAACCAGTCTCCGCAGCACAGTACCACGCCGATCACTTCCAAGCCATTGCGTTTGGCGCCAAATACCAGACACCGCCCCGCCGCTTTGGTATAGCCGGTCTTGATGCCGGTAGCGCCGTCATAGTCGGTAAGGAGCCGGTTTTTGTTGTTGAGGATGCGGTGGTAACTTCGCCCTTCCCATGGAATGGAGGCACGCCTGGTGGAGACAATCTCCCGGAACAAAGGATGATTCATGGCTTCCCGGGCGATGAGGGCCAGATCATAGGCGGTGGTCTGGTGCCCTTGTGCGGGCAGGCCGTTTGGATTGATGAATACCGTATGACGGCAGCCCAGCTCCGCAGCGCGTTCTGTCATCATGCGGCAGAAGGTATCCACATCCCCGCCGATGTGCTCCGCAATGGCAACGGCGGCATCGTTGCCGCTGGCCATCAGCAGGCCGTAGAGCAGATCCCGCAGGGAGATCTTTTCCCCCTCACTGAGATAGATGCTGGTACCGGGCACTCCGTAGGCATTCCGTCCCACGGTCACGATGTCATCCATGTTGCCCAGCTCCAGCGCCATCAGGGCAGTCATCACCTTGGTGGTGGAAGCCATGGGTAAAGGCGTGTTTTCGTTGGCGCACAGCAAAATGTTGCCGGTGTTGCGTTCGATCAGTACGGCGGCTTTGGCAGAGGTGGTCACGTTGGCGGAGGCAGTCTCGGCCCGGGCGTGAGTGTTCCACAAAGGCAGTATGGTGCAGCAAAGCAGCAGCATCAAACGGCGGATTTGCGAGATCCATTGTCTCATGGTTGGCTGGGTTCCTCCTCTGTGATGTCATAGACGCTATATTCTGCTTTTGTTTTTTTCTTCTGACCGGAATTGTTGGCAAATTCCTCAAGCAGCTGGGGCAATAGTTCCACCACCCGTTCTACTGCGCCGTTGGTCTGGGCAGGCAGCATTTTCACGCCATCTTCGCCCACCACCAGAAACCCCACCGGTTGTACGGATACGCCCGCGCCCGTGCCGCCTGCAAAGGGCATGGTCTCCTCGGGTACCACCCGCACCCTGCCGTCTGACACGGCGTATTCGCCGCCGCCTGCCACAAACCCGAAACTTACTTTGGAAATAGGGATGATGGTAGTACCCGCTCTGCCGGTGACGGGGCTGCCCACCACGGTATTCACGTCCACCATGCTGCGAATGCTCTCCATGGTTTTTTGCATCATGCTGTCAATGGGATGCTGCATAGTCTTCCTCCTTCAATGGTTCCCTCTCGGCCCGGAGCCTGACCATGTGCCATAGCCATGCAACAGCCGCTGGCAGTAGGCTGCCCACTCTCAGGTTGACTATGCACCGCACAAGCGCTTCGGATCCCTGCCCCTGATAATCTGTCCGCAGATGAATACGCAGGGGAAAACGTCCTGCCGCATACCGGCTGACACCATCGGCAACAGTCCGCAGGCTGCCATAAAGCAGGGCGTTCTGCATGGCATCCGGTTGAGAAATGTGAATGTACAGCGACAGCCATTTGATCTGCGCCGCCCGGAGGAACAGGCGAAGCACCTTTTTGGAAAGAAAGCTGCGCAGCAGCTTCAGGTTTTCCAGCTGCTCTGTCATGCCCTGCTGGTCGATGGGTTGCTCGTCGCCGGGATCCTCATCCCGGCGGCTTTTGTAAAAGGGCAGACCGACGGCTTGTACCCGGAGCATATAGCTGGTTCTGCGCCCCAGACGGATTCGCAGGGAAAGCTTGAGGGGCGTAATCAACAGCAGATAGACCATCAGACTGATCAGGTAAAGATTCATGGCATTCCTCCGTTTGTACGGTCATAGCATGGCAAAAAATATGGATTGCTATTCGAGAGAACTATAAAATCCGGAAAGTTTACGGTTTGTACATACAAATGCTTTGCATTGCTCACGGGATTTGGGTATGATATATAGTGACCTGTTTGGATTCATAGGTCAGGAGGAACTTGATTATGGGTAAAGTGATCGGTATTGATCTGGGTACCACCAACTCGTGCGTTGCTTTTTTGGAAAACGGCGAAGCAGTGGTGATCCCCAACGCCGAGGGAGGCCGTACAACGCCTTCCGTTGTGGCATTCTCTAAGGATGGGGAGCGCATTGTGGGAAGCGCTGCCAAACGTCAGGCGGTGACCAATTCAGCCCGCACCATTTTTTCCATCAAGCGGGAGATGGGCACGGATAACCGCACCAAAATCGATGGCAAGAACTATACCCCGCAGGAGATTTCTGCTATCATCCTGCAAAAGCTGAAACTGGATGCCGAAGCTTATCTGGGCGAGAGCGTCACGGACGCGGTCATTACCGTGCCCGCTTATTTCAGCGACAGCCAGCGGCAGGCCACCAAGGACGCAGGCCGTATCGCGGGTCTCAATGTGCTGCGGATCATCAACGAACCCACCGCTGCCGCCATGGCGTACGGTATGGACAAAGGCGGGGCTCAGCGGGTGATGGTATACGATCTGGGCGGCGGCACCTTCGATGTATCCATTCTGGATATCAACAGCGATGTGATCGAAGTGCTGGCTACCTCCGGCAATAACCGGCTGGGCGGCGATGATTTCGACAATTGTGTTGTCAGCTGGCTGCTGGAGGAATTCAAGCGTCAGGAACGAATCGACCTGTCCAACGATCAGGCTGCCATGGGCCGGATCCGGGAAGCCGCCGAGAAAGCCAAGATCGAGCTGAGCGCGGCGCTGTCCACAACGGTCAGCCTGCCCTTCCTGTACTCGGATCGCAACGGCGCCAAGCATCTGGAAACCACCCTGACCCGCGCTAAGTTTGACGAGCTGACCGCACATCTGGTCAGGGCCACCACCGGTCCCGTGGAGCAGGCTCTCCGGGATGCCGGTCTCCAGCCCGGACAACTGAATCGGGTGCTGCTGGTGGGCGGTTCCACCCGTATCCCTGCGGTGCAGGCAGCGGTGAAGCGCATCACCGGCAAGGAACCCAGCAGGGATATCAACCCGGATGAGTGCGTTGCCATGGGTGCTGCCTTGCAGGGCGGTATTTTGAAGGGCGAGGTCAAAGGGCTGGTGCTGGTGGATGTAACGCCCCTGTCCCTTGGTATCGAAACCATGGGCGATGTGTTCAGCCGCATCATCGAGCGCAACACCATCCTGCCCGTGCAGCGCAGTCAGGTATTCACCACCGCCGCCAATTTCCAGACGTCTGTGGATATCCATGTTTTGCAGGGCGAACGGGAAATCGCCAGCTGTAACAAGACCTTGGGCCGTTTCCGTCTCAGCGGCATCCGGCGGGCGCTTCGCGGTATTCCCCAGATTGAGGTAACCTTCTCCATCGATGCCAACGGTATCGTCCATGTGTCCGCTAAGGATCTGGGCACCGGCAAGCATCAGGAGATCACCCTGACCCAGTCCTCCAATATGTCTTCAGAAGAGATCGACCGGGCTGTGCGGGATGCGGAACGCTACGCCGAGGAGGATGCTCTGCGCAAGAAACGGGCAGAGATGCAGAACCAGGCGGAGGAGCTGATGTATCAGGCCAAGAATGCCCAGAAGAAGCTGAATGCGGTGGATCGTGACCGCATCGAAGGCATGCGCAAACGGGTGAAGCAGGCCATGGATTCCGGCAACGATACGGAGCTGAAAGCAGCCTGCAACGATTTGACCGAAGCCCTGAACGCTGTGGGCCGTTATGTGGATCCCGCCGATATGGACGATCAGGATGGCGCCATGGATGCGGACATCCAGAACTGACGGCCCATCTACCAAAGGAAAGGCAAACAAACATGTTTGGTTATGTAACCATTGCGCCGGATGCGCTGCCCAAGGACCGCAGCGACCGGTATCGGGCGTTTTACTGCGGCCTTTGCCGCACCCTGCGCCTGCGCCACGGCGGGCTGAGCCGCATCACCCTCAGCTACGACCTGACATTTCTCTACATCCTGCTCAACTCCCTCTATGAGCCGCAGGAAACACTGGGGCTGGAGCATTGCGCACTGCATCCGGTCGCCGGGCGCAACTATATCTACAGCGAAGCAGCGGAATACTGCGCCGATATGAATGTAGCCCTCAGCTACCACAAATGCATGGATAACTGGCAGGATGACCGAAGCTTCATCAGCCGGGGCGAAGCGGCTTTGCTGAATAAAGCCTATCAGCGGGTGTGCGGGAAATATCCGGAAAAGTGCCTTGCCATTGAAAAATGCCTTCAGCAGATCAGCGCCCTTGAAAAGGCTGGCGATGACAGCCTGGATGGCGCAGCCAACCTGACAGCGCAGATGCTGGGAGTCATCTACCGTTACAAGGAAAAGGACTACTGGGCGGATACCCTTGGTCAGATGGGGCAGGGGCTGGGGCGGTTCATCTACCTGATGGATGCCTACGAGGATCTGCCCGCCGATCTGCGCAAGGGGCGCTATAATCCGCTGGCAGCCCATCATCAGCGGGAGGACTACGAAACCTTTGTCTTCCAAAGCCTGACGATGCTGATCGCGGAATGCACAGAAGCCTTTGAAACGCTGCCTGTGGTACAGGATGCGGATCTTTTGCGGAATATCCTTTACGGTGGCTGCTGGATGCGCTACCGTGCACTACAGAAGCGGCGGGATAAGAACAAGCCCGCTGTTGTGAAAGAAGGGACAGCATGAGAGACCCCTATGAGGTGCTGGGATTATCCCCTGGCGCAAGTGATGATGAGATCAAGGCGGCCTACCGCAAGCTGGCCAAGAAATATCACCCGGATCTGAACGGCGGCAGCGCGGAAGCTGAGCGCAAAATGAAGGAAGTCAACGATGCCTATACCTACCTGATCAAGAACAAGGGTCAGGGTGGGTATGGCTCTGCGGGTAGCGGCTATAGCGGCAGTTATGGCGGCTCTTCCAGCAGCTACGGCCCCTTTGGCGGTTCCTCCGGCAACTATGGCCCTTTTGGCGGCAATGGCTCGCAGGATAGCTACGGCGGTTACCGCCAAGGCAGTTCCGGGCAGCAGGGTTACGATTTCGGGGGATTCCAGTTCTTCAATTTTGAGGATCTGTTTGGCGGCAGCAGCCGTTCCTATCAAACCACCTCCTATTATGAAAATGATCCCATTTTCAAGAATGTGGAGCAGATGGTGCTGGCAGGCCGCTATGGCGATGCGCTCAAAGCCCTCAAACAAATCGACCAGCACAAGGCAGCGTGGTACTACTGGAGCGCACGGGCTAATATGGGTGCAGGGAATCGCATCGCCGCCCTCAACGATGCCCGAACTGCCTCCCAGATGGCTCCGGATGAAGTGGCGTACCGGGAACTGCTGGCCCAGCTCAATGCCGGGGGACAGGCTTATGGTTACCGGGGCGGCAGCGCGGGTGGACTCAACTGCTGCTCCAGCCCGATGATGACCTGCTGCATGATGAATATGCTGTGCAACTGTTGCTGCGGTCGCGGCTTCTATTGTTGCTGACGGAAAGGAGAAAAAAACAATGTCTTTTTGGGAGAAAATCAAACAGACGCTGCGTTCCTTTATGAATGGTCGCAATGGTACTGATCAGCTGAGCGTGGCGCTTTTGTTCGGCGGTCTTGTCTGTTATCTGCTCAGTTCCATTCTGGGCAGTTTTGTGAACCGGCCTGTGCTGGCTCTTTTGAGCATGCTGTTTTCTTTCGCCGGCATGGCAGCCTATATACTGTGCGTGTATCGTATGTTTTCCCGCAATCTGGACAAACGCCGGGCAGAAAACCGCCGCTATGTTACCTTCATGGAGAGACAGAAGAAAAAACGCAATCAGGCGGCGAATCGGTTCAAAAACCGTAAGATCTATAAGTATTTCAAGTGCCCCGGCTGCAAGGCGTGGCTGCGCCTCAAGCGTGGCAGCGGCGTGGTGACCATCACCTGCAGCCGTTGCCATACCAGCTTTACACAGAAAAGCTGAGACTGCGTGGTTACCTGATTTTTTGTGCCGCCCTTCGGGGCGGTTTTCTATTGTGCTCCTATCGCTTCGAAAACTTTCGTTTTCCTTGACAGGCATGGTCTCCTCGTGTATACTACCAATCTGAAAATGAAATTCATTTTCATTTCTTGAAGGAGGATTCCAGATGCAACGTGGCAGCTATCAGACCAGACAGCAGGAAGCAGTTGCGGCGCTGTTTGAGCGTATGCAAGAGAACTGCATGACGGCAGAGGAGGCTTACCGCAAACTGCTGGATGAGGGAATGGATGTGGGCAAGACCACAGTATATCGCGCCATCACCAAGTTGTGCGACGCAGGTGTTCTGCGGCGTTATGCCCCTCAGAGCAGCAGCGAAGCAGCCCAATATCAATACAATCCCTGCCGGGAAAGCCATCTGCACATCCGCTGCTACAGCTGCGGGGCGATGGAGCATCTGCACTGTGATGAGGTGGAGGCCTTTGCGGCTCATATCAGCGCCCACCACGGTTTCGTGCTGGACGAGGGACGCACGCTGCTGTGCGGCCTTTGCGCGACCTGTGCCCAAAAACATGAGAAGGTATCTACGAAATGAAACGAGAGAAGAAAACATTCCGTTTGTTGGCCTGCATGATGCTGAGCCTTTGTTTACTGGCAGCACAGGTAACTGTTTTTGCATCCGAAGGGGGCCAGCCAACAGCACAATCCCAAACAGGGCTTCCCCAGCAAGAAGATACCCCCTTGGAGATCGTCACCATGATTTTCCCGGGTTTTGATTTTGCCCGACAGGTGGCAGGGGAGGGGGCGCAGGTATCCATGCTGATCCCGCCCGGGGCAGACAGCCATAGTTTTGAGCCTTCTCCCAAGGATCTGCTGGCGATCCAGAATGCGGATCTGTTCATCTACACCGGCGGTGAAAGCGACAGCTGGATCGAGCGGATCCTGGCTTCCATGGGGGAGGAAGCCCCGGAAACTCTGCGCATGATGGATGTGGTCACAGTGCTGGCAGAGGAACACACCGCCAGCATGCAAGCAGACCACGACCATGATCATGACACAGCTGCCTGTACGGATGAAACGCATCACCATGACCATGCCCATGCCGAGGAGATGGACGAACATGTGTGGACCTCTCCCCGCAACGCCATTGTGATCGTTGATGCCATTGCGGACAAGCTGTGCCGCATTCGCCCGGAAGCGGCGGAAACATTCCGTGTAAACGCAGCTGCCTACACGGCACAAATCGAAGAGATCGACCGCGCTTTTTCGGAGATCGTCGCCAGCAGCCCCCGAGATCTGATCATCTTTGGCGACCGTTTCCCGCTGCGGTATTTCGTCGCTGCCTATGGTCTTCGGTACGATGCGGCTTTCCCCGGCTGCAGCGAGGACAGCGAACCCAGCGTACGCACAGTGATCTCGCTGGTGGATACGGTCCGGGCGGAAGGCGTGCCTGTGGTATTCCACATTGAGTATTCCAGCCAGAAAACCGCCCGCATCCTTGCGGAGGAAACCGGGGCGCAGCTTCGGCTGTTCCATGGCTGCCACACGGTTTCTACAGAGGAAATCGAAGCTGGAGCCACCTATGTTTCCCTGATGCAGCAGAATGTTGAAGCCTTGAAGGAGGCGCTGAACGGATGTCTTTGATTACCTGTGAAAAAGCCACATTCGCCTATGAAGGCGTGCCCGTGGTAAGGGATTTGGATTTGCAGATCGAAAAAGGCCAGTATCTCTGTATTGTAGGCGAGAACGGCTCCGGCAAATCCACACTGGTGAAAGGGTTGCTTGGCCTTTTGAAGCCTGTCAGCGGCAAGGTGACCTTCGGAGATGGTCTGCGTCAGACGGAGATCGGCTATCTGCCCCAGCGGGTGGAATGGCAGCCAGACTTTCCCGCTTCTGTGTGGGAGGTGGCATCCTCCGGCTGTCATGGCCTGTGGATGAATTCTCAGCGCCGCCAGCAGGTGGAAGAGAACCTGCACCTGATGGGCATGGAGCATCTTGCGAAGCGGAGCTTTGCAAGGCTCAGCGGCGGTCAGCAGCAGCGGGTTTTGCTGGCCCGTGCCCTGTGCGCCACCCGTTCCCTGCTGCTGCTGGATGAACCAGTGGCAGGTCTTGACCCTGTGGTGACCCGGGAAATGTACGATGTGATCCGCATGCTCCATGAGCAGCGCGATCTGACCGTGGTGATGATCTCCCACGACATACAGGCAGCCACCCAGGAGGCTGACCGCATTCTGCATCTGTCCAACACCGGCAGCTTCTACGGCACGCCGTTTGAATACCGCCATTCCCCGCTGGGCGTGGCGTTCTTTGGAGGTTGCTGCTGCCATGAATAACGAAGTATTCGCTTTGCTGAGCAAGATGTTCAGCTATCACTTTATGGTGCGCGCCGCTGTGGTGGGCGTGCTGGTGAGCCTTTGCGCTGCGCTGCTGGGTGTGAGCCTTGTGCTCAAACGCTACTCTATGATCGGCGATGGTCTGAGCCACGTGGGTTTTGGTGCGCTGGCGGTGGCATCGGCATTGGGAATGGCTCCTTTGGCAGTGTCCATCCCGGTGGTGATGGTGGCAGCGGTGCTTTTGCTGCGCCTGTCCAGCCGCGCCAAGCTGAAAGGCGATGCCCTCATCGCAATGATCTCCGCTGGCTCGTTGGCGATCGGTGTGATCGTATTGAGCCTTTCCAGTGGCACCACAGGAGATGTGAACAACTATCTCTTCGGCAGCGTGCTTGCCATGACCGGCGAGGATGTGTGGCTCAGTGTCGCGCTGGCGGCGGTGGTGCTGGTGCTGTTCTGTGTGTACTACCGCAAAATGTTTGCAGTCACCTTTGATGAAACCTTTGCCCGGGCTACCGGCGAGAAGGTGGAAGCCTACCATATGCTGCTGGCCTGCCTGACCGCCCTGACCATTGTGCTGGGCATGCGTGTGATGGGCGCCATGCTCATCTCCAGCCTGATCATCTTCCCGGCGCTGACCGCCATGCGGTTATGCCGCAGCTTCCGCAGCGTGACCATCTGCGCCGCCATCCTGTCGGTGGTGTGCTTTATGCTTGGCCTGTGCGGCTCCTACCTGCTGGATACCCCCACCGGCGCCAGTGTGGTGGTGGCGAATATTGTAGCTTTTTTGGTGTTCTGGCTTATCGGACGTATCCGGGAACGGGGCTGAGACCAATCCGGGCATCGATTTGATGAACAGTGACAGAAACGGATATATGCCATGAAAACAGTGTTTGATCAAGTGGAACAGAATATGGATCGTCTGGTGGAAAGTCAGGTGGACTGGACGATGTGCGCTACTCCTGAACAGTTGCAGGAAGCCCGGATGGGCCAACTGGCGCTGCATTTTTATGGGCAGGAGATCCCCGCTCACTGGCTGGGAGAACTGCGTGGGAAACGTGTGCTGTGCCTTGCGGGCGCAGGCGGCATGCAAGGGCCGCTGTTGGCCTGTGCCGGAGCGGAGGTTACCGTGTTGGATCTGTCCGCAGGTATGCTTGCCAAGGATCGGGAAATAGCGCGGCGGGAAAACCTCTCCATGAGAATCCTCAAAGGCAATATGTGCAATCTGTCGCTGTTTGAGGACGGCACTTTCGACCTGATTCTGAATCCGCCCTCCCTGATGTACGTGCCGCAACCCCAACAGGTTTTCCGGGAGTGCAGCCGGGTGCTGCACAAGGGCGGCGCGCTGATCATGGCGGCTCCCTGCCCGGTGAACTATCTTTGCGATTTCATCAGCGATGAAAATGGCGGCTATTACAAGGCAGTGCACCGGATGCCCTTTGATGCCCGAGAACACGATGATTCGGGCTGGGTGGAGTATGGGCACACCATGGAGACCTATCTGGGCGGCCTGATTGAATGCGGATTTACCATCAATGGGTATATGGAATCCCAGATGGAGGATATCACCGAATTGTATTTTGCCCTCAAGGCGGTCAAGGCTTGATCGATCTAACTGCCGGAATACGCAGGAGGAAAAAAGATGACGCATCCAAACCGTGACCTTATGTCCCAACTGATCCACGACCAATGGACAAAGCACTCCATTTACGCTGCTGTGGTGGACGCAACCGGACAGATCATTGCCAAGGGATGCACCACCGTTCAACAGGACAATGACCCCACCGCCCATGCGGAGGTCAATGCCATCCGGAAAGCCTGCCGGAAGCTGCAAACGGCTCGTCTGCCCGGCGGCTGCTGGCTGTATACCACCTTTGAGCCCTGCCCGCTTTGTGCATCTGCCGCCATATGGGCGGGGATTGACGGCATCGTATATGCCAATAATCCCGCATACCGGGGCAAGGAGGACAACTGGTCGTTCCTTGCCTGCGAAGAGGTGCTCAAGGCAGGGGAATACCAGCACACTGTTCAGCTGGTGAAGGATTTTCTGATTGAAGAGATCAAAGAGTATTTTTTACTCTCTGACAAATGAGGTGTTGCTGATGGCAATGTGGAACCCATGGCGCGGCTGCAAACGATGCAGTGAGGGATGCCTGCACTGCTACATCCACAAAGGTGATGCCAAACGGAATGTGGATACCGGCGATATTGTTTTGACAAAGGATTTCCGCAAGCCGGTGGAAAAACTGAAGAACGGCAGCTACAAAATGAAAAGCGGCATGGTGTATCTGGGTTTTTCCACCGATTTTCTTCTGGAAGAAGCAGATGGTTGGCGCGAGGAATGCTGGGCAATGATCCGGGAAAGGCAGGACTGTACGTTTCTGTTTCTCACCAAGCGGATCGAACGATTTATGGATTGTGTTCCCAACGACTGGGGCGACGGCTATGAAAACGTGGTGGTGGGCTGTACCATCGAAACCCAGAAAAATGCTGACCGGAAGCTGGCAGTATTTCAAACACTGCCGATCCGTCACAAATGTATTACCGCGCAACCGCTGCTGGAGAGGATCGATATCGAGCGGTATCTGGATGGCATTGAGCTTGTTGTGGTTGGTGGTGAATCCGATGCACAGGCCAGACCGCTGGACTACGAATGGGTGCTGGCGCTTCGGGAAATGTGCGTCCGAAAGAATGTGAATTTTGAGTTCCGGCAATGCGGCACCTACTTCATCAAAGAGGGAAAACAGTATAAACTGCAAACAAAGGATCTGTGTAAGCAAGCCAGATTGGCGAATATTGACTACCAATCCCACCAATGAAAAACAGCTGCATGGAGATGTACCATGCAGCTGTTTTTCATTGGGAACAGGGTAGCAGCTCTTTGTTTTTTGATCCGCCACTCCATGGCATGGCGGGATGGTTGTAATGGGGCACGCTCACCAGCATCTGGATGGCATCATCAAAGCAGTGGAGTTCCAGCTCCGGCAATTGCCCTTGATCACGTTGTTAATGCCGATAATCCCCATCTTGATTTTCTGAGCCATGAGGGATTCCTGCTATCGATCAGCGAAAACCGCAGGCTTTCAGATATTCGTAGGAACGGCGCAGGCATTCGATGGGATCCTCGCCGTTGCAGTTGTCCTGTTCCACCAGCATATACTGGGTGCCGCCGGCCTCGGCTTTGGCAAACACCCGGTCAAAGTTGATGTTGCCTTCGCCCACCGGCTGCATGGAACGGTCAAAACCATAGTCCTTCAGATGGATGCAGGGAATGCGTCCCGCCAGTTTTTCCAGCCAGAGGGCAGGATCAGCGCCAGCGGCCTGCACCCAGTAGGTATCCAGCGTGAAGCCCATCTGTTCTGCAGGGACGGCTTCCATCAGGGTTTCCATCACCAGCTTGCCGCCAATGCGCTTGAATTCGTTGTTGTGGTTGTGGTACATGAAGTACGCGCCGCCCTCATGGATGGCTTTGGCAATTGGCACATAAGTCTCCAGCCAGCTATCCAGCGACATGTTGTCCGCTTCGTTGAAGCTCCAGTAGCCAAGACCGATGTTGGGGCAGTCAAAGACGCGGTGATCCGCCAATACCTTGTCCAGCTCGCCTGTCAGGCGGGGCGGCGGGGTGTGGGTGAGCACGCAGCGCAGGCCGTTTTTCGCCAGCTGCTCCTTCAGCCACTGGCCCTCAAAGGGGCAGGTGCCGGATACCTGCACGATCTCATAACCGATATCCGCAATGCGGCGAAGGGTTTCGGCAAAGCCTTCCAGCGTCTGGCAAGCTTCGCGGGTGGTATACATCTGAGCGCCGATTCGCATGGGGGTACCTCCTTTGGCGCAGAAAATACAGCAGCTTCCCGCTGCGTATTTTGTTGCAATGCTATCGTATACAGTTCTCCCGCAGATATGGCAAATCCTGCCGGATGCGCATTTTCCCAATGAGTTTTTTCCATGTACACAAAGCCGCAATGGAACCAGTCAACCATCGGTTGCCTTGGAACCATCGCGGCTTTGCTATGATCATCATGCCTGGCGTGGGGTGCGTAGTCGCACCAGGAAGGGGATGGGGGAAAAGGCACATAATCACCCTGCGCCGGCGAAGTTCAGAACCGGCGTTTTCCATTCATCTTGCGCAAGAGAACCCATGGCGCCGCTTCCCGGCGCATATTGTCTTTCGACAGTAGGTATCATACCACCCAGTTGTGAAGAGAGTATGAATGCGGCGCAAAGATGATGGGAAGAAAGATCAACTCACCATCAAGAAATTGGCAATGGCAAAGATGACGTGGCAAAGCGTGAAGGCCGCTGCGGGGATCAGGCCGATGATGTTGCGGCGGTCAGCCAGATACAGCAGAAATGCCGCGCAGGGAGCCAGTGTCAGCAGCAGGATTACAGCCATATGGGCAATTCCGGCGAAGTAACAGCCCCAAGCTGCAAGATAGACCAGCACGCAAGCCAACACTGCGATGATCAATGGCGAAAAACGCAGGGGAGCCGTATCGATCCGCCGGATGAAGCACAGGCAGAATACCATCGCCACTTGGCAGATGGAGCCGATCATGTCCGCCACTGGCGTAACGGATTCCGCCCGCAGCACATCATTGGGGGCAGGATGGGCCATCCAGACCACATTGGGCAGCATGATGATGACGAACAGGAGAAGTCCCCACAGGTCGAAACCCATGGTGTACCTTTTCAGCAGCGATTTCATCCGTTTGCCTCGCTTTCCTGCACCATCTCTTGTGCGATCCTTTGGAACTGTTCCTCCAATTGCTGATAAAACCGGGAAATGTGTACCCCGTCTACCAGCCCGTGGTGAGCGGTCACCGAAAGGGGCATCATCAGTCGGCCCAGATGGTCGGCCTCGTATTTGCCCCAGCTGAAGCGGGGATTGGAATCGCTGCCAGTGGGTTCAGACAGGCTGGTATAGTGCAGCCATGGCAGGTTGGAAACGAAAAACATGGACTCAGCGTCCGCCGCATCCTCCTCAATGGTGGCATGGCTGCGGGCTGCAGCGCGGGCTGCTTCCGCTTTGGTAAAGTAGTCTGCCAGCAGTTCATCGTGCTGCAGATTGCAGTAACAATAGGTGTCATCCTCCAGCAGCTCAATGTGGGAGGTGATGCAGCACTCGTACTGCACAATGCCGTCGCCCCGCACCCGCTGCCGGAATTGGGGAACCGCGTTGGCAGCGTTGGCTACCGCATGGATCACCGCCAGATAAAAAGAAACGCCTTTGGCTTTGCAGGCGGCTGCCAGCCCGGTCACATCAACGGGGACGGTCAAGCTCACAAAAGGGTTGGACAGGGTGCAGAAATACCGGAAATGATCCCGGCGGGGATATTCTTCCATGTTGATGAATGTGGGCATTGTGATTCCTCCCTTCTGCTTACCGGGCTGATTCATCCAGCTTGAAATGCCTTGCCAGCGCAGCAAGGGTTTCTTCCCGGGTATCCTCGTGGGTATTTTGGCGTATCAGTGTGAAAAAACCGCTGTTCTGAAAAGCCTCAAAGCATTCCGGGCTGTTGATGCGGGCAAGACAGCTCTTGAAATTCGCCATGGCAGCCTCCGGGTCGGGACAGGAGCGGATAACCGACAGCAGGAACTGCTTTTCCGGATCCTCCCGGTCAAAAAAGTGTTCCACCGACATGCTCTGGGGCGACAGCAGGATCGCCACATGGTCGTAATCGGAGATCTGCCACAAAAGTTCGCAGGGGATGTTGGTATCCACGATCACTTTCTGACCGTTGGCAGAGCGACGGATCAGCTCCGCTACTTCAAACTGGGCCAGTTCCAGACTATTGCCCTCCACCCAGCGTTCATATTCCTCCGGCGATCTGAGCACAAAGTCCTGCCAGGATTTTATCTGGCTGGTATAGCAAAGATTTGGCTGCAACTGAGGGTCTGCAACTGCCTGCATTTCGTCCAGCCCGTAGTTCTCTCCACAATGGACCATGTGAAAGCGCTCCGCCAGCATGGCGCACATGGTGGATTTGCCCGCATAGGCGGTGCCGTTGAGGAAGTAACAGTTGCGCAGGGCATGTTTGAGAATGTTGTTAGCAATATGCATAAAGGTTCCTTTCGTCAACTGGGGGGACAATAGGACAGGATGGTTTCATCCGTGCAGTGCAGCGGCACACTGGCACACCAACGCTGGAAGAACAGCGGCAGCGTCTCATACAGGGCGATTGCCTGATCCATATGGGCGCATAACCATTCGGCATGGATAGGCGTTTCGGCATCCAGTCCGCTATCCAGCAGGAAAGCGCGCAGGGGATTGAACGCTTCCATAGCAACGTAGGGTTTGTCCCATGCCAGATGATTGATGGTATCCACCAGCGCGGCAGTGTTGGCGCCGGGTGAGGCGGTGAAGCTGCCTTCAGACAGGTTTCGCGCGTCCAAGTCACCGGTCAGATCAAAAGCGCGGAGGACATGGTGCAGGGTGCGGCTTTCATACAGGCCATTGGTGCCACTCCATGAAATTGCCTCCATGATGGTATCATTCACCTTGAATTGGATGGTGCTGCAGGGATAAAACAAATGAGCTTCCTTGCCTTCAAAGGCAGGCACAAAGCGGCTGGTATCCTGACAGTTGGCGGTATCCCGGCTGTAGGTAGCAAACCCCATGGCTTCCTTCTGGATGTCATCTGCCAGCTGGATGGCTTGCTGTATGTTCTCTTCCAGCCACTGGGAGGTGACGCGATGGTCCTTGGTAAAACCGTAGCGTTCCAGAATCATCTGCATGCGGGGCACATCCGTATCATTGGGCCGGTAATCCCACGCAAAATAGTTCATGCTGTCCACGATGCGGTCGGTTACCAGCGTAGCATACAGATGTCCGCCCTGCGGGAGGGTTTCCACAGGGATGGTGTACCATGCGAAATCAGCTTGCATACCAAGATAGTTTACCAGCGAGCGGATGCTGCCGGAGTAATAGTCGCCGCTGTCCAGCTGATAGCATTTCACTTTCACGCCATTGATCAGCATAGGGTCGGATTTCCGGGTCTTGATGCCCAGCAGGCTGCAGCTGCTAAGCAGCAATATGAGCGACAGGCAAAGCGCAATCATACGAATGGTTCGGGTTGTTTTCATAACGCAACCTCCGTTCGATCTGTTGTTTGCTTTATTGTATCGTATACAAGTGCCTGTTGGCAACCAGCATTCATTCCATGGGCGGCTCAACCCCATGCAGCGCTTTTACCAGCCATGCCATGTTTTTGCCCAGATGATAGGCGATCTCCATGCCTTCTGTGTCGTTTCGGACCTCTTCAGGGGTGTTGCCGTGCACCATGCACCAGTAACAGGAAGAGATCAATGGTTGTTCGCACACCAGCGGATACTTGTTCAGTGCATCCAGCGCAGCTGTGGTGCCCGCCCGGCGGGCTGATACCAGACATCCGCAGGGCTTGTAGCGAAGTTTGTGTCCATGGGCGGCGTACAGCCTGTCCAGCAGCGCCAGAAAACTGGCGTTGGGGGAGGCAAAATAAACGGGTGAGCCAAGGATCATCCCGTCCGCGTTCTGTAGTTTTTCAGCGATCTGGTTCACCTGATCATCGATGACGCATCTGCCAAGGGAACGGCAGGCAAAGCATCCTTTGCAGCCAGGGGTATCGTTGCTTGCCAGATGGATGATCTCTGTTTGAATGCCGCCGTCCTGCAAGGCCCGGGCCGTTTCGCACAGGGCTGTATAGGTGCATCCGTTGGAATGGGGGCTTCCGTTCAGCAGCAGTACTTTCATGGTTGTTCTCCTGTGGTGAAAAATAGATACAAAAAAACCTGCTTGATTTTTCATCAGCAGGTTTTTCATGGAGCGGGTGATGGGAATCGAACCCACGTAACCAGCTTGGAAGGCTGGGGCTCTACCATTGAGCTACACCCGCCTGACAAGGGATGGGGGAAATGCCCGTCACCAAAACAGAAAGTGGAGCGGTAGACGAGATTCGAACTCGCGACATCCACCTTGGCAAGGTGGCACTCTACCACTGAGCTACTACCGCACGTTCCACAGCATTCTGTTAGCGAGCAAAGAAATGGTGCGGGCGAAGAGACTCGAACTCTTACGCCGTAGGCACTGGAACCTAAATCCAGCGCGTCTGCCATTCCGCCACGCCCGCAGGGTACCCTCACACAAGAAGGGATGGTGACCCATCGGAGACTCGAACTCCGGACACCTTGATTAAAAGTCAAGTGCTCTGCCAACTGAGCTAATGGGTCACACCGGGGGTGTTACCGCTGCTTGGCATTCGACCCCTTGACGATGGCCGGGTTGTTCAAACCACGAGTGATATAATAGCATGCCTCCCGGAAGTTGTCAAGCACTTTTCATAAAAAAAATCAAAAAAGCGGGGAAACCGGGTCCCCGCTTTGAAAAACCTATGGCAGACAGATGACCCGCCCGGGGGAAAAGTCGCCTGGGGCAAGGGTGGGATTGGCAACCAGCAATAATTCCGGCGAAATTCCCTCGGTCTCCACCAGCGTATCCAGGCTTTCGCCTACGCCCATCACGTAGGAACGGCTGCCGTAGGGGCACAGGCGGCGGCTGTAGGAAGGCGGCGCGCAGTATCGGGTGCCGGGTGCCAGACGGGTGGTGGGCAGGTTGGGGTTGCCCAGCTGCATAGCCCGGTAGGATACGTTGTTTTCCAGCAAAAGATCGGTAAAACTCTGGTTGCCGGTGGTCACTTTGGGGGTATACCCCAGCGGGCAGCGGAAAGAAATCACGCTGCTGTCCGGCAGAGTGGGGGTGGGCAGTCCTTCCGGTCCTTCGCCGGGCTGGGCGGGCTGCTGATCCTCTCCGGGCAGAGAGGGCGTGGGCAACTGTTCGGTATCCGGCTGGGCCGGGATGTTGATATCGGTCATATTCAGCACTCCTTTCGGGGCAGTTGCGGGCGTGGGCCCAGTTCCAGTCTATGCCTGCCAGCCAGCGGCGTGCGGATTGACGCAGACACCCCGGCGTGCTATAGTGGTAGCCGCTGAAAAACCATCAGTCACAGGAGGGATTTCCATGCGGATTCAGCCCTTGCTTACGGATATCACCGATCAGTTGAAAGAAGCGCAGATCAAGCTGGGTTTTGGCCCCAGCACGGTCAAGCTGTATTACAATCCTGCTTCGCTGGCGGTTTTGACCGGCGAAAGTGCCAGCGATGTTCCTGCTATGGCAGCCGCACTTGCACAGGAACCGGCTTTTTCATCTTCGCCCCTTGGGCAGCTTGCTTTTCAGCCCCATGAGGATCGCGTCGAGATCACCATCCCCCAAGAGGGCGTGCAGTATGTGCACGAGCAAGTGGAAGCCTCGCCTTTCTTGCATGCGCTGATCGGTATGTTTGCCGGGCATCACCATACATCCATGGAGGAGGTGCTCAAACTGTTCGACCAGCAAAACGCCCCCTATGTGCATCGCATCATGCCAGATGGAGGGGAGTTCGATTGTGTGCTCTACTTCCCGGAAGGTCAGCCGGACAGCTACTGCTATTTCTTCAAGGAAGAAATGGGACACCTCAGCTATCACCGTTTCCGCCCGGAGGACGCCGCCCATCTGCTGGAGAGTATCTGAATAATCAAAACCGCCGCCTGATTCCCATAAAAGGGAAACAAGCGGCGGCTTTGCGTAATGATCAAGGTAATCAGCCCTGCAGACCGGCTTCCTGACGCTCCATGTTCTCCACGACCACATCGTAGATCTCGCCCAGAGAGGCACAGTATTCCAGCAGCTGCCAAGGCTCGTTGGTGTGGAAGTGGATCTTGATCAGATCCTCATCGCCCACAGCCAGCAGGCAGTCGCCCTTCAGGTTGGCGGTGATGTAATCGTTGATGGCATCCTCGTCCAAATCGTGGCCTTCGATCAAAAGCTGGGTATCAAACTTAAACTCAAGCATATTGGTTCTCCTTTATTTCAATCACGGTAGAATTGCGAATAACGCAAATCTATTATAGCGCATCGGGCGAAATGTGGCAACCGCCGTGGTGCTTTCCCTTTGTATTTGGGGTTCAGTCTGCCATCATGGGAGTGGACAGGTAGCGCTCGCCGGTATCCGGCAACAGCGCCACAATGGTCTTCCCGGCATATTCCGGCTGCTTTGCCAGCTGGATGGCGGCATGCAGCGCAGCGCCGGAAGAGATGCCTACGAACAAGCCTTCCATGCGGCCCAGCATACGGCTGGCCTGATAGGCTTCGTCCTCGGTGATGGGGGCGATTTCATCAACGACCGAGCGATCCAGTACAGAGGGCACAAAGTTAGCGCCGATACCCTGCAAGCCGTGAGCGCCTGCCCTGCCCTGACTCAGCAGGGGAGAGGATGCGGGTTCCACAGCCACCACACGAATGGAGGGATTCTGTTCCTTCAGATAACGGCCTGTGCCGGTGATGGTACCGCCGGTGCCCACGCCCGCCACAAAGCAGTCCACCTGACCGTCACTGTCCGCCCAGATCTCAGGGCCGGTGGTCAGATAGTGGGCCTTAGGATTGGCGGGGTTGTCAAACTGTCCCATCACCATGCTGCCGGGCAGCTGGGCAGCCAGTTCTTCAGCCTTTTCGATGGAACCCTGCATGCCCTTTGCGCCATCGGTGAGCACCAGATCTGCGCCATAGGCCTTCATCAGCAGGCGGCGCTCCATGGACATGGTATCCGGCATCACAATGATCACCCGGTAGCCCCGGGCAGCGCCCACTGCCGCCAGCCCGATGCCTGTGTTGCCGGAGGTGGGTTCAATGATGGTAGCGCCGGGGTGCAAGCGTCCGCTTTGCTCGGCTTCATCCAGCATGCTCACCGCGATACGATCCTTGGCAGAACCGCCGGGATTGAAGCATTCCAGCTTGACCAGCAGACGGGCGTTCAGGTTCAGGTTCTTTTTCACATTGTTCAGCTCCACCAGCGGGGTTTTGCCGATGAGTTGCTCCGCAGAAGCAAAAATACGAGCCATCAACAGGCCTCCTTTATGTTACGCTTGAATACAATTCTGGATACAATACTGATGGTAGCACAGGAAGGACGATGGCGCAAGGGTTTTCTGCGGTGGGGGAATGTGCTACAATGAGACGGGAGCCATCGCATGAATGCTCTGAAGCAGCTCCGGCAATCTGAGTGAATCAACCGTTGAAAGGGAAGTCTATGAACAAACCAGATTTCTATACACAGCTGACCACCGACTGGTCTTTGGGCAGCCTGATCTGTCCGCCCCAGCCGGTCTCCGGCGGCTATATGCACAAAATGTTCCGGCTGGATACCACCGCCGGCAGTTATGCGGTTAAGCTGCTGAATCCGGAAGTAATGAACCGTCCTGCCGCTTTGAGCAATTACCAGAAAGCTGAAGCCTTGGAAAGCGTGCTGGAGCGGCACGGACTGCCCATCGTGGCGGCAATGAGCTGTAATGGCAGCAAGATGCAGTGCATTCAAGACCAGTATTACTATCTTTTTCCATGGGTGGAGCATCAGGCTTTGCCATGGGATGCCATCAGCGTGGGGCATTGCCGCACAATAGGTGGCTTGCTGGCAAAGCTCCACAGCCTGCCCTGCGGAGAGATTGCGCCTGAAACCTCCGGCCCTGATCTCTTCTCTTTCGACTGGCAGGCGATGGCGCAGCAAACGCAGAAACATTGCCCCGAACTGGCAGCTACACTGGCTGCAGCCCTGCCATTGTTGGAAAAAGCGCAAGCATCCTATAACGATGCCGTTAATGCTCTGCCATCCATTCACTGCATCTGCAATGCGGATATGGACTCCAAAAATGTGCTCTGGCAAGGCAGCGATCCGCTGATGATCGATCTGGAATGTCTTGAGATCGGCAATCCGGTGAATGATCTGGTGCAGCTGTCCCTCAGCTGGGCTGGCGGGGTGTTGTGCCAATTGAATTTTAATCAACTTACCGCTTTCCTGCGGGCTTATCGGGAGGTCTCCAGCCTGCAGCCGATGGACTGGACAGCCCTCAGCGGCCTTGGCTTTGCATGGCTGGATTGGCTCAACTACAATCTGCGCCGTGCTTGCGGATTGACCATCGATACCCCGGACGAAAGAACGATAGGTATACAAGAATCCCGAAATACCCTGGATCGCATCTGCTATTACGCGCAGATGCAGCCGCAGGTGGCGCAGCAGTTTCAGCGCGCCATGGAAGGCTGAATCATGCTTGAAGTCCATGTGACAAACGCGGTTTCTTCTGTGCCTGTCCAAATGTGAACAAACCATAAATTCAGCATCCGATTCTGTGGCTCAGGAAGCGCCAAAGCAAGGCAAAATGCTATTTTTGTCCTGCTATGGGCGCTCTTTTTGATGGTTGCCAAAGCTGGAAAAGCTCGTATAATAGATATGTTGGATACAAAGTTAACCAAAAACATGTCCGGTGCGCCGGACAAGAAAGGAAAAAACAAATGATCAAACGATTGCTGAAATGTGTGCGCGAATTCAAAACGCCCACCATTCTGACGCTGGTGTTCATCGTTTGCGAGGTCATCATCGAGACCTTCATTCCGTACATCACCGCCAATCTGGTCAACCAGATCAAGGCTGGGGTGGAGCTTTCCCAGCTGGTGAAGATGGGTCTGTTGGTGTTTGTGATGGCTTGTCTCAGCCTGTGCTGCGGCGGTATCGCCGGCTTTACCTGCGCCAAGGCTTCGGCAGGTTTTGCCCGCAATGTACGCCATGATGTTTTCTACAAGGTGCAGACCTTCGCTTTTGAGAACATCGACAAGTTTTCTTCCTCCTCGCTGGTCACCCGTATGACCACGGATATCGGCAATGTGCAGATGGCGTTCATGATGCTCATCCGCATTGCTGTCCGCAGCCCCCTGATGCTGATCTTCTCCATCATCATGGCGTTCCGCATGGGCGGCGCTATGGCGATGTCCTTTGTGGTGATCATTCCGGTGCTGGTATGCGGTCTTTTGCTGATCAGCCGCAAGGCCATGCCTGCCTTCCGCAGCGTATTCCGCAAATATGACCGCCTGAACGAGACCATTGAGGAAAACATCCGCGGCATGCGCGTGGTGAAGGGGTTCTCCCGCGAGGAACACGAGAAAGAAAAATTCGGCGCTGCCGCTGAGGATATCTGCGCTGATTTCACCCGCGCCGAGCGCATCGTGGCAATGAACAGTCCCCTGATGCAGCTATGTCTGTATGGCAATATGGTCTTTGTGCTGCTGATGGGCTCCAAGCTGATCATCACCGGTCAGGCGGGTATCGATGTGGGCCAGCTGTCCGCCATGCTCACCTACGGCATGCAGATCCTTATGTCCCTGATGAGCCTGAGCATGATTTATGTCATGCTGACCATCTCCTCCGAGTCCATCAAGCGCGTGGGCGAAGTGCTGGAGGAAACCCCGGCGCTCAACAGCCCGGAAAACGCCCTCACCGAAGTGAAGGATGGCTCCATCCAGTTCACCGATGTGAATTTCAAATATTCTGAAAAGGCCAAAAAGTTCGCCCTGTGGGATATTGACCTGACCATCCCCTCCGGCACCACGGTGGGTATCATCGGCGGTACCGGCTCCAGCAAGTCCACGCTGGTGCAGCTGATCCCGCGCCTGTACGATGTTACCGAAGGCAGCGTAAAGGTGGGCGGCGAGGATGTGCGCCGGTATGATCTGGATACCCTGCGCGGCGCGGTAGCCATGGTGCTGCAAAAGAACCAGCTGTTCTCCGGCACCATCAAGGAAAACCTGCGCTGGGGCAACCCGGATGCCACCGATGAAGAACTGATTGAGGCCTGCAAACTGGCGCAGGCAGATGAGTTTATCACCAGCTTCCCCGATGGTTATGATACCATGATCGAGCAGGGCGGCACCAATGTGTCCGGCGGTCAGAAGCAGCGTCTGTGCATCGCCCGTGCGCTGGTGAAAAAGCCCAAGATCCTGATCCTGGACGACTCCACCAGCGCGGTGGATACCCGCACCGATGCCCTCATCCGGGCGGGTTTCAAGACCTACATCCCCGAAACCACCAAGATCATCATTGCCCAGCGCATCGCCTCTGTGATGGATGCGGACATGATCCTTGTGATGGACAATGGCCGCATCGCTCAGATGGGTACCCATGATGAGCTGATGCAGACCAGTGAGATCTACCGTGAGGTCTACGAACAGCAGACGAACGGAGGTGAGGACGATGAATAAGGGTCCCATGAGAGGCGGCCCCAAGGGCCCCATGCCCGGCGGTCGCAAGATCGACTTCGGCATGCTCAAGCGTGTGCTGAAAATGCTCTTTGAATTCTATCCCGTCCTCGCTCCGGTGGCAGTGGTCTGCATCCTGATCTCTGCCGCAGCTTCCGCCATGCCGCCCATCTTTATGCAGCAGGTGATCGCCGCCATTGAAACCTGGCAGCAAAGCGGCGACTGGGCAGGCGCCAGTCAGGTGATCGTGCCCAAGGTACTCACCCTTGCGGGCCTGTACTGTTTTTCCATCGTTGCGGTGGTGATGCAGACCCAGCTGATGGCAATCATCACGCAAGGTTTCCTGAGAAAGATGCGCTGCCGCATGTTTGACGGCATGCAGAATCTGCCCATCAAGTATTTTGATACCCATAAGCACGGCGATATCATGAGCCACTATACCAATGATATCGATACCCTGCGCCAGCTCATCTCCCAGTCCCTGCCGTCGGTCATTCAGTCCGGCGCGGTGATCCTGTGCGTGCTGAGCATCATGCTCTCCTTCAGCGTGTGGATGACGCTGGTGGTGCTGGCGGGCGTACTTGCCATGATGCTGGTCTCCGGCAAGATCGGAGGCGGCTCTGCCAAGTACTTTATCCGCCAGCAGAAGGCCATGGGCCGCACCGAGGGCTATGTTCAGGAAATGATGAACGGTCAGAAGGTGGTCAAGGTGTTCTGCCACGAGGAGCAGAGCAAGGCTGACTTCGACAAGATTAACGACGCCCTCTACGAGGACAGCTTCCGCGCCCATGCCTATGCCAACATGCTGGGGCCCATCATCTCCAACATCGGCAATGTGCTGTACGCGCTGGTGGCGCTGGCTGGCGGTATCTTCCTGCTGACGGGCGCAAAGAACCTGAGCCTGTCCGGCATGGCGTTCTCCATCAGCATCGTGATCCCCTTCCTGAATATGACCAAGCAGTTCACCGGCAATGTGAACGGCCTGTCTCAGCAGATCAATTCCATCGTCATGGGTCTGGCTGGCGCGGGCCGCGTGCTGGGCTTGATGGATGAGCAGCCTGAGGCTGATGAAGGCTATGTAACGCTGGTCAACGCCAAAGTGGCGGAGGATGGCACCATTACCGAGACCACTGAGCGAACCGGCACTTGGGCATGGAAACATCCTCACAGCGATGGCACCCTGACCTACACCCTTCTCAGCGGTGATGTGCGCCTCAATCAGGTGGACTTCGGCTATGTGGAGGATAAGCAGGTACTCTACGATGTGTCCGTCTACGCGGAGCCGGGCCAGAAAGTGGCGTTTGTTGGCGCAACAGGCGCAGGCAAAACCACCATCACCAATCTGATCAATCGCTTCTACGATATCGCTGATGGCAAGATCCGCTATGACGGCATCAACATCAATAAAATCAAGAAGGATGACCTGCGCCGCTCTCTGGGCATCGTGCTGCAGGAGACCAACCTGTTCACTGGCACCGTCATGGAGAACATCCGCTACGGTCGTCTGGATGCCACCGACGAGGAGTGCATCGAGGCCGCCAAACTGGCTGGTGCGGATGATTTCATCACCCGCCTGCCCGGCGGCTATGATACGGAACTCACCGGCAACGGTGCCAACCTGTCGCAGGGTCAGCGCCAGCTGATCGCCATCGCCCGGGCTGCGGTCGCCGACCCGCCCGTGATGATCCTTGACGAGGCCACCTCTTCCATCGATACCCGCACCGAAGCCATTGTGCAGCGGGGCATGGATAAGCTGATGGAGGGCCGCACCGTGTTTGTCATCGCTCACCGCCTGTCCACCGTCATGAATTCCGATGTGATCATGGTGCTGGAAAAGGGCCGCATCATCGAGCGGGGCAGCCATGAGGAACTCATCGCCATGAAGGGCACCTATTATCAGCTGTACACCGGCGCGTTCGAGCTGGAATAAGCGTTGATTGCATTTTGGAAAGGAGAGAGAGCTTCATGCTGGTTATTCTGCTGCTGTTCATCCTGATCCCGCCGGTGGCGATCATTGTGCTGGATCGGATTTTCAGCCGGATGGACCGGTGAGGTCTCTTCCCTTGGACTAAAAAACGAAAAGAAGGCTTGGCTTTTGCCTCGCCTTCTTTTCGTTTCACCGTTTCTTGTACACCACCAGCTCCGGATCCGTCCACTGGTCATCACAGCTGCAAATCAAGATGAAATCCATTCCTGCCATCACACCGAATATGCGGTGTTCATCGAACGCACAGGGCAGCTTGGTACCCAGATACACCTGATCATTATCCAGAAAGGCCACCTTTTGTCCGCTGGGCAGGAGATAGGGCAGATTCACCAGCCGCCCATTCAGTGCTGTCAAATCGGTTACATGAGGCATACCGGGAATGTTCAGCTGGTTGATTTCTGCGATAAGCTGGGTTTTGAAGGCATCAAGGGCTTCCGTGCCGCCCAGCTGGATGTAACGGGCGATGAAACAGGGTTTGCCAAAGGGCTGTCCGCCAGTGGTTTTGCAGCCTTGGCAGATGTTTTGCTGGCTGCATTGGTGGCATTGTGCTCCGCATAGTGACATGATTCCATTCCTCCTTTGTGTGGGTCTCTGCATATTTCATACACCCGATCCCAACGCAATACAAGACTTGAAAAATCGGCGAAAATGTGGTAATATAAGGCCATCGGAGGAGAAGATTTTCTCCTTTTTTTCGTATCACAGGACAAGATCACAAGGAGATGCCACCCATGATCACCCTTCGCCCGATGCAGGATACCCTTGCGGATTACACCGCTTTGAGAAGCTGGTTTCTGGAGCCGGAATTACGCCAGTGGGTCTGGTGCGATGAAAAAGACGAGCCGGATGTGCCCCTCGCGCGGGTGATGGAGAAATACGGTCAGCGCATCAAGCAACCAAAGGATGTGTTCCCGTACTTTGTTTTGCTAAATGACAAGCCCATCGGCTTTATTCAGTATTATTTCGCAGACGAAACCAACGTTGGGCTGGACATGTGGCTGGGAACGCCGCAGGTGCGCGGCAAGGGGTATGGCAGCGAAGCACTCCGTCAGATGGTACAACTCATTCACCAGCAGCACCCGGCGGTGCGGGAATTGTTCATCGACCCGGATGCAGAGAACCTGCGGGCAATTCGTTGCTACCGCAAAGCGGGTTTTCAGGATGCCGGAGAGATCACCGATGAAGAAGGAAACCGTTGTCTGCTTTTGAAAATTCGTTTCGATCAGCAAAACAGATAGGGGAGAGACCCATCCACCCTTCTTGCTTGTTTGTGAAAAGATAAACGCGCTCAAACTTGTATACAAGTAGACAAGTCACATGAACTGTGCTATACTGGCATCATCACCTGTAACCCCTTTCATTTATCACAGGAGGACGATCACCATGAAAATGACATTCCGCTGGTACGGTTCCCAGAGCGACCCCATTAGCCTGAAGTATATCAAGCAGATTCCCGGCATGACCGGCCTGATGGGCCTTCTGGACAAGCCCGCTGGCGTGGTCTGGGAAGAGGACGAGATCAAGGCGCTGGTGGATGAGGTTCACGCTGCCGGTCTGGAGCTTGAGGTCATCGAGAGC
>SVGQ01000106.1 GCA_015056245.1 Clostridiales bacterium | reverse complement strand
CGCTCATAGATGGCGGTATCCTCGGCGGACATCAGGCCATTCTCGTTCTGGTGTTCGTCCAGGAACTGCTTGGCCTTGTCCCAGACTTCACCGCGCTTGTTGCGCATATCGTTGATCTTGCTCATTTTGAATGTCCTCCTTTAGCGTCGTTTGGGCATAAGTAAACCCAGCCGTTTTTGCAGCTGGGCGACAGGGATGCCGGGGATCTCCGGCTGTTCAGTTTCGGGTTCCTGAGGAGCTTCAGGCTCGGGTATGGGCTGCTCCTGTTCGGGCACAGCGGGTGCGGGCGGTTCCTTCGCATCCTCGGGCGGCTTCATCCGATGGGGTCTGGCACGATCCAGCCAGGCCTGAACCTTGATTTCAGCCTCAGCGCGATCAGCCACACGGGGCGTAGCGCAGTTGAAGATGTTGTTGGACGGAACTTCGTCCACAATGCCGTCAATGAAGCCCTCGGCCAGTGCCTGCTGGGCATCCATCCAAGTCGTTTCACTCATCATGGTCGCAAGCTCTTCACGGCTGCGGTGCGACCTGCGGGCGTAGACATTCAAGATGCTTTCCTTACAAGCTTTGAGAAGATTGATGGCATCCTTCAGGTCATGCTCATTGCCCCAAGCCATACAGGAAGGGTCGTGGATCATGAACAGGCTGCCGGGCGTCATTTCCACCCGGTGTGCTGCCAGAGACAAAACAGACGCCGCCGAAGCAGCAGTCCCCGAAATGATCAGATGCACATGACCGGGATAGGCGCGTACATCGTCGAACATCCGGGTGGCAGCATTGCAGTTGCCACCGTAGGAGTTAAGCACGATGCGCACATCGTCGGCATTCAGGTTGTTCACACCATATAGCTCCTCATGAAGCGCAGAGGGCGTGATCTCATCGCCATACCAAACCTCTTCGTCAATGTAGCCATTGAGGGTAATGGTTCTCATTCTGGTTCACCTCCTGCAGCTATGGCGGCAGCTGCATCAATAATGCGGATCATGTTACCGTTGACCAGGTAGAGGTTACCGCCCTCTTCCGGGGCAATGGGATTCATGTTCTCCAGTTCCCGGATATCATTGGCGCTCATCCAGCCGTTCTGGCGGGCAATGGCGTAGCCTTCCATGCGGGACTTGTAATCGCCGCGCATCAGACCATCGATATTGAACTGCACGAAAAAGCGCCCTTTTTCCTTATCCGAGAAAAGAGCGCGATTGATAGCCTGTTCAATTCTGACCAGCCAGGGCCGGATGGTATGGACTGCAAAAGAGATCGACTGATGCTCAATGTTCGAGAACGTGGCGTGTTCCAGATCGCCTACCAGGTGCGGAGGCACACGATAGATTCGGCAAATCTCCGATACCTGGAACTTGCGGGTTTCCAGGAACTGCGCTTCGTTGTTGGGCATGGAGATCCGGTCGAACTTCATGCCTTCTTCCAGGATGGCAACCTTGCCCGAGTTGGACGAACCGCCATAGGCCTTGTTCCAGCTTTCCCGCAGTCGCCCCGGGTCTTTGACGGTGTTGGGATGCGTCAGGACACCGGACGGGGTTGCACCATTGGAGAAGAACTTGCTGCCATACTCTTCAGCAGCGATCCCCAAACCGATCGCGTTCTTCTCAAGGGCAATGGGACTGTAGCCCAAGACACCATCAAAACCCAGGCCCGGGATATGCAGCACATCCTCGGGGCGCAGGGAAACCATCTGACCCTCCGTGGTAGTGTAGGTGTATGTCAGCTGGCCGTTCTTGTCCCGATCCACTTCCATGTGATCCGGCAGAAGCGGGTACAGGCCTAGGATTCGGTTGCGCCCGCTGCGGATGATCTGGCAGTACGCATTGCCCCACAAAAGCAGGTGGGACAGCATGACCTCGCGCCATACAAACGAGGTCATTTCTGTGTTCGGTTCGTCGTGCAGAATCTTATACAGCGGATGATTCAGCGCCTTTTTACTGCCTTCCTCAGTCTGTTCATAGACATGAACCGGTAGGCTGGCAATGGTCTCCGCAATGACTCGCACACAAGCATAAACCGTTGACACCTGGATGGCAGATCGTGCGGTAACCGATTTGCCTGAACCGCTGGTGCCAAAGTAGAATACAGGCGCGGCGCTCACAGCATCCGTGGGCTTGTCCCGCGCCTTAATACGGCTGAATAGTCGCATGGTACACCTCCTATGGATTACATTCCGGTGCCAGTCTTATGATCATGGCACGATTTGCACAGCGCCTGCCAGTTGGCGTTGTCCCAGAACAGCTTCGGATCGCCCCTGTGAGGAACGATATGGTCGACCACTGTTGCGGGGGTCATCTTCCCATTCTTCAGGCATTCCACGCAGAGCGGATGGCGGTCAAGGAAATGCTTCCTGGCCACCTTCCAGCGAGAGCCATACCCGCGCTGGGCAGCGTTCTCACGCATGTACTGGCTTTTATGCGCTGCACAGTAAACGCCATCCGAAAGATTAGGACAGCCCGGGTGTCGACAGGGCCGCTGGGGCTTGCGGGGCATCAGTTGCCACCCTTGCGGGTACCGCTGGTCTTGGAGCGATCCGGCTTGCTGGGCTTGCTTGCAGACTTGGGCTTCTTCTTTTCGGGATAGGTGATGATCAGCTCGCCTTCCTTGGAAGTGAAACGATCCTTGCGTTTGTTATCCATAATGAGCCTCCTGTTATTTCTTTTTCTTTCTCTCCGGTTCCAATCGAAGGTGAACATCGATATGGTAACCGTTGGTTACTGCCTTGACGATTTTGAAGGTTGAATTGCGCTGAAGCAGGAACTCGTTCTCACTGCCAAAGTGAGAAACGGGTGCCACATAGGCACCGCGACCGGTACCAGCGGGAACAGTGATCACAAACCGATAGTCGCCACCAAACTGAGCGCCTTCGGAAGCGGAAGTGGACATGAAACCACGGTCTGTGATTCGTGCGCCTGCTTTGGCCATGGCATTAATCTCTTCCACCGTCTTTGCGCCACCGAAGATAGCACCGCTGGCTCCGCGATACACTGTCAGGCTTTTCTTCAGATGAAACTTGCTGAGAGCTTCTGTGATCTTTTCGACAGTGTCCTGCATACGCGAGGACGATGAGGACAAGCCGACAATACGCAGCGCTTCATTGATATCCTCATAAGCGGAACCTGTGTAAAGGCGAACCGCTGCCAGCTGCTCCGGTGTCAGACCTTTCTTCCAGTCTGGGAACATGCCGTTGCTCTGGTCAACACCAAAGAACGCTCTGGACTTGCTGGCATCGGTCGTTTTGAAGGCGCGACCGCCTCTGCCTCCCATACCGGCATCACCTCAGTTCCCTGAGCCGTTGCTGGTGGGAAGGAATAGGCACGATCGTTCCTTGACACCAATCTGGGATCGTTCCATGAAAAAAGATGGTGGCAGGCTGGAGCCTGGCCATCATCTCTTCATAGCCTTGCCGAAACAGGCGGCGGCTGGTATTGTCCATTTGTGTGCCTACCGAAGATATCGCAACAGCGCCGCCGACAGGCTCGCCGTCAAAGCACCATGCATAGCTGCTCTCATCGCTCCATGAGATGCTGGGGATCACCGTGATCCCACGTTCCTGCCAATAGCGGCCCAGCCAGTGCTTTCGGTAGTGATTGTAGAGCTGGACAGGGAAAGGAAAGTCTGTGTAGAGCGAAAAATCCGGCGTACAGACACACTTGAACTTCTGGAGCATGGGTATGTAGAGTTCAACCCCTGTCCAGACCCGGAAGAACTGATAGTCCGGAAGGAAGAAATGAACGCCTTTATCACCGGGGTTTTCGCACCTTTTCGCGCAGTTAAAGCCAATAAAGTCGGCAGAATCCAGCATAACCGGTGCAATTTCGGGGATATTGTAGCGTCCAACGCCCTCGTACACGGCTTTATCCAGATTCTCGCAATTTCGCATCCACCATAGCATTACTAGCCTCCTTTTTCTTCAGATAATGAGAAGCCCACGGCCATCGTAGACGGAACCGCCTGCGCCCTGGTTCTTCATGGCACGATCCAGCGCCATGACCAGAGCAACCGCTCCGTCCACCTTTTCCGTGGACTTTTCTTTATCGATTTTTAGATTGCCAGCCGGGTCTGTCCGAACAAACGCGTTGTCCATGTTCCACCGCAGCACAGGATGCCCGCCATGGTTGAGCTTGTGTTCCAGGACGATACGCATCAGTTCCTTGGTGGGCGGACTCATGTCCTTGAAGCCCTGACCGAAGGGTACCATGGTGAAGCCGTCATCTTGGAGGGCTTGAACCATCATGGTTGCGTTCCAGCGGTCATAGGCAATCTCGCGGATGTTGTAGCGCTCACCAAGCTCGCAGATGAAGCGCTCAATGAACCCGTAATGCACCACATTACCTTCCGTGGTCATAAGAAAACCCTGTCGCTCCCAGGTGTCGTACATGACATGGTCACGACGCACTCGAAGCGGCAGGGTTTCTTCCGGCAGCCAGAAGAATGGCAGCACGGTATAGGGTTCGTTTTCATCAGTGGGCGGGAAAACCAGCACCAAGGTTGTCAGGTCGCTGGTGGACGACAAGTCAAGCCCGGCATAGCAGGGCCTGCCTTCCAGGGCTGTGGCATTCACCACGCCGCCGTTCTCATCCCAACGATCCATAGGCATCCAGCGAACAGACTGCTTGACCCATTGGTTCAGACGCAGCTGCCGGAACATGTTCTCATCTGCTGGGGTTTCCAGCGCTTTATGATAAGCGTCCCGGACTTTATCAATGGAGATCGTGTACCCCAGGGATGGGTTGGCGCGATACCAGTTCTTTTCGTCCTGCCAGTCCGCTTCATCCGGCAAACCAAAGATAACCGGGTAAAAACGCGGGTCATGCTTGCGGCCCTCGATCAGATCCAGCGCCTTTTGATGGACTTCCCAGCAAATGCTGTTTCGGTCAGTACCGGCTGTGGTCAGGAAAAACCAAAGCGGCTGCTTTCGGGCGTCACCGGAGCCTTGAGTCATAACATCGTACAAGGCGCGAGTGGGCTGGGTATGCAGCTCGTCAAAGATGCAGGCAGACACGTTCAGACCGTGCTTGGTCGCAACTTCGCTGGACAGCACCTGATAAATGGAACCGGTGGGCTGGTAGACCATTCTCTTGGTGGAGGGAATGATCTTGATGCGCTTCATAAGTGCCGGAGACTGGCGAACCATGTCCACGGCAACATCGAATACAATGGCAGCCTGCTGGCGATCAGCAGCGCAGGAGTAAACCTCAGCCTTCCATTCATCATCGTTGACCAGCATGTTTAGCGCAATGGCTGCGCCCAGCTCCGACTTGCCCTGCTTCTTGGGGATTTCTACATAAGCGGTGGTGTACTGGCGCATGGACGGATCATCGTCCCGGACAGTACCGAACACATCCTTGATAATCTTCTCCTGCCAGGGCAGCAGGGTGAAGGGCTTGCCGTGGAACTCACCCTTGGTGTGGCGCAGGCATTCGATAAACCGGATCACCCGCTGGGCTTTCAAGTCATCATACATCAGCCCCAACCACCTTTCAGAATGGACTCCATCGGGTCATCCGACGCACCGCCATCTGCGCAACCGGCAATGATCCGGGCGCGGGTCGCTGGCGTCAGGCCGAACTCCGAACAAAAGGACTGCATGATTTTCAGGTTCTGCTGGGCAATGGACACCTGCGGAACCTGTTGTACATAACCCGAAGGCGTCTTGAAGATGGAGCCGTGCTGCGTGATGAATTCTTCCGCTTCCTTCCATCGGGCATAAGCCTGGCAATAACCAGCGAAGGCCTTTTCATCGGCAACCGTCAGGATGCCCATAGCCTGCATCGCTGGAGCCAGGCGTTTCCATTCCTTTTTTGCCTCGGGCAAAAGCCAGGACGGGCATTTCACTTCGCCCTTGGGTGGCACGGGTTCGTGCGCGTTCAGCGGGCGCTTGCCTGGATTGCCTTCCAGAACCTTCAGCGCCGTGGGCTTGGGTTTTCGACCGCGAGTAGCCATGGGTGTCACCTCCAATCTTTGACATAATAGAAAAATAGGTGTATATTGGTTTTGAACGGCTCAGGAACAGTACCTCTGCAAACAATTTGAAAGGGGGTATCTGTTTGAGTAGACGTTTAAAAGTGTTGGACTTCTTGTTGGTGTTGACATCCGTCCTCGGTGTAGTATGGAGTTAGTGGTTCGCCGTAATAAGCGTTTTCATTGCCGCATTCATATGTTATCATCGCAGGTCGGTGCAGAGTGTTCTTGACTTCCTACTCGCCCTTCTGGGGAACTTTACCGGGTAGTCGGCGAGCTGCGGCCTTGCCATAATTAGCATCCTTGAATACTTTGCCTCTCTGACTTGAGGCAACACGGGCTGTGGAGAAATTCACAGCCTTTTTTCCATTTGATTCCCACTTCCGGAGACCTATTCACCCGGTTTTTCACATTAATGCATATTAAACCGGAACATCAGAGCCTAACCTGCATGATTTTGAAAAAGATGCAGGTTAGGCTCTTGACTTTTGGGATTAACCAACATATAATGAAGATGGAGGTGTGGTTTATGCTCAGAACCCTGAAAGACCGTATTATGGATTACAACGCCAACAGCTTCATGAATGAGCTGTTTGAAGCCTCTAAGCTTTTGGGTATGCTGGAGGCCAAGATTGATGGATATCAGTTCAGCAGCATCTTAGTGCCCATGTTTCGCAACAAGGAAGTCATCTCCTCCATGATGATTGAGGGAACTCAAACCACGATTACCGATGTGCTGACAGACAACCTGGCACCTGTGCGAAGCGAAAACGACAAGGTCATGCGTGAAGTCCGCAATCACACCCGTGCATTGCTTTATGGTGCCGAATATCTGCGGGGGTCGGGTTTTACAGATGACTTGATGCACACGCTTCATAAGCTGATGATGGAAGGAATTACCCATCCTTCTAAGGCAGCAAGTATTGGGCACTACAAGCAGTGCGACAATTTTATTGTCAACAGCGTGGGCACCGTTGTTTTCACGCCGCCTTCCTTCACAGAAACCGAGAAGTACATGCGTGAACTCTTGGCGTACATGAATGCTGCGAACGATGGGATCAATCCGCTCATAAAAGCAGCGATCATCCATTCACAGTTTGAGTCCATCCACCCCTTTGAGGACGGAAATGGTCGTGTGGGCCGGTTGTTGGTGAGTCTGTATCTGTTCAAAGCCAAGGTCATCAACTTCCCCTTCTTCTATATCAGCGAGGCTATTGCCCAAGACAAGGCTGTTTACTACCGTATGCTCTCCGCCTCACGGGATGGCAGCTATGATGAATGGATCCGCTATTTCTTGAAGAAGTGCACCATCCAGGCAACCAGCCTCATTGGGTACATTGATGGGATCAACGCGCTGTATCAGCAGACCAAAGAAGTGGTACAGGAGTGCGTAAACAGCCCGAAATTCGATAAGATCATCGAATGCATCTTCACCCAGCCAATCATCACCGTTGCCTACCTGGCCGAACAGCTTTCGGTAACCACCAGTCAGGCTAAACGGTATTTGGATAAGCTTGAAGAAAAGCACATTCTCTTGGGCGATGATCGCAAGCGTGGCCGGAAGTACTATTTCACCGATCTGCTTGACCTTTCCAGAAGGCGCTGATTAGATTTTATGAAAGGGGGGATGCTTATTGAAAGGAAAAAACGTGCACAAAAAAGCGCATTGACAAAGGTTGTTGCAGCAACCTAATCAATGCGCTCAGGGCAGGAATGCGGTGCAATCCTACAGTCTGTTTGAGAATTGTACCACATCCGGATCCTGATCGCAATATTTTTTAGCGATTTTGCGATATTTTTGTGCATGCCACCCATGTCAACCAAGCACAAAACGATCACTCGTTATGAGTGAGGAAGGATACCGATGATTATGAACAAGATTGACGACGGTTTTTACTCGTGGCTGGTTGATGCAGCCACCTTTGACGATGTGCTGGACATCCCCTGCATGGCGTTGCCCAAGCGGGTTGAAGTCCCGAGAAATCTGATCCCTTTTTCGAAGACCCCTTATTCGGAAAGCCACGCTGAATATGTGCATTTCTATGAGCATGACGCGGTGTTTAAGGGCTTTCTGCAAGACCCCGAGCAATACATCGAGCGCCTGTATAGGTTCCCTGGCATCATCACGCCTGACTGCTCGTTGTACAGGGATATGCCCTTGGTTCTGCAAATGGCAAATACCTATATGAGCCGTGCCGTGGGTTGCTATCTCCAAGAACAAGGCATGAATGTGGTGCCGAATGTGCGTTGGGGCGATGAAAGAAGCTATCGGCCCGGGATCACAGACATTCCCTTTGCCTTCTTGGGGCTTGAAAAGCACGGAATCGTGTCGGTGAGTACCTATGGCTGTGTGCGCGGTGAGGAAAACAAACGGCACTTCCATGATGGGTTCCACTCCATGCTGGAATTCCTTCAGCCGGAGATTGTCCTGATCCACGGAGCTATGCCAAGTGATGTGTTCTCCGACACCCCTCCGAACCTTCATGTCGCCCACTATGACGATTGGACGACCCAAAAGCGAAAGAAGGTGGGCTGATGGGTAGCGGTGAATCTGGACGCTATTACACCTCCCACGGAAGCAACCGTGTGCATCATGGGGCCTTGATTCATTCGTTTGATGGTCGGTTTACGCGCAACCCGCGTACTGGGAAGATCCAGAATATCAAGAGTGGCGGCCACGGGCAGAGCGCAATGGAAGTCATGGATAAGAACGGTATCAAGTACAATATCGTGAAGACCTATCCTAACGGCGTTCGGGTTGGCAACATCCCCTCCATGAAGGATAAGGTCAAATCCCATGGAACGGGCATGGCTTGGTTTCCGAAGTCATGGACTCAGCGTGACATGGTGCGGGCTGGCGAGCATGTTAGCCAGCTAAAGCACAATCGTGGAGTTCGGAACGGAACGGTTATCTGGGGCGTGTATAAAGGAGTCAGAGTTGGCGTGATAAAGACAAACGGTCAGATTGCAACCATCTTCCCTGACAGGTTGTATCAGCCCGGCAAAAAGAAACGGAGGTAACGAAATGCCTGACTTTACACAGTTTCATCATGTGATCAAAGAAAGGATCACGAACCCCAACGCTCAGTATTTCGCTGATCCCTGGTGGGAAGAAGAGATCAAGCAGTTCACTGCAAACATGGATGAAACCGTGGAATTCATCCTAACCGAATGCAGTGATGAGGAACTGTTCTGGCTGGGTGAGGTCTTTGACGACATCATGGATAAAACCCGAAGCAGTCAGTTCCTTAACAGCCTTCGCACCCGTGTTCAGCGGGTGGAGAATCCTGAATGGAAAGAGTCCATTCTGGAGGACATTCGCACCGCTGCGGAATACATTGAGGAATAACCACAGTCCATGGCTCCTGGCATAGGAGTCGAGCCACTTCTCTTAGGGGGAGTGGCTCTTTTTTATTTCCAACCTGTGAAAGCCTTATGTACCTGCCTGGACAACTTCAGCATAGGTCAGTTCCACACCATTTCGGATGACCCGGATATCAGCGGTGCTTTCCTTGTAAGCGGCATAACGCTGGACGATGACGCTGGCATACTTGGGATCCAGCTCCATGGTGCGGCAGATGCGATCTGTTTCCTCGCAAGCGATGAGCGTACTGCCCGAACCGCCGAACAGATCCAGCACCACAGCGTTGGGTGCGCTGCTGTTCTTGATGGGGTAAGCTACCAGCGGGATTGGCTTCATCGTGGGATGATCGCCATTCTTCTTGGGCTTGTCAAAGTTCCAGATGGTGGACTGCTTTCGGTCGGCGAACCACTTATGCTTACCGTTGGGCAGCCAGCCATAAAGCACCGGCTCATGCTGCCACTGATAAGGCGAACGGCCCAGCACAAGGGAATTCTTGACCCAGATGCATACGCCGGAAATATGAAAGCCGGCTTCCTTGAAGGCTCTGCGGAAGTTGAGGCCCTCCGTGTCCGCATGGAAGATGTAGGCGCTGCCGCCCTCTGCCATGTGACTAGCCATATTACGGAAGGCAGCCAGCAGGAACTCATAAAACGCGCCATCTGCCATGCTGTCGTTCTGGATCTTCTTGCCGTCAGCGGATTCATACGCCACGTTGTAGGGAGGATCTGTTACCACCAGGTTGGCCTTGACGCCATCCATCAGCAGGTCAACATCCGCTGCGCTGGTGGAGTCACCGCAGACCATCTTGTGGCGACCCAGCAACCACACATCGCCGGGTTCCACAAAGGGCTGGACTTCATCCGGGTCAATGTCGCAGTCA
>SVGQ01000105.1 GCA_015056245.1 Clostridiales bacterium | reverse complement strand
AACTGCTGGAGACCCCCGATCTGGAGCAGCAGGGCGCGCAGAAGCTGAAAAAGCTGCTGTCGGAGAAAGTGGATATCAACCAGTACTACATGGAAGAGATGGACAGGCTGGCTAAGGAAGGCCGGTAATCTGTCGGCAATCACCACCAATGACGGGAGGATGAAGAGATGACTTGGCTGGATCTGGGCAACAGCTGGCGCAACCTGTACCTGCTCAGCAGCATGCTGGTGGCCTTCGGGCTGGGCGTGCTGTTCGCGGTGCATCATTGGTTTGCCAAGGGCAGCCGGGCGGCGTGTTTTCTCACCGGCGTGGCGGCAACACCCTTTGTGGAGTATCTGTGGACGCTGGTTCTCTCCCTTCTGTGGCCTGCGGCTTCCAAATGGGTGTATATCGGCGTACTGCCTGCGGTCAGCGGCTTGTATCTGGCGGTTCTGGGCATCCTGAACCTGCACCGGGTACCGCAATTGTTCCGGCAAGGATTCGACTTCCTGCGCCGGGTGTGCCGCTTCGATAAGCCCGCGCTGGCATGCCTGTGCTTCGCCCTGTGCATCGTGATTCTCATCGCGCCGGTGTGCATCCGTTTCTGTTCCAGCATGAACTGCCTCACCCTCAGCGGTGACGCGGGCGAGTACATGGCGCTGGCGGAGCGGTACTGCAATGACCGTGATCTGAGCAAGCTGTTGGAGAAGGAAGAGCTGGAAGGCATCTTCCGGGGCCACAACCATTTCCCGTCGCTGGAATTGTACATCAGCTACGGCCTGTTCCATACGGGAGCAGACTTTGGCTATCCCTACGATAAGCCCGCGGTCAGCGGTATCGGCATGCTGACCATTTTCGCAGTAGCGGCCTATGGCGCGCTGCTGCTGACCCTGTGCCGGGAGAAGAAGCCCTTCATCCTGCTGGGTGTGGTGCTGCTGAACCTGATCCCCAACCTGTACGACAGCGTGGCAGGCGCACCCCGGGATATCTGGCGCATTCTGGCGCTGCTGCTGGGAGCGCTGTACTTCTGCGGTCTCAGCGCAGAGCGGGCAGGTTTCTGGCGCACGCTGGGCAAAGCAGCGATGACGTTGTTTGCCTGTTTTGTCGTGATGAGCGCTCATGTGGTGTGCTTTGTGCAGCTGCCCTTCATCGTGGTGGCATGGGTGGTGTGGCAGTGGCTTTCCAGCCTGTACGAGGCAAAAGGTCAGTCGGGCAGAGTGCTTCTGCGCAGCATCGTGATCGCCCTTGGCGGCGCGGTGGGCACCCTGATCGCCTTTGCGGGCAATTTGTGGTGCTACCTGCGCTGGGGTCAACTGTCCCCGTGGCGGCTCACCACCACCTTTACCGACGCGCCCTGGTATCCCCAGTATCTGCTGCAGGATTACCGCATTGAGGAAACCACTACCCAGCTGAACTTTTTCAAGGATGTGGACAACATCCTCTATGCCCATGCTTCTCCCTTGGGTCCCTGGGGATTCCGGGTGGCGCTGATGGTGCTGCTGGGCGTTCTGGTGGCGCTGGTGGTGCGGCGCGTGCGGATCCGCCGGCAGGTGGAGGCCGTAAAGGCTGAGCAGCCCAAGGATGGCCCCATTGCGGTGATCCTCCGCACGGATGAGAGCAACAACCATCTGGTGAGCAGCCTCCTGTTTGCCGCGCTGCTGCCCCTGATGACGCTGGCCCCTATGACCGGCATTCTGGATACCAGTTACTACAGTTTTTCCGGCACCTTTGCCAGCATGCCCCGCTATACGCTGCAATGGTTCCTGCTGGCGGCGGTGCTGATCTGCGCTGCCCTTGCTGCCCTGAGCGACCTGTGGCCTTCCCTGATGGCATGGCTGGGCAATAAGCTGCCCAAGCTCAGGGAAGAAAAGGTGCAGCATTCCCTGCGCGCCCTGCCGGCGTGGCTGTGTGTTGCGCTGTGCCTGCTGGGCGTGGTGCAGGGCACCAAACAGACCGGCTGGAATGACAGCTTCTATCGCACCAGCCGCCATGTGATGGAAAGCGAGTCCATGCTGCTGGATAACGGCTTCCATGAAAAATTCGCCCTGCTGATGGCGCTGGGCGAGGAAAAAGCCGAAGATGAGATGATCCTCATTCCCCGCAGCGGCTACCAGTATCCTCTGCACGGCAAGGGGCGCATTCTGGATGCCAACCCCATTGTGCCGGTGATGAATCTGTCTCTGGAGGAAGTGCCCGCCGAGCTGGAGCGCATGAATGTGGTGCTCCTTGCCACCGAGAGCGATTTCTGGGATAACCGCTACTATCCGCTGAGCACGTTGGCCCAGTATCTGGAGTCCCTGCCTGAGGAA
This sequence comes from Clostridiales bacterium, assembly GCA_015056245.1. Classification (GTDB taxonomy): domain Bacteria; phylum Bacillota; class Clostridia; order Christensenellales; family Aristaeellaceae; genus Limiplasma. Next base: position 8,093 of record SVGQ01000105.1, on the reverse strand, counting down.
CAACGGTTGGAAGTGGGCGGCATGCGCTACTATCTGGTCAAGCCGGAACTGGCGCAATTTGCCCGGGAATGGATGAAGGACCATCCCGTTGAGGAAGAATAAACAAGAATCAAGAACGCCAGGAGGCATATGATGAATTGTCCCAACTGTGGCGCGTCGGTCGCGCCTGGTACCGCGTATTGCCCTATCTGCAATGCAGGCCTTGGCTTTGCTCAGCAGCAGTGGGCGCAGAATACCCAGTCTTTTCAGCCGGTGTATCAGCAGGATTTTGCCCCCCAGCAGAGCTGGCAGCAGCAAACGATGCAGACTCAAAACGGCTATATGGATTTCACAGGCCGGATGCAGGCTGTTCAGCCCCAACAGAACTATATGCAGCAGAACCCTCAGGCGCAGCAGTATGCCGCTCAGGGGTATCAGCAGCAGGGCTATGCTGGTTACCAACAGCAGGGTTATCCGCAGAATTACGGCTATCAGCAGCAGACTCAGCCCAATCCCCTGATGAGCATTCTGACCGAGCTGCCCCATACCTTTGCTGGCTGCTTCACCCGGCCCGGTGAGGTGCTCCGTTCGTTGGTGGAAAAAGGCGACCTGTTCACCTGCCCCATTGTGGTGGGTGTTGTACTGGTTGTGGTGTTCCTTGGCGGTATGGCTGCCATGCGGGGCGTGGTCAGCGTGCTGTTCAGCCTGATCGCTTCCCTGACCGGCGTGCGGCTGGCATCCAATGACGCTTCCATGCAGCAGGGCATTAACTATATCGCCGGTCAGGTAGCCCCTGCGGTGGGCGGTATCGCGGTGCTCTGTCAGCTGATCGCCATTGCGGTGCCGGTGCTGGTAATGCTGGTGTACCTGTGCGGCGTTCGTAAACTGCCTTTCTCCTGGCATGTGACGCTGGGCATGGTCACCGTTACCACCATGCCTACGGTGGCTTTTGCACTGCTGGCCATGCTGCTGTCTTTCGTGTCGCCATGGCTGTGCCTGCTGATGATGATCGCTGGCATTGTGGTAGCCTACCTGCAATTGGGCAGCATGATGAACACCATCGTAGGCGGCAATGAGGCCCAGCTGCTGCCCGCCAAGATGATCTGCTTCCCCCTTGCCATTCTGCTGACGCTGGTGGCGCTGTGGTTCATAGGCGGCAACCTGATGGGCAATGTGTTCCAGCATATGCTTTCCCTGCTGGGCAATACCGGCTCCTTTGTGTAATGGATACTTTACGAAAACGCCCGTGGCTGCTTCTGCTGAGCATGATCTCGTCTGCGTTGGTTCTGGCGACTCTGATTTGTCTCATCCGGGTGGTGGTCATTGCCCAGCGGATGGATGCACCCAAAGCGCCAACGGTGCTGCAGCAAGCGGCTCAGGGACTGGATCAAATCATCATTGAGGCGGAACTGGATGCTCAGAACCGCTGTATGAAGGTTTCCCAGACTCTGACGCTGACCAGCAAGGGTGAGCAAGAGCGGGATGAAGTAGTGCTACGCACGTGGCCCAATGCTTTTCAAAAACCGGGTACCTCGCCTGTGGCCGGTGATGAAAGCATCTGTCCCGACGGTTTTTCCGCAGGCTCTCTGGTGGTATCGGCAGCTTCGCTGGAGCGGAACGGACAGGCGCAGAACATCAGCCATCGCTATCTGGATGATGCCAAAACCGTGCTGTCCCTGCCGCTGGACAGGCCATGGCAGCCTGAGGAGACCCTTCAGGTCACTTTGCAGTACACTGTGTATTTCCCTCATATTCAGTACCGTTTTGGCTGGTGGGAGGACACTTTTATGGCGGGGCAGGCCTTTGCGGTTCCCGCTCTGTGGCAGAATGGTGCGTACCGCACCGACGCGTATCTGCCCATTGGTGATCCCCTCAGCGGGGAATGTGCCAATTACATACTGCATCTGGCGGTACCCAAAGGGTACGCATGCGCCGCCACCGGCACCATGACGGGCCTTCGCCAAAGCGATGACGGATGGATGCAGTACACGCTGGAAGCGCCTGCTGTGCGGGAGATGGGGCTGGTGATCAGCCCGGCATTGCGCAAGGAAGCCCGAATCGTGGACGGGGTGCTGCTGCAAGCTTTTGCGCCTAAAGTGACAGATGCCAACCGGTTGCTGAAAGTGGCGGAGGATACGCTTTCTTGTTTTTCGTCCGCTTATGGGCAGTATCCCTACGGTACCTTCACGGTATGCGCTGCGCCCATGGGAGTCAGCGGCGCGGAATATCCGGGCATGGCGATGGTGGCCCAATCCCTGCTGGAGACAGATGACAAGACGTTGGAGTATGCCATTGTGCACGAGGCCGCCCATCAGTGGTGGTACAGCCTTGTGGGCAGCGACAGCGTCACCCATCCGTGGATGGATGAGGCGCTGTGTGAATTCAGTCTGCTGGAATATGTGGGCGACAAGTATGGCAAGGCTGCCCGGGAGGAACTGCGGCACAGCAGGATCGAGCCATCCATGCGGGTGACTGTGGCGGGGCAGGCAACCCCCGGTGCACCGCTGGATTACTTTGAAACCAATACCGACTATATGGTGCTGGTGTATGGCAGGGCTGCGTCCCTGTTGTGCGCCATGGACGATTGGTTGGATGGCAAGCTGGGGAATGTGCTCCGGCAATACGCGAAAACTCACGCTTTTTCCATTGCTGACCGGGAGGACTTCGTCCGGCTTGTGCAGGAAGAAACGGGGATGGATATGGAACCGTTGATGATCGATTATCTGGACACCTACTTGATCAACTGATTCGGTTGCAATACGAAAGGATGGTTGTGATGGATCTGAACCGACACACTGCAGTCATTATCCCGGCGTATAAGCCCGATGACCGTCTGCCGCCCTATGTGGCAGCGCTGAAGGAAGCGGGCGTTGGCAAGATCGTCATTGTGGATGACGGCAGCGGCGAGGCGTTCACGCCGCTGTTTGGCAGCATCCCTCAGGATGAGGTCGTGCATATCATTTCCTACCAGCCCAATGGCGGCAAGGGTGTTGCCCTGAAGCGGGGCATGCAGTATCTGCTGGACGAATGCCCTGAGATCCAGCAGGTGATCACCGCGGACAGCGATGGTCAGCATACCGTGACGGATGTGCTGCGCATGGCAGACAGCCTGCGGGAGGACGACAGCGGTCTTTTGCTGGGCAGCCGTGATTTCGATCAGCCGGATGTGCCCTTCAAGAGCCGCAACGGCAACAAGATCACCTCCACGGTGTTCAAGCTGCTCTATGGCGTTTGGGTATCTGATACCCAGACCGGCTTGCGCGGCTTCTCCACCAAGCTGCTGCCCACTATGATTGCTGTCAAGGGCGACCGGTACGAATACGAGATGAACATGCTCATTGAGTGTGCCCATCAGCGGCTTCCCATGCGTCCTCTGCCTATTGAAACGGTGTATGAGAACAACAATGAAGGCAGCCACTTCCGTGCTGTACGGGACAGCGTGCGCATTTACAGCGTTATTCTGGCGGGTTTCTTCAAGTTCATCAGCGCGTCGCTGATCAGCTTCCTGCTGGATTACGGCCTGTACCTGCTGTTCAATGCCCTGCTGAAGAATGTGCCCGGTCTCAGCGAGGAAGTGAGGGTGCTCTTCCTGCGGTTCGTGCCCCATATCACCATCGCTACGGTGGGTGCGCGCCTCCTGTCGGGCATCTTCAACTTTACAGTCAACCGAAAATTTGTTTTCGGCGACAAGGGCAAGATCAGCCGTTCCTTCCCCCGGTACCTGGTGGTGTTCTTCATGAATATGATCCTCTCCGCCGCCTTGACCAGCGGTCTGCATCTGTGGCTTGGCTGGAGCGAAAACCTGGTCAAGATCCCGGTGGATATCCTGTTGTTCTGCATGAGCTATAAGCTGCAGCAGAGCTGGGTATTTGCCCCGGAAAAAGAAAAAACCACCGACGCATAAGCGTCAGTGGTTGGTTGTCAAAAAAGGGGAAGGTACAGGAAACTCAGTTTCCTGCCGGGTGTGGGCAGAGCCCACAAAACCTTGCGCCGCAGCGCTTTTCAGCAAGCACAGCGAGCACCGTAGGTGCAAGATGTGCGACTTTTGAACAGAAGTATGGGTTTTTCGACAGTCTGCCACCGACGCATAAGCGTCAGTGGTTCGCAACCTCAATCTTCGTGCAGGCTACTGCCGTAGCCTGCGCTCGTTTCGATTGACGACTGCGGGTCGCTAATGCCTTCGGCATTGTGCCACTGGGCACGCGCTTCCCTTCGTCGCCCTGCCGGGTGTGGGCAGAGCCCACAAAACTTCCGTTACCGCAGCGCCTTGGGGATGCACTCCTCGCTGCGGTTCTGGCAGTTGGCGCAGTTGCCGCCACAATGGCTCAGCTGGACATTGTCGCCCAGAATGTGCATACGGGTGAGGCCGCCCTGCCCGCCGTCCTCCTGAAAGCCATATTTGGCAAAGAACGCACGGGTTTCGTCGGGAGTCTCCAACGCGATCAGAGAAGCAGAATGGGTGAGGGCCTTAAAAAGCAGCAGGCGGATCAGCAGATCGCCGTAGCCCTTGTTCCGTTCCTGTGGCAGAACGCCCAGCTGGTCCAGACGGAAGGCACCGTCGGCCCAGTAAAGGCGGGCAGAGCCCACAGGTTTGCCCTCACGGTAGACAACTACCTGGTGCGCCATGGGATCCAGCTCGTCCTCACCCCTGGCAAAAACAGCCTGACGAACCCAAAGCGCTTCGGAGATATCGCTGCCCATGGGGAACCATTTACCCTGTACCATCGAAGAAAACCTCCTGTTCGTGGAAAGGAATGATTGATATGGAAAAAGAAAAGATCGACCGCATCAATGAGCTGGCCCGGATTAAGAAGCTCCGTCCCCTGACGGAGGCGGAACTGACGGAGCAGCAGGCCTTGCGCAAAGAATACATCGCGGGCTTCCGGGAAAACATGGAAGCGATTTTGCAGGGCGTGAAAATTCAGGAACTGGATGGCACCCTGCGTCCCCTTCAAAAGAAAGAGGACAAGCGTTCCTGAGCCTGCCCAACACTCTTATTTTACTACATTCACAGGGATAATTCAACGATAAAATTTCGTGAAAAACCCTTGTAGAATGGGCTTTTATCGGTTATAATAAAACCGAGCCAAAGGGATGGAACAATCAAAAAGGCATCGCGGCGTGGCATAGCCGCAAGATGTGATGACACGGCGGCGATACGCACACGATGCGCCGGCGACCTGGCTACCACCAAAGCCTTGTTTTTCCACCATGGCGCCGGAAGGGCACAGCCCTCAATCTAACAGAAAAGAGGCGATTCCATTGTACAGCGAAGATCAGGACAAGAACGGAATCCTCAGTGAAGAAGAACCCCGTGATCTCATCGAAGGTGTCGATGAGGATGGCAACAATGTTCTGCTGGAAGTGGTACGCTATTTCTTCTACAACGGTGAAGAGTACGTTGTCTTGGGCGATGCCCACGAAAGCGACTGCGACTGTGAATGCGAGCATTGTGAAGGCTGCGCGGCCGAAGACGAGGAAGCTGTCAATCTCTACATCATGAAGGTTGTGGAGACCGAAGAAGACGGCGAGGAAATGGAAACCTTCGAGCCCGTAGAGGACGAAGACCTGCTCGAGAAGCTCATTGACGTGGTACAAGCCGATTTTGAAGCTGACGAGGAATTTGACGACGAGTAATCCCATCGTCTCCGCAGGTTGCGGAATTTGGACTTTCCGACCCATCCGACCGGCAAGGTTGCCGTTACGATACATGGTTAGCCCGGATTTCGAGCAGGCAGGAAATTGAATATCATCAGCCGAGCGGGCAGGTTCCCGCTCGGTTTCGTGTTCACAGGGAATACAGAGCATTTGGAGGACGGATATCGATGGAACGTTTGCATGTACTGGGCACCGGTAACGCTGCGGTCACCCGCTGCTACAACACCTGCTTTGCGCTGGAAACCAAGGGAGAATACATCCTGTGCGATGCTGGCGGCGGCAACGGCATCCTGCGGCAGCTGAAAGCCGCTGGTATCGGTCTTGAGTGCATCCGCCATTTCATTCTGACCCACGCCCATTGCGATCATCTGCTGGGGGCTGTGTGGCTGATTCGGATGATCGGCACAGCCATGAATAATGGCAAATACGACGGTGATTGGCATATCTACTGCCATCAGACGGTGGCGGAGGGCCTGCGGATGATGGCGAAACTGATGCTGGCGGGTAAGATCTGCGCGCTGCTGGATGGGCGCATTCAGTTCCATCTGGTGGAAGAGGGCACAGAGGTTGATCTGCTGGGCCATCAGGTGCGCTTTTTCGATATTCTGTCCACCAAAATGCTGCAATTTGGTTTTTCATTGCAATTGTCCGACCATCGCCTGCTGTGTTGTCTGGGAGATGAACCCTATAATCCGGCTTGCAGCGCCCCGGTCAGCCAATGCCAGTGGCTGCTGAGCGAAGCGTTTTGCCTGTTCAGTCAGCAGGAACGATTCAAACCCTATGAGAAGCATCACAGCACGGTGCTGGATGCAGCGAAACTGGCGCAGGGACAGCAGGTTCCCCATCTGGTGCTGTGGCATACAGAGGATGCCAACATTGAAAACCGTAAGCAACTGTATACAGCAGAAGCCCGTCAGGTTTATCAGGGAGACCTGCACGTGCCGGATGATCTGGAGGTTATTGATCTGGTTTGAGTTGCTTTTGCAAGGCTGGAGGAGCAGCACGCACAGGCTGTTCTTTTGCGCCGGAGAACTGTTCCAGACGCTGCTTGAGCCCTTTGGGAACAGGCACGCCGCACAGTGCCAGATTCTCCAGCAAGGACAGGGCTTCGTTACCGATGTACATCCAGCAGACTGCGCTGAAAAACATGGCGTTCTGGTCATGGATGAACCAATCCAGCACAGCGGAGAGCATCAGTACCAGCAGCATGACGGCCTTGTGCAGCAGTCCTTTGAAGCCAGCAGTGCTGCTGAGCTTGCCGCGGCTGGTTTTGGGGCTCTTCCCCAACAAAGCAGCGATCACGCCGGTGATATAGTCCGCTGCCATCAGGCACAGCAGCAGAAGTCCGCAGCGGTGTTCGCCGGTCCCCATACCATGAAAGAACCCTATTACCGCAGCCCCGCCGCGCAGCAGCAGGTCATGGGTATGCAGAAAGAAATCCCGCATTCGCGCCACCTTCCTTAAGGAAGCATATGCGTGGATGCGGGATTCATGCGTTAATAGGTCTGGTCGGACAGCTTGACCACCAGAATATCGTCCACCCACCGGACACAATCCGGATCGGGAAAATCCGGCATGGCTTGCACCGTTTCGGTAGCTGCCAGACGGGCGATTTCAGGCTCAAACGCCATGCGCATGGGGTAGCCCAGATAATACTCCATAAAGTAGCGGTAGGACCAGGGATAGGAGACACCAAACGAGTACTCGTAGCCAGGCACCCGGTCGCCGGTATACGCCAACTGCTCAAAGGAGGGCCTGCTGGCGGTCAGATGCTTGTTCAGGTTCAGATCGCCAATGAACGCTACCATGGTCTGCTCGGGTTCATAGCCCTCTGTCTCCTCGATCCGGTCGATCACCCGGGACATGACCGTAACCGTACTTTGGGCTTCCAGACGCTTTTTCAGATAAGAGGCGTTGGAAAACTGGATATTATCCACTGACCAGATGCACAGCAGCAATGGGATCAGCGATGCCGCCAGCAGACGCAGCCAACGGGGCGCATGCGGGGTTTCGGCTGCGTCTGGCTGCGGATCCTGCGCCCATGCCTGGGTCAGCAGAACGAACAGGTACAACAGGTACAGCGGCATAGTCATGACCCCATGGAGCATGCCCTTGGAAAGAAAATAGGTTGCATTGGCAGCAAAGGGGAGCAGGAGAAGGGCAATGCCGGTAAGGACCAATCGCCACCATGCGCTGCGCCGCTGCCATGCCATCCGGAGCAACTGCAACAAGGTGGCAAGACCCATCAGCAAATTGATCCACTTGATCAGATTGGGCTGGTTGGCAGTGGGAACACGCAGAAAACGGATCACATAGCGGTAGAGATTTGCCAGCAGCTGGAACACATTGACCTTGCTGAAATCCCCCACGCCGGCGATACCGTTGTAACCCTGACTGATCGCAGCGCCGCCGATAAGCAGGGCCAGCTTTACCATGACTGCATACAGCAAAGCCCG
>SVGQ01000104.1 GCA_015056245.1 Clostridiales bacterium | reverse complement strand
TGCGGTTGGAGTGGCTCACGTTGTGGCCGCTCATCGCGCCCTTCTCGCATACTTCACAAAACTTGCCCATCAATTACACCTCCTAACGGGAGTTTGCATGCATAACAGCCTGACTATTTTATCACGGGACAAGCTATTTGGCAAGAGTGAATCTTGAAAAAACCATTACAAATTTCAAAACAGTGAGCAAATCATAGATGTTGCAACAAAAAATGACATTCCATCACTGGGGTTTTCTGGCGATGAACAGTCCGTACTCCTTGGGAATGGCAATGACTCCATTCTCTGCTGTTGCCAGCAGCTTTTCCCGCAGCACCTCTCTGGGCCAATCCTTGAGGCCGCTGAAGCTGGCCATGCTGAGCACATAATCCACCAGATCCTCCACGTTGGTCACCCGCAGGCCGTCCTCCCGCTGATCCATTTCCACCTGTGCAAAATGCGGCTGCAGAATATCCGCGCCGTTTTGCAAAGAGAAAGGATAGTCCTTGCCTTCCTCAATGCCCAGCGTGTTTTCCAGCCACCAGTAGACACCCCCTGCCCCAACCGTGGCGCAGATGAAGCGGCCTTCCGGTTTCAGCACCCGGGCCACCTCGCTCAGGCCCTTGTGAAGATCCGGCACATGGTACAGCATCATGTTGGCGATGACCAGATCAAAGGCGTTATCCTCGTAGGGAATCTGCTGAATATCCACCTGCCGGAACGAAATATTGGGCAGCGCTGGCACATTGTTTGTGGCAGCTTCCACCATGCCCTCAGAGAAATCTGTCAAGGTCAGCGTGGCATCCTGCGGCAGCCATCTGGCAGCGTCGCGCCACATATTGCCCGTGCCGCAGCCCAGCTCCAGAACCCGCATGCCGGGTTGGATGTGATAATGCTCCATGATCCAGTCCCCAAAGGGCTGCTGATTGGTGGAATAACGCTGATGCAGCGCAATGCGGATGTCCAGTTTGGAAGTATCGCCATACTGCTTGCGGATGATTTCAGGGTTGTTGATGTTGGGCATGGAATCGCCTCCTCGCTTCAAAATGTCACTGTTTTTCTATCTTAGCATGCAAACAGCCCCATGAAAAGCAAGCGGGGCAGATTGTTACATTTCTCCATGCCGCAGGTGGCTCATACCAGCTGCTGACCCAATTGATAGGCTTCCTCCAACTGCTTTTCCGGTATGGCATAGTCCGGCTCCACTGTTCCGGCGATCAGATAGCTTGTCACCAGATCCCAGCCGTAGCCCCGAATGAGCCCGTTGAGGCCGTCGATGGCATCCTGCATCACAGCGGGATCCGTTTTCGCCTGCGCGAAGATGGTCACCGCCTTCTTTCCCGGATAACGGGGAGAGAAATCTTCGTTGAACATGGGGTACATCCGATCCAGCCAAATTTTGCCCTGACCGCTGATCTGCCCAAAATACAGCGGAAATGCTGCCACAACAGCGCAAGCCTCCCGGATGTCCTGATACATCGGGCTGAGGGCATCCTGCTGCACGCAGGTATCGTGCTGGCGGCAATAAAAGCAGCCTTGGCACCCCTTGATGCCGTCCCTGTTCAGGTCATAAAGCACAACCTCTGCCCCTGCTGCCTCCGCGCCTTCCAGCAGCTTGTTCATCAGTTGATTGGAAAAGCCATTTTCTCGGGGACTGCCTTGGAAGGCAATGATTTTTTTCATGGGCGTATGCCTCCTGTCAGAATGAATGGGATGATTGATTGCTGCTTATTATAGCACAGTCCCCGTAATGAAAAACCACCCTTTGTACCGCCGAAGTGGCACAGAGGGTGGAATGATGGAGAGGGCTTGCTGGCTGGATGTTGCGTTACTCACCACTTGATCCGCTGAAAACAATCCCGGGCATTGTTTTCCCGTTGCTGATAAAACAACTGGCGCAGACGCACACAGCCAAGCGCTTCATTAAAATAGGCTTTCGTATACTCCTTGAGGAGATGCTTCCGCTCCTCTTGGCGATTCATTGATGAGAATGGAGCTATCCCTCACTCCCCAGCCGCTGCATACACCGCATTGTGCAAAAGCCTGCGCACACGATAGATGCCCATGGAATCCCGGGAAGGGCAGATACGGTTGGTGAGCAGTACCACATACAGGCCGCTTTCCGGCTCCAGTGTAATGCTGGTGCCTGTGAAACCAGTGTGACCGATGGTGGTGGCAGGGAACAGGTCGCCGGTGTAGCCGTTGTCCAGTTGAGGCAGATAGAACGACAGGCCTCTGCCCTGCGGCATGTGGGGCGTATGGTTGCGCATGCTCAGGCGGACCGTAGCGGGGGAGAGGTAGCGGGAGCCGTCCGGTAGTGCGCCCTGAGCCGCCAGCATCTGCAGAAACAGCGCCAAATCATCCATGGTGGAGAATACGCCTGCATTGCCGCTGACACCGCCTAAGAAACGGGCATTTTCGTCATGCACTTCCCCGCAGAGACATTGACCGTCATCCTGCATCTCGGTGGATGCGATGTTGCCCGGGGCAGGCAGGTAGCTGGTTTTCTGCATTTTCAGGGGCCAGAAAACCTCTTGTACTGCCAACTCTTTCAAAGGCATGTCGTAGAGGCATTCCAGCAGCTGCGCCAGCAGGATGTACCCGGCGCAGCAGTATTGCTGGCCCGTGCCGGGACGGTAGCGCAGCGGCGCGCGCAAAAGCAGTTCCGCAGTCCGGGACGGATCGCTGCCCATCTCCCACAGGTGCAGCCCGGTGGTGAAACCGGCAGTATGGGTCAGGATCTGGCCGATGGTGATGCTTTGCTTGTCCTCGGGTGCATCCAGAAAAGTACCCAGCTGATCCCACAGGCACAATTTTCCGGCTTCCATGGCGCGCAGGGTGAGCATCCCCACCACCAACGGCTTGGTGATAGAGGCCAGATCGTACCGGGTGTGTTCGGTGGTCAGGGGAGCGTCATCCTCCATGGACAGCCGGCCATAAGCCCGGCGGAATAACACCCGGTCTCCCTTGCCCACCAGCAGGTTGGCGGAGGTAAAGACATCGTTGCTGAGGGCCTGACGGATCACCTGATCCGCTTTGGAAAAATCGGCGGAGTTGCGCATCAGGTATCCTCCTTTGACGCCTTGGCAGGCTTGGTGCTCCAGCGGACGATATTCACATTTTCCATCTCGCTCAGCGCGTGCTTCATTTTGCGTCCGGGCTTGACAGCCACCTTGTTTTTGCACAATTCCAACATGGGCAGGTCGCCGGTGGAGTTGCCGAACGCAGTGGAGGTTTCATAGTCCAGCCGGTCGCCTTTGGCAGCCAGATATTCTGCCAGACGCAGCGGCTTTTGCAGGCCGCGGCAGTTATCGCCCACAAGGCTGGTGTACAGACCGGTTTCGTCCACGTCCATCCGGGTGCCGATCACATCGCTGACCCCCAGCATGTCCTTCAGGGGCATCAGATAAAAGGAAGGGGAAGCGGTGATCAGCAGAACCGTAGCGCCTTCTTGCAGTTCTTTTTGCAGCCGGGCGATGCCTTCCGGGAAAAAGCGGGGCATCAGCACTTCCAGACAGAACAGCTGTGCAAAGGCAGCCATTTCCATTTCAGAACGGCCTTTGATCCATTCCATTGCCTGCTGCTTGGCCTGTTCGATGGTCAGGCGGCCCAGCTTGAAGCGGATGGCTGCGCCGATGCCGCGCATCAGCTGCTTTTTGGTGCATAACCGGCGTTTGCAGGCAAACTGGCACACTTGAATGATGGAATCGCCCTTGCACAGGGTACCGTCGAAGTCAAACAGGGCGTACTTCTTTTGCATAAAGGTTCGTCCTTTCGTAAAGCGGCGCAGGGATAAAGAAGTGCCGCAAAATGTTACTTTGTTCAGTATAGCACGAATTTTGTCAAAAATACAGCAGTGATGCATGGACAGCCCCTTGATATTCTGGCGATTTTCCATCCAAATGCGACAAAAGGCGCGAAACCGTTTGCATTCCGAATGTTATCAGGTTGTCATTTTGGAATGTTCGTGATATACTGAACGAGACGTTGGTTTTCTAATAGGAAAAGCAACGATACATTTCCGAAAATGCTGAGCGGATGCCAAAAACCACAACGCTGGATGGAATGTTCGGGTTTTTGGTTGTCTAATCCACCCTGTAACGCCCCTTCGTTCGGGTGATTCTGCGGATCGGATTCTGAAATTCTGGAGGATATGCTTACATGAAGAAAGTCGGCATCGTTATGGGCAGCGACAGTGATCTGCCTATCGTTGAAAAAGCAGTCAATATGCTGGATGCGCTGGGCGTTCCCTGCGAAACCCATGTGTATTCCGCTCACCGCACCCCGGAGGAGGCCCGTCAGTTCGCGCTGAACGCCCGGAAAAACGGTTTCGGTGCGATCATCGCCGCCGCTGGTATGGCAGCCCATCTGGCTGGTGCCATCGCTGCCAATACCACCCTGCCGGTGATTGGCATCCCCTGCAAGTTCTCCGTGCTGGACGGCATGGATGCCCTGCTTTCCACCGTGATGATGCCTCCGGGAATCCCGGTAGCTACCGTCGCCATCAATGGCGGTGCCAATGCGGCCTTGCTGGCAGCCCAGATCATTGCTGTAAGCGATGAGGAACTGGCCCGCAAGCTGGACGAAAAGCGCGCCAAGGATGCCGCTGTGGTGCTGGAGAAGGACGCGGCTGTCTGCGAGAAGTACAGCCGGTAACCCTCCGTCAGCAACGGCTGGTAGCAGCCGCACATCTTGCGCCTTTGGCGCTCGCTGTGCTTTCGCTTTTGCGCTGCGGCGCATGAGTGCGAGGCTCTGCCTCGCGCTCCGGCAAGGGCCTGAGGCCCTTGCATCCCTCTCTCTTTTATTGCTTACCACAAGGAGCGTGACACTATGGGTGGCTTTTTCGGCGCGGCTCTCAAGCGCAATGCCATCTCCGATGTATTCTTCGGCACAGACTACCATTCCCATTTGGGTACCCGCCGGGGCGGCATGGCGGCCTATGACCCGGAGATCGGTCTCCAGCGGGAGATCCACAACATTTCCAACTCGCCCTTCCGTACCAAGTTCGAGCATATTTTCGATGAAATGAAGGGCAATTCCGCCATCGGCTGCATCAGCGACTGGGATCCCCAGCCTCTGCTGATCCGTTCCAATCTGGGTACCTACGCCATCAGCATCGTTGGCGTAGTCAACAACGCCGATGCGCTGATCAACCAGTACCTTTCCTTCAGCGGCGGGCACTTTGACGCCATGACCGGCGGACGTATCAACAACACAGAGTTGGTCGCCGCCATGATCAACCAGAAGAGCACCTTCGTGGAGGGCATCCGCTTTGCCCAGCAGGTGATCGACGGCACTGCCAACATCCTCATCTTGAAGGAAGGCGGCTCCATCATCGCTGCCCGCGACCGGTTGGGCCGCATCCCGGTGGTCATCGGCAAGAGCGAGGACGGCTACTGCGCCTCCTTTGAGTCTTTTGCCTACCAGAAGCTGGACTTTGAGGATGAAAAAGAGCTGGGCCCCGGCGAGATTGTGGAGCTGACCTGTGACGGGATGACCCAGCTGAGCCCGCCCGGCAATGAGATGCGTATGTGCTCCTTCCTTTGGTCCTACTACGGCTATCCCACCTCCACCTACGAAGGTGTGAATGTGGAAGTGATGCGCTACCGCAACGGTGCCATCATGGCTGAAACCGATCAGGAGAACGGCGTGGCGCAGGATATCGACTATGTGGGAGGTGTGCCCGATTCCGGCACGCCTCACGCAATCGGCTACGCCAACAAGAGTGGCAAGCATTTTGCCCGCGCCTTTATCAAATACACCCCCACCTGGGCCCGCAGCTTCACCCCCACCCATCAGGAGGAGCGCAACCGGGTCGCCAAGATGAAGCAGATCCCCGTGCATGCCCTCATCAAGGACAAGAACCTGCTGTTTGTGGATGACTCCATCGTCCGCGGCACCCAGCTGCGGGAAACCGTCGAATTCCTCTATGATAACGGTGCCAAGTCGGTGCACATCCGCTCCGCTTGTCCGCCCATCATGTACGGCTGCAAGTACCTGAACTTCTCCCGCTCCACCAACGATATGGAGCTCATCGCCCGCCGGGTGATCATGGAGCTGGAAGGGGAAGAGGGCTTCCAGCACATCGACGAGTACAGCGATGCCAAGACCGAGCGCGGTCAGAACCTGCGCAAGGCCATCTGCGAAAAGATGCACTTCGCTTCCCTCGAGTTCCAGTCCATCGAAGGCCTCATCGAGGCCATCGGCGTAGAACCCTGCAAGCTCTGCACCTACTGCTGGAACGGCAAGGAGTAAGGGGGACGAGAGTGGGAGGCGCTGCCTCCCACGCCCACCGGCAGGGGCCTGAGGCCCCTGCACCCCACTCATTGCGCCGTTACACGGCGCAAAAGAAAGATGATCACTGCAATACCACCCTGTGCCCATGAAATGGGCACAGTCCGGAGGTGCAGGAGGCACTGCCTCCTGCCGGGGTTTGGGGCAGCGCCCCAAATCGTTTCCCCAATAAACAAAGGAGGAACTACACATGCACAACCAGTCCAAGTCCGACAGCTACGCCGCCGCTGGCGTGGATATTACCGCAGGCTACAAGGCGGTAGAACTGATGAAAAAACACATTGCCCGCACCATGACTGCGGGTGTGTGCTCCGACGTGGGCGGCTTCGGCGGCCTGTTTGAGCTGGATCTGACCGGCATCACCCAGCCTGTGCTGGTCAGCGGCACCGACGGCTGCGGCACCAAGGTCAAGCTTGCCATGCTTATGGACAAGCACGACACCATCGGCATTGATGCCGTTGCCATGTGCGTCAACGACATCATCTGCTGCGGTGCCAAGCCCCTGTTCTTCCTTGACTATATCGCCTGCGGCAAGAACATCCCTGAGAAGATCGCCCAGATCGTCTCCGGCGTTGCCGAAGGCTGCGTTCAGTCCGGCGCTGCGCTCATCGGCGGTGAAACCGCTGAGCATCCCGGCCTGATGCCCGTAGACGACTACGATGTGGCTGGCTACTGCACCGGCGTGGTGGACAAGCAAAAGATTATCGACAACAAGGCCATGGCTGCCGGCGATGTGATCATCGCCCTGCCATCCACCGGCGTTCACTCCAACGGTTTCTCTCTGGTGCGCAAGGTGTTCGACGTGGAGAACGCCGATCTCACCAGCCCCGTGGCAGAGCTGGGCGGCAAGAGCCTGGGCGAAACCCTGCTCACCCCCACCCGCATTTATGTGAAGCCCGTTCTGGCCCTCAACGAGCAGGTCAAGATCAAGGGCATCAGCCACATCACCGGCGGCGGCTTCTACGAGAACATTCCGCGGTCCATCCCCGATGGTCTGGGTGCCAAGATCGACAAGGCTTCCGTCAAGGTGCTGCCCATCTTTGATCTCATCGCCAAGACCGGCGACATCAGCGAGCGTGACATGTACAACACCTTCAACATGGGCGTTGGCATGAGCATCGTGGTCAGCAAGGATGAGGCGGACAAGGCTATCGAGATCCTCAAGGCTAATGGCGAAGACGCGTATGTCATCGGCGAGATCGTGGCTTCTGAGGAGAAGATTGTTATTTGTTGATGACAGGCTGACAAATAGCCCGGAGGTGTCGGAGGGCCGCAGCCCTCTGACTGTTAATCCGAAACCAGGGACATGCATTGCGGCCCAAATCCAACCTTTGGTCAGCTTTGGGCTTCGGTGTTGCGGTAGCCCTTTGGGCTGTCCTCACACCTCGGTTCGCTTTGCTCACCCTTCCGGTGGTTTCGGAACCCTTGCGTAGCAAGGGATTCCTATCGCTGTTTGCCGCCCGGCGAGCCGAAGGCTCGTAGGCAAACAGCGCAAGCCTCGTCGGAAAAGTCGCCGTAGGCGAGTTTTTCGACGACACGCCCGCCAAAGAAAGAGAGGACAACCCATGAAGAACATCGCGGTACTGGTCTCCGGCGGCGGCACCAACCTGCAGGCGCTCATCGACGCGGAAAAACGCGGCGAGCTGGGCGGCGGCAAGCTGGCGGCAGTCATCTCCTCCAAGGAAGGGGCGTATGCGCTGGAAAGAGCCGCCAATGCAGGCATTCCCGGCTATGTGCTGCCCCGCAAGAGCTTCGCTGACAGCCGCGCCATGACCGTTGCGCTGGTGGACAAACTCCACGAGCTGAGCATCGATCTGGTGGTGCTGGCTGGCTGCATGGTCATCTTCACCGAGGAGTTGACCAATGCTTACCCCAACGCCATCATCAACGTGCACCCGGCGCTGATCCCCTCCTTCTGCGGCAAGGGCTTCTACGGCCTGCATGTGCATGAGGCGGCGCTCAGCTACGGCGTAAAGACATCCGGCGCTACCGTGCATTTCGTCAGCGAGGAATGCGACGCTGGCCCCATCATCGCCCAGAAAGCCGTGCCCGTGCTGGAAGGCGATACCCCCGAAACGCTGCAAAAACGCATCATGGAAGAAGCGGAATGGAAGCTGCTTCCGGAAGCGGTGAAACTTTTCTGTGAGGGCCGTCTCCGCGTGGAAGGCCGCATCGTCAAGATCGAACAGGAGGATGCTTAAATGAACATCTACGAAATCAAGACTCTGGCTCAGCGCCTGGAAGGCAACACCTACCCCGGCCGTGGCATCGTCATCGGCAAGACCGCCGACGGCAAGAAGGCCGCCACCGCTTACTTCATCATGGGCCGCAGTGCCAACAGCCGCAACCGCGTCTTCACCGAGAAGGACGGTGCCATCTTCACCGAGCCCTTCGACGCTTCCAAGGTGGAGGATCCTTCCCTGATCATCTACGCGGCCCTGCGCAACTATGAAAACAAGCTGATCGTCACAAACGGCGACCAGACCGATACCATCTGGGAAGGCCTCAAGGCTGGCAAGAGCTTCTCCGAGGCCCTGACCACCCGCGAGTTTGAGCCCGACGGCCCCAACTTCACCCCCCGCATCAGCGGCATGATCACCTTTGGAGAAGGCGATTTCACCTACGAGATGAGCATTTTGAAGTCCGCCGACGCGGAAGGCACTGCTTGCAACCGCTACACCTTCACCTACCCCGCCCTCAGCGGTCTGGGCCACTTCATCCACACCTACGTGTGCGATGGCAACCCCATCCCCACCTTCCAGGGCGAGCCGGAGCGTGTCGCCATCGATAACGACATCGACGCTTTCACCACCGACCTGTGGAATGCGCTGGATGACAACAACAAGATTTCCCTCTATGTGCGCTACACCGACCTTGCCACCGGCGAGTGCGAAAGCCGCATGATCAACAAGAACGCGTAAGGAGAGTGCCAACGATGAAAGAGTTTGAACTGAAGTACGGCTGCAACCCCAACCAGAAACCCGCCCGTATCTATATGCATGATGGCTCCGACCTGCCTGTGACCATCCTCTCTGGTCGCCCCGGCTTCATCAACTTCCTGGACGCTTTCAACTCCTGGCAGTTGGTCAAGGAGCTGAAGGAAGCGCTGGGCCTGCCCGCCGCTGCTTCCTTCAAGCACGTGAGCCCCACCTCTGCCGCTGTTGGCCTCAAGCTCAGCGACAAGCTGAAGAAGGCCTGCTTCGTGGATGACATCGAGGGTCTGGATGATTCTCCTCTGGGCTGCGCCTATGCCCGCGCCCGCGGCACCGACCGTATGTGCTCCTTTGGCGACTGGGTGGCCCTCAGCGACGTGTGCGACGTGACCACCGCCACCATGATCAAGCGTGAAGTATCCGACGGCGTCATCGCTCCTGGCTACGAACCCGAAGCACTGGAGATCCTCAAGACCAAGCGCAAGGGCAACTACAACATCGTGCAGATCGACCCCAACTATGTGCCCGATCTGGCGGAGCGCAAGCAGGTGTTCGGCATCACCTTTGAGCAGGGCCGCAACAACTTTGAGATCAACCGTGAGCTGCTCTCCAACGTGGTGACCGCCAACAAGGACATGCCCGAATCCGCTATCCGCGACCTGATCGTGGCTCTGATCACCCTCAAGTACACCCAGTCCAACTCCGTGTGCTACGCGGTGGATGGTCAGGCCATCGGCGTGGGCGCTGGTCAGCAGAGCCGTATCCACTGCACCCGTCTGGCTGGCGGCAAGGCCGATACCTGGCAGCTGCGCCAGCATGACAAGGTGCTGAACCTGCCCTTCAAGCCCGAACTGGGCCGCCCCGACCGCGACAACGTGATCGATGGCTACATTAACCATAACGAAGAAGATGTGTGCGCCGATGGCGTGTGGCAGCGCTACTTCACCGAGCAGCCCGCTCCCTTCACCCGCGAAGAGCAGCGCGCCTATCTGGATACCATCAGCGGCGTTGCGCTGGGTTCCGATGCCTTCTTCCCCTTCGCCGACAACATCCAGCGTGCCCGCATGAGCGGCGCTACCTACATCGCCGAGCCCGGCGGCTCCATCCGTGACAATCTGGTCATCGAGGAGTGCGACAAGCTGAACATCGCCATGTGCTTCACCGGCATGCGCCTGTTCCATCATTA
>SVGQ01000103.1 GCA_015056245.1 Clostridiales bacterium | reverse complement strand
TGGGCGGTCTCACCCGGGTGATCCTGACCAAGCACGGTGTCAGCGAAAGCCTGCTTTTGGACGCTCAGGGCGTTGTGGACAACTATGGTTTCACTCCGGAGCAGGTGCCCGATATGAAGGGCCTCATGGGCGACAGTAGCGACAACATCCCCGGCATTGCGGGTATTGGCGAGAAAACCGCCCTGAAACTGATCTCTCAGTACGGCACACTGGATAATGTGTTGGCCCACGCGGATGAGGTAAAGGGCAAGCTGGGCGAAAAGCTCAGGGTAGGCAAGGAAGTGGCTCTGCTCAGCCGGGACTTGGGCACCATCCGCCGCACCGCGCCCATCCAGCCGGATTTTGCTGCCTGCGACTGGCATGATATGTCCGCTGGCATCGATCTGCTCAAGCAGTACGGCCTCAACCAGACTGCCCGCAATGTGGAAGCTCTGCTTGCAGGCAACGCTGTCTCCGCAGCGCCCGCCCCCAGAGGCACCGCCGCTGCCCGCCGTGCTGCCGGTAAGAGCAGCTCCGCAGCTGTTGCCGCAGTTACCATGCAGACCGAGGATGAAGCCTCCCTGCCCAAAGCGGCTCCGGTTGCCGGCGAAATCATCTATACTGATACCGAATCCCTGAAAGCAGCTGCTGCCCAGCTGGCTGCCAGCAAGCCCGCCTTTGCCGCGCTGCTGAGCCAGCCGGATGAGATCACCCTGCTCACCAGCGATATGACCCTGTGGCGCATGCCCATCGTGCAGGATCTGATGGGCATCGGTTTGTATCCGGATTTGATTTTCACCGCCCTTGAACCGGTTTTGGAGCAAGTACCGCTGGTGCTGCACAGTGCCAAAGCCCTGATGCATGAATTGAGCCGCTACAAGCTGCCTATTCCTGCCGTCCATTGGGATACCCTGTTGGGGTCCTACCTGCTGCACACTGCCCGCAAGCACGACCCGCTGGCTCAGGCGGTCGCCGCCGATTACGGTCTGCCGGAGGAAGAAGCTCCTATCGGCCTTACCGCCCACGACCTGTATGCCCTGTACCTGCGGCAGCAGGCCCGTATGGAAGCCCGCGGCCTGACCGAATTGATGCAGCAGATGGAGCTGCCCCTGACCCGGGTGCTGTTCGATATGGAAAAAGAAGGCTTCTGGGTGGATGTGCAGGTGCTGGATGACCTGAGCGGACAGTTCACCGCCGAAATCGAGCGCTGCCGCAAACAGTTCCTGAGCCTGACCAACGCCCCGGAAGGCTTCAACCTGAACAGCCCCAAACAGCTGGGCGAATTGCTCTTTGACAAACTTGGGCTGCCCGCGCCCAAGAAAACCAAGACCGGTTCCTATTCCACCACAGCAGAAATCCTGGAGGGGCTGGCCCCCTACCACGATGCCATCGAGCCGCTGCTTCGCTACCGTAAGCTGACCAAGCTGCAAAGCACCTATGTGGACGGTCTGCGCAAGCTGCGCAGCCGGGATGGGCGCGTACACACCACCTTTGACCAGACCGCTGCGGTCACAGGCCGCATTTCCTCGCTGGAACCCAATTTGCAGAACATCCCCATCCGCACCGAAGAAGGCCGGGAGATCCGCCGGGCCTTCGTTGCCAAGGAAGGCCACATCCTGCTGGATGCGGACTACAGCCAGATCGAGCTGCGGGTACTGGCCCATCTCAGCGGTGACAGCGCCATGTGCGATGCTTTCCGCCGCAATCAGGATATCCACACCCGCACTGCTGCCGAGATCCACGGCGTGTCCATGGAGGAAGTGACCCCCGCCATGCGCCGGGCTGCCAAGGCCACCAACTTCGGCATCGTGTACGGCATCAGTGGGTTTGGTCTGGCCCGGAATGCCGGTTTGAGCCGCAAGGAAGCGGATCAGTTCATCCAGACCTACTTCCAGCGGTACCCGGGCGTACGCGCCTTTATGGATGAATGCGTTCGTCTGGGTAACGAGACCGGCTATGCGCAGACCATGCACGGCCGTCGCAGAGAACTGTACGAACTGCGTTCCTCCAACCGCAATGTGCGCAACTTTGGTGAGCGCGCCGCCATGAATACCCCGGTGCAGGGCACAGCAGCCGATATCATCAAGCTGGCGATGGTGAAAGTGAGCCAGCGTCTGCGCGACGAAGGTTACGCTGCCCGCCTGATTCTGCAGGTGCACGACGAACTGGTGGTGGAATGCCCCTTGGAGGAAGCGGACGCGGTCAGCGCGCTTTTGCAACAGACCATGGAGGAGATCGTATCCCTGGATGTGCCGCTGGTGGCAGAGGTCTCCCGCGGCAAGGACTGGGACGCTGCCCATTGATTCAGAACCCCTGTAACCCTTTATGATACAAGGAGGGATCCCCATGAAGATCATCGGACTGACCGGAGGCATCGCATGCGGAAAAACCACTGTCGCGAAAATGTTCAAGGAATTGGGCGCATCCGTCATTGACGCAGATGCCATCAGCCACGAACTCACCGCCCCCGGCGGCGCTGCCCTGCCCGGGATCCGTGAGGCGTTCGGGCGTCTGGTATTCTTTCCGGACGGCACCCTGAACAGGGAAGTACTGGCTGCGCTGGTGTTTTCCAACGAAGCCGAACGCGAGACCCTCAACAAGGTGACCCATCCCCTCATTCTGGACCGGCTGAAAGAGGACATCGAAACCTGCCGGAAAATGGGCGCTGTCATCGTTGTATTGGATGTGCCCCTGCTTTTTGAAGTGGGCGCAGAAAAACTGGCGGATATTACCGTCTGCACCACCTCGCCCGAGGAAGTGCAGATCGAACGTATGCGCACCCGCAGCGGTCTGGGCCGCGAACAGGCCCTGGGGCGCATCAAAAGCCAGATGCCGCTTTGCGAAAAAGAAGCGCTCAGCGATGTGGTGCTGGACACCAACAAACCCATCGATGAACTGCAGCAGGAAGTGCTTAAGCTGTATAACGCCTGGAAGGCAGATGCCATCTGAGGCCGAAAGGAGACCCCATGTACCCCAGTGAACCCCCACGGCGCAGCCTTGAGGAGGATTCCGTGCCCACGGACTGGTCCTATGTGCAGTCTGTAGAAGAAGGGCTGCGCCAACGGCAGGCGCAGAATATCGGAGGCCGGCCTGAACCCCGCATCCGTCATCGGGTTGTTCCTACACAGTCCGCTGGCGGCCCGGAGGTAGCCCGGTCTGTTTTGCCTGCCGCCAGTGAGGACAGCCCCTTTATTCTGCCCCAACGGGCAAACCGGATGGATGCTTCTGCCGCCGGGCAACCCAGCGCACCCTGGCAGCCTGCAGCCTCCGCCCCTGTGCATCAGCAGCCTGATTTTGCCCCGGAGAATGCACAGTCCCAGCCGGAGGATGCCATCCCCAAAGCAACCCGTACCCGCCGCCGGGCACAGATCGTTACCGAAGACGGTTCCCAGTTTGAGAAGCCCGCGGAGATCCAGATACCGGAATGGCTCCGGGTGGCACAGCAGAACACCACCCCGGACAGCGTGCGCCGTCCCCCGCCGCCCCGGGTTCAGATGGCGCCTGCCCCTGCACAGGAACAATCTGCACGGCCCGCCTACGGGCGTCGCCAGCCAGCGCCTCAGGTGCCCATGCGTCAGGCAGAGGTCTATGCAGCAGCCGGATATCCCCCGGAGCTGCTGGCAGAGCAGCAGCGGCTGGATGCATTGCAGGAAGCCCAAATGCTCCGCAAACGCCGGGGGGCTATGACCGTTGTCCCCGAGCAACAGACCGCCCCGGAAGAAAAAACGGTTCCATCCTATCCCCCGCCCCGCAACGCCTTCCCCCAGCGCAGAGCCCTGACTCCCCAGGAAACTGCCGCCCGGATGCAGGCTGCCCAGCAATACGGCACGCAGTCTCCGGCACCCCGCCAGTCAGGCCCCTATGGTCAGCCCATGTGGCAAGCGCCTTACGGTATGGCGGCAGGCGATCAGGCTTATGCCGTGGAAGAGGCTGAAGAGCGCCCACGTATACACATTCCATGGCTGGGCATCATCACATCCATTCTGGTACTGCTGTCCGTATTGATGTGGATCAATCGTCTCAATTCCGGCAAGGAACTGGACAAGGTCTATCAGGCCCGGGCCGCCGCCCAGCAGCAGGTAGCCGATGAGCATCCCTATCAGTACCGTGAATTGATCGAGGCGCAGGCAGAACAATACAATCTGCATCCCGCTTTTGTAGCCTCCATCGTGCTCAACGAAAGCTCCTTCCGCCCCCATGTGAAGAGCGGCGCAGAAGCCATGGGTCTGATGCAGATCCGGCCCGACACGGGCGAATACGTGAACCGGGCGCTGGATGTACCCGGATACAACCACGATATGCTGTACGACCCGGAAACCAACATTCGCTTCGGCTGCTATTATCTGGGCGAGCTGAGCGAACGCTTCGGGGGAGACCCTGTGCTGGTGGCAGCCGCCTACAACGCCGGCCCTACCAATGTACAGAACTGGCTCAACAACTCCACGTACTCCTCCGACCGGCGCACTCTGCCCATTGAAAACATCCCCTACGGCGATACGCAGACCTATGCCCGCCGCGTGCTGCGGGACTATGCTGCCTACAAGCGCCTTTATTATGAAATCCCGGAGGCTCAATAATGAAACGAATGCTGTGCCTGCTGCTGACGATCCTCCTGCTGCCCGCCTTTGCGTTTGCGGAAAACGTGCAGGATTCTCTGGTGATCGGTCTGGTCAGCTACCGCACCTACGAACTCCGTCCCCTGATTCCTCAGGAGCGGGATATCCTTTCCCTGTACGGGCTGATCTACGAAAGCCTTGTTACCATTGATGACAACGGTATTCCCCAGCCCCTGCTGGCAGAAACCTGGTCAGAAACCGGCGGTGGCAACACCTGGACCTTTACCCTGCGGGAGAACATCACTTTCTCCGATGGCACGCCCCTTACCGCTAAGGACGTGGCTGCCAGCGGCAACTACATTCTCAATCTGGCCAATGCAGATGTGGCAGACAAAGGCTTTTACCAGAACATTCGCTACATGGTATCCTCCTTTGATGCCCCCGACGAAAAAACCGTTGTGGTCAAAGCCAAGCGCGACTATTACGGCGTGCTGTACAGCATGACATTCCCTGTCGTGCATGCATCGCAGGTGGAAGTTGCCAGCCCGCTGGGTACCGGCCCCTATGTGGTCAGTTCCTTCTCTCCCGGCAGCTATCTGTGGCTGGCTGCCAACGAGAATTGGTGGCAGATGGAGCCGCAGGTCAAGGAGATCATGGCAAATCTGTACCCCAGCAACAAGGAACTGATCACTGCCTATGAGTACGGTCAGGTGGATACCGCCATCACCCGTTCTGTGGCTGCCGCCCAGTACAAAAGCGGTATCAATTCCCTGTCCATCGCCTATTCCACCCGTCAGCTGGAAGTGCTGCTGCTCAACAACAGCGCCCCCGAGTTTGAGGATGTGCGCGTCCGGCAGGCCATCCGCTACGCCATTAACAAAAACCTGATCTCTCAGAACGTGTTCATGGGTATGACCATCAACGCCAACACCCCCGTCCCCCCGGACAACTGGCTGTATTACGATCAGGAGAATTCCTTCACCTACAACCCGGAAAAGGCCATCAAACTGCTGGAGGAAGCCGGTTGGACGGATACTGACGGCGACAACGTGATGGACCGGGTCATGGACGGCAAAAAGCGCAATCTGCGCCTGCGTCTGTATGTGTATGAAGACCCGGAAAACGATGTGCGCTTTGAAACCGCCAACATGATCGTGGATATGCTGGCAGAGGTAAAAATCAAAGCGGTGGTCACCCCCATGACCTACAGCGAGGAGCAGGCCGCTTTGGAAGCCGGTTCCTTTGATATGGCCCTGTGCGCTTTCCAGATGGATGTGGTGCCGGATTACGGCTTCTTCCTGCGCAAAGGCAACAATCAGAACTACTGCCGCTACGTATCATCGGAAATGACCAGTCTGATCGACACCCTGCGAACCCAGGAGGATCAGACCGACTTTGCTTACACCAGCCAGACCATCCAGCAGCTCTTTGCCAACGATACGCCCTTTATCTGCCTGTTCTACCGTTCCGGTGCCATTCTGACCCGCAAGATGTTCACCACTGTCCGCTCTATCCGCGAGTTTGAGCTGCTGCGCGGCATTGAAGCCTTCGGACGATAATCCATGCAAAGGAGGAGACGCCCATGAAAAGAATCGTCAGTCTGTGGCTCGGCGCCATGCTTTTTCTGGGCTGTCTGCCCGCCTTCGCGCAGGACGCGCCAGCGCCTATTCCGGATCTGGTTACGGTGGAAGAATCCCTTGCTGCGCAGGAGAATCCTCCCGCCAATGCTGGGCCGTCCCCGGAGGAAAACTGGGAGGTGCTTCCCGAGCCGGAGCGTCCTGAATTCGTCCCCCTGCTGATGGACATCGCCCGCAGTGAGCTGGGCTATGTGGAAGGCAGCAACAACTACAGCAAATACGGTGAATGGGCTGGAGACCCAAACGCCGCATGGTGCGCTGAATTTGTGTGCTGGTGCGTCAATCAGACCGACCTGCGCCATGACCAGTCCCTGCTCAATCAGGTGTACCCCAAGTACAGCGGACAAAACACCGGCAAGGAATGGTTCATTGCCCGGGGACGTTTCCTGTTCCGCAAGGCCGTCTGCCCGGATTGGGGACCTCAATGGCTGCAGGGGGCTGACCGAAACCTGATGAAGAACGAATACCATCCCCGCAGCGGCGATCTGCTGTTTTTCAGCTACAATGAGGCAGGTGACACCGAGCACGTTGCGCTGGTGGAATTCTGCGCCCGCCATGAGGATGGGCAGATCTATGTGCACGTGCTGGAAGGCAATAACCCGGACCGGGTACAGCGCAACCACTACCCGCTGGATGACAGCCAGGTGCTGGGTTATGGCCTGTGTGAGGATATTATCGGTACCTCCATGCGCTTTGGCAATACCGGCGACAAGGTGCTCCTGCTGCAGGAAAAACTTCATGAACTGGGCTATCTAGAGGACCGGCACCTGACCGGCACCTACGGCAGCAACACCCGCGCTGCAGTGCTGCAGTTCCAGCGGGAAGCCATGTACGAGGACAACCCCAACGGGATCGCCAATCTCTACACCCAACGCGCCATTGATGAACTATTGGAAGAAAAGCGCTACAACAGCCGGGAAAGCTGGCTGGTAACCGATTGAGAAGCCTGTCAACTTCTTCCCTTTGCGCTGGCGGGCTGTACGAAAGCGGCGAAAGGGTGTACAATAGAACCCTACCGTTCGCATGAGGAAGGGAGCGTGAGGGCTGATGCACCGAAAAGCCGCCTTGGTTTTATGCCTGCTGCTTGCTTTGTGCTGCATTCTGCCCTGTGCCCATACCGAGGAAGTTCCCCTCCGCCGGGAGAGGGCGCTGCTGGTGGGGGTGGACGAATTTGTTTCCCGCCCCAGCGCATACCCCAGCTCCACCAATAATGTGTATGCCATGCAGGAAATGTTTCAGGGAGCAGCCGCGCCGCTGGAGGCCATCCTGCTGCCGCCCGAACCTGTTACCTCTTCCCAGCAGCTGACGGCGCTGATTCAGGCTGCCTTTGCTGAAGCTCAGGATGGGGATGTGTCCTATCTGTATATCAGCACCCATGGCCTGTATGATCCGCAAAGCGGCATTGAACCCCAGCTGTTGCTCAGCGACGGCGTGGTGGAAGGTTCCATTACCCCCGCCCAGCTGGAAGCTGCTTTCGATGGCATTTGCGGCACCAAGGTGCTCATTCTGGATGCCTGCAATTCCGGTGCTTTTATCGGCAAGGGGCTGTCCTTTCAACCAGAAGAGTTGTATTTTCTGGGGGAAGATTTCAAGGTGCTCACCTCCAGCGGCGCTCTGGAAGAAAGCTGGTACTGGAACCGGGAAGACAGCGGGACACAGGAAGGCGCGTTCTATTTTACGCAGGCTCTGACCCAGGCATTGAGTCCCGTATTCGACTATCCCGCAGACCAGAATCGGGACAGCTGTATCACCTTGCAGGAATTGCACCAGCACCTGCTGCAGGGGCACGCTGCCTCCACCCCGCAGGTGTATCCCCAGAAGGATGATTTCATCATCTTCCGCTACGATCCCGCCCTGAGCGCCCAGCGCAACCGCCCCCGAGCCCCAATCATGGATGTGACCTTCTCCGGCAACATCCTGAGCCGTTCCAATCCGGAACTAACCATTGAGTTCATTGCCATGAGGCCCGTGCAGGTGGGATACCAGATCGTGTACCAGCGGGAAGGAAAATGGCAATTCGATCAGGCGCAGATCATCTATGATGAAGCAGAACGCTTCACCGTATTTGGCGATCAGGCGGGCGCTGTGTCCCCCGGGCGCAAAGTGCGCACTTTATCCATCGGCGACCTGCCGCAGGATGCCTATGGTTATGTGCTGGTACAATTGTTTTCCCTTGAGGAAAGTAAACTGACCGTCCATGCCGGTCGCGTGCTCTGCATCCTGCCGGAAACAGCGCCGCCGCAGATCCAAGTGAATGCACCCTCTGTCTTTTCACCAGAGGCGGGACGGGAGTTATGCATCTTCGTCGGTCATGATGCCCCATGCGCCCTCAGCGTCAGCATTGTGGATATGGAAGGCCGAACCATGCATCGGCTGTGTCACAAGCAATCCACCCGCCCCATGCAGCTTACCCCTTCCGGCAGCGTATTCTACTGGGATGGTCTGCTGAAATCCGGCGAACAATTGCCGAATGGAACCTATCAGATCCGGGTGCAGGCGTACACGGAGGAACAGTCCGTAACCGTCCTGAGCGAACCCTTTACCATGAACCAAGGAGGCTGAACCCATGGCAAACCGTTTGATGGTCGTCATTCCCTGCTATAACGAAGAAGAGGTGCTTCCCGAAACCTCCAAAAGGCTGATTGAAAAAATGCGCAGCTTGATGGACAAGGGCCTGATCACCGAGGACAGCAAGGTTCT
Source organism: Clostridiales bacterium (assembly GCA_015056245.1). Lineage (GTDB taxonomy): Bacteria > Bacillota > Clostridia > Christensenellales > Aristaeellaceae > Limiplasma. Next base: position 1,634 of record SVGQ01000103.1, on the reverse strand, counting down.
GTTGGTCAACGATGGCAGCAAAGACCGCACTTGGGAAATGATCACTGAGCTGCACAAGGAAAATCCCCTGTTTGAAGGCTTGAAGCTCAGCCGCAACCGGGGCCATCAGAATGCCCTGCTGGCAGGTCTGATGACTGCCCGCAACCGCTGCGACATCTCCATCTCCATGGATGCGGACCTTCAGGATGACATGGATGCCATGGACCACTTCATTGAAAAGTACAATGAAGGCTGCGAGATCGTCTACGGCGTGCGCAACAAGCGGGAAACCGACACTTGGTTCAAGCGGGAGACTGCTCTGTTCTTCTATCGCCTGATGAAGGGGCTGGGTGTGGATATCACCTACAACCACGCCGATTACCGGCTCATGTCCAACCGTGCGCTGAACGCGCTGGCGGAATACCGGGAAGTGAACCTGTTCCTGCGCGGCCTCGCGCCGCTGGTGGGCTTCCAAAGCGACGTGGTGTACTACGACCGCAGCGAGCGCTTCGCCGGTGAAAGCAAATACCCTCTCAAAAAGATGCTGGCCTTTGCCATCGACGGCATCACCAGTTTCTCCGTCAAGCCCCTGCGGCTTATCACCAGCGTTGGATTTGTTATCTTTATTGTGTCGCTGTTTATGCTGCTCTACGCCCTTATTGCGTGGATCACCGGCAACACTGTGGCTGGCTGGACCAGCATGCTGGGTTCCATCTGGCTGATCGGCGGCATCCAACTGCTGTCCCTGGGCGTGATCGGCGAATACATCGGCAAAATCTACAACGAAACCAAGCACCGTCCCCGCTTTATCATTGACCGCTACTTGAACCGTAACGGCGATGATCCGGTGGTGGATCGCTGATTCCGGAGGATCAAATGCAAACGATGCAAAGCATGGACTGGGATTCCCTGAGCGCCTTTCTGAAGAAGCATATCCGTTTTTTCTTCTGCCTTGCCGTTTCTTTGGCGGCAGGGTTTGCGGCTCATGGATATTTCTATACAGGCATCGGCTTTTCACAGGACTCCCTCATGCTGTTCACCAATGATGTGAAGTGGCAGATCAGCCTTGGACGGTTCATGATCCCCGTGTATTACTACCTGCGGGGACGCTATACCGTGCCGTGGCTTTTGGGACTGTACTGCATTCTGTACGCAGCCATCAGCGCCAACCTGATCGCTTCCATGATGAAGATCCGCAAAGCAGGTCATCTGGCGCTGCTCTGCTGTGTGATCCTCACCAATGCTGCTGTTACCGCTCAAACTGCCACCTATGTGCATGTGATCGATATCTACATGCTGGGTTTCCTGCTGGCAACCCTGTCGGTATGGCTTTTGCAGCGTTTCCGTTTCGGCTTTCTGGCAGGTATTCCGGTATTGATGATGAGCGTAGGTCTGTATCCTGCTTATTTTGCCGCTGCGGCTGCGCTGTGCGTACTGCTGGTGATCATGCATCTGCTGGACAACGCCGTGTCCCCAAAACAGCTGTGGTGTCTGATCGGCAAAGCCCTATGCCTGCTGATCGCCGGGCTTTTGCTGTATGCAGTCATGGTAAAGCTGGCCCTGCTTATCGGCGGCGCTGCGATCAGTCAGGGTTACAACGGTATCGCCGGCGTGGGGGATTTCAGCAAGGTCAATGTGTTCCAGCTGCTGGCAAA
>SVGQ01000102.1 GCA_015056245.1 Clostridiales bacterium | reverse complement strand
CGAGTGGGGCATGCTTCCCGGCACAGAGGAACCCTATTTCTTCTCCCAGCCCCAGAAGGATGCCGCCGCCCAGCGTTGGCTCAGCATGGGTCAGCAGCTGGCTGCCGGGCTTTTGCGCACCCATCGTGCCCAGTGGGAACGTCTCACCCGGCTGCTTCTGGAGCGGGAAGTTCTGGGCGAGAGCGAGGTGCTGGCTTGTCTGGGCGAGGAGCTCAGCGCAGCCGGGTCGAACGTGCCGCCGGGTCAGGGCGTATGCGCAGTGTGATCCATCAGGAAGCCTCCCATTCCCTGTGCTGCTTGCAGGGAATGGGAGGCTTCATCAAATGCTCGGTTTTCCCCTGTACCCCAGGGAATGGGTACAGAATCGCAGGGTGCGGCCTGTGCGTTTTGCCAATCAAAAACCCTGTGTTTTTTCCAGAGGAAGTGCGTCCAAAACCTTGAAATTTTCCCGGATTGATAGTATAGTGCTTGTGTCAGATTCCTTTGACTGAATCAGTTGATTGCATTGATGCAAGGAGGATTTCCAAAATGATTGCTTGGAAGAACATGGACGCGCTGACCTCTTATCAGGATCTTTTGAATACGAAGCCTGTGGATCTGGCTGCCGCCATGTCCGGTGACAACGGCGCCCAGCGTGTAAAGAATTACACGGTACCCATGGGGGCTGAACTGGATTTTAACTTTGGCGCCCGTCCCGTGGACGATGATATTCTGGCTGTGCTGGCCCAGTTTGCCAAGGAAGCACAGCTGACCGAAAAGTTCGCCGCCCTCTACAACGGCGAAGTGATCAACACCGGTGAAAAGCGCATGGTGCTGCACCACCTGACCCGCGGTCAGCTGGGCGACAATGTGGTGGCTGACGGCGTTGACAAGCGCGCCTTCTATCTGGAGCAGCAGCGCAAGATCGCTGATCTGGCGAACAAAGTGCACGCTGGCGAGATCACCAACGCCGCTGGCGAAAAGTTCACCACCGTGGTGCAGATCGGCATCGGCGGCAGCGACCTGGGCCCCCGCGCCATGTATCTGGCGCTGGAAAACTGGGCCAAGGTGAACAATACCTTCAAGATGAAGGCTGAGTTCATCAGCAACGTGGACCCCGACGACGCCGCCGGCGTGCTGAGCAAGATCGATGTGGCTCACACCATCTTCGTGCTGGTGTCCAAGTCCGGCACCACGCTGGAGACCCTCACCAACGAATCCTTCGTGAAGGACGCCCTTGCCAAGGCTGGTCTGGATGCTTCCAAGCACATGATCGCCGTTACCAGCGAAACCTCTCCCCTTGCCAAGAGCTCCGATTATCTGGCTGCCTTCTTCATGGATGACTACATCGGCGGTCGCTACTCCTCCACCTCCGGCGTGGGCGGCGCTGTGCTGTCTCTGGCTTTTGGCCCCGAAGTGTTCGAACGGTTCCTCAGCGGCGCTGCCGAGGCCGATGCCCTGTCCAAGAACGAGGATCTGCTCAAGAACCCTGCCATGCTGGATGCTTTGATCGGCGTGTACGAGCGCAATGTGCTGGGCTATCCCACCACCGCCGTGCTGCCCTACTCCCAGGCCATGAGCCGCTTCCCGGCTCACCTGCAGCAGCTGGATATGGAATCCAACGGCAAGTCCGTCAACCGCTTTGGCGAGCCCGTGAACTACCTGACCGGCCCCGTCATTTTCGGTGAACCCGGCACCAATGGTCAGCATTCCTTCTATCAGCTGCTCCATCAGGGCACGGATATCATCCCCCTGCAGTTCGTGGGCTTCAAGAACAGCCAGATGGGCGTGGATGTGAATATTCAGGGCAGCACCAGCCAGCAGAAGCTGTGCGCCAACGTGGCTGCTCAGATCATCGCCTTTGCCTGCGGCAAGCAGGATGACAACCGCAACAAGTATTTCGCCGGCGGTCGTCCCTCCAGCATCATCATCGGCAAGCAGCTGACCCCCGAAGCCCTCGGTGCGCTGCTGGCTCACTTCGAGAACAAGGTGATGTTCCAGGGCTTCGTCTGGAACCTGAACAGCTTTGATCAGGAAGGCGTGCAGCTGGGCAAAGTGCTGGCTACCCGCGTGCTCAAGGGTGAGACCGACGGCGCACTCAAGGCCTACAGCGATCTGCTGGGCATCTAAGATATCATTGCAGCGGGGAGCATCGCTCCCCGCTTGGTTTTTTGAAAGCGTGCGGGGAACAGGTGCCGAAACATCAGTCGGTGTTCTGGGCACTGACCAGCCCAGCCCTACTTTTTAATTTCAGCAAAAAAACCCGGCGGAGAGCAGCAATCTCCGCCGGGTCAGACTGTCAAAGAAGTCCCAGAGGTATCGGAGGGCCGCAGCCCTCCGATTGCCAATCCGAAACCAGCGGCGTGTACGGTGGTTTCGGAACCCTTGCGTAGCAAGGGATTCCTATCACCGTTTGCCGCCCGGGGAGCCGTAGGCTCCTAGGCAAACGGTGCAAAAGTCGTCAAAAAAGCCGCCGCAGGCGTGTTTTTTGACGAGCTGACCCGGCGGAGAGCAGCAATCTCCGCCGGGTTTTCCATTACCGCGCTTTGGGCAGGTCTTCACCGTGCCAGTACTTTTTCAGCGGCCCATAGCTAAGCCATGCCACGATCGCCGTGATGATGATCTCCGGGATCATGTAGGAGCCGTTGTAGGCAAGGGACCAGAGGCTGCTGGCCCAGCCCAGTTCGTTGGGCCACATGGCCTCCCAGATCAGCACGCCGCTGAGATAGTGGCACACAAACCGTCCCAGAAAGGTGACCACGATTCCCGCCACGATGGACCAGCGGCGGTTCTGGATGACATTGTTGAAGCAGGCCGCAAAGCCGATCAGGGTGAAGGCCACCACATAGTCCAGCAGGATGATGCCGATGGCAGTGAGCGCATCGGGCGCGTAGCTGACGTTGTTCAGACCCAGCAGCAGCTGGATCAGGCTGTACACCAGCGCGCTGACGATGCCCATTCCTGCGCCGTGCCGGTGAGCGATCATCACCAGCGGCAGCATGCTGCACACGGTGATGCCGCCGCCCAGGGCCCATGGGCCTTTGAAGTCGAACAGGCTCAGCACGGTGCCGATCGCGATCAGTATGGCACATTCCACCAGTTGTCTCAATTTCCGTTGATTCATGAAATACCGCCCCTTTCGTATAAAACGAAACCCGCTGCTGCGGGGTAAAGGCAGCGCGGGCTCAATGGACGTTATTCCGTTGATTCCTACGCCGGCATTACCCGGATCAGGTTCCAGGGTCCCGGGCACACACCCGATCTCAGCCGACGTACGTCAGCACCCCTTTGTGCACTTGGCACGGGAAAAAGTATAGCGCAGAGCAGCAACGGTTGTCAAGGGGTCATTTGCTGCCCAGCTGTTGAAGAATGGCATCATACACAGCGGCGAAAGGGGTTGCGCTGCGCGCATAATCATCCAATACTCCTTGCTGGAACAACTGCCTGCCCAGCGCCACGGCACTGGGATACTCCTTGGCAAAGGCGAAAAGTACCCGGCTGGCATCAGGATACCGGCGGTACTCGTGATAGGTCTGCATCACGATCTGTACCCGGGCCATCTCGAAGCTGCCCATCCGGATCCGCACGGATTTGCTGTGCAGAAACGGGTCCTCCATCAGGTAATGGACTGCGCCGCAATAACAGTCGCGGGCGGCGATGTGAATGCTGCGGATGCCGCCCATCACGATGGTGCCCAGACACATGGGGCAGGGCTCCATGGTGGTGTAGAGATGATAGCGGTCGCATTCGGGGTGCTGGTCCGTATCCAGATTCCGGACGCACTCAGCTTCCGCGTGGGCGGTGCGACGGTTGGGTACATGATCTTCCCCCATCCGGTTGCGCCCGGTGGAGAGCACGCGGCCTTCCTCATCAAAGAGGATCGCGCCGATGGGGATGCTGCCGTTGCAAAAGGATTCCCAGGCCAGCTCAAAGGTCTGCTGCCATTCCCGGGTCAGATCGTTCCACATAGAGATCGCCTCCTGTTGTCTGGATCAGGCATCGTATTTCCGCAAAAGCTGTTCCAGCGCCTCCCGCAGCAGAATGGCCTCGCTGGCGCCTTCCCGCTTGCTCAGCTTGGTGAGCCGGTGGAGCATATCCTGCGGGTAATGGGCGGTCTTGACCACCATCTTTTCCTCCCGGGCAAGGCAGACGCGGTTGTGTCCGTTCAGCTTGGCCCGCACCATGGCGGCATCGGCCTTGCGGACGATTTCTCCAGCCTGCTCCCCGTCCTCAGGGGAGGAAGCAATGCCCATGGACAGGGTCTGTTTGCCATTGGGCAGGGGACAGTCGTATCCGGAACGAATACGCTCCATCTGCAGGAATACATCTTCTTTCTCATAGCCAGTGGAAAAGAGGATGGCAAACTGGTCGCCGCCGTAGCGGTAGAGGGCCGCATCCCCGGGCAGGGCGGCTTTCAGGTATTCGCCCGTGGCGATCAGCACCTTGTCGCCTTCGGCATGACCATAATTGTCATTGACCTGCAGAAAGTTGTCCAGGTCAATCATCACCAGCGTGACCTTGCCATCCTGTTTCAGCAGCGCCGCCAGATCCCGGTCGCACTGTTCCGCCAGCGGCAGGCGCAGCATCTCGTTGACAGCGTTGGTTTTCTTGTCGGACATGATAAAAACCCCCTTTACTTGTTGAAGTGATAATATCACGATGTATATTATCTGTCAAGTATTATGTTTATAGTATTATATATTACAATATGATATTTTAAAGATAATACCGCAAAGATCATCTGTCTGATCCCATTCGCCCTTTGCCTACAGCCCCATTGACGGAACCATGCCCAAAGGGTATACTCATCCCATCTGGAGGGATGCATAGTGGCAACCTGTTACATCATCGGGGCCGGAGAGTTTACGCCCCGGCATTTTTCGCCTCAGCCCGGCGATCTGGTGATCGCTGCGGATGGTGGGTACCGGTATTTGCAGCAGATCGGCATCATGCCCCATATCCTGCTGGGAGATTTTGATTCGCTGGGGGAACCGCCCCGGCTCAGCGGTGTGGAATTGCTGCGCCATCCCGTACGCAAGGATGATACCGATACCGGCCTTGCCCTCCGTGTGGGCTGGGAGCGGGGCTATCGGGATTTTGCCCTGTATGGTTGCGGCGGCGGGCGCATTGATCACCTGCTGGCCAATTTTCAGTCCATGGGCCAGTATGCTGGCATGGGCGCCGGGGTGCGGCTCATCGACCCGGGCTATACTGCCTATGCTGTGGCTAACGGGCGGCTGGAATTGCCCCCTGCTGCCCAGGGCACGCTGGTGAGCGTCTTCTGCCATGGACAGATCGCCCGGGGCATCACGCTGCAAGGCCTCAGCTACCCTCTGGAAAACGCAGAACTGACCTGCGACTGGCCTTTGGGTGTCAGCAACGCCTATGAAGCCAGCCAGCCTGTTATTGAAGTGAAGGAGGGCACGCTGCTGGTGGTGGCAGGCTGTGCGGACAAGGCGTAACGTTTATCCTTCCTCTGCCCAAAAAGATCCTTGACTCGGACACGGTGTCGCCCTTTATACTGCATCTGAAAGGAGGCAGGAGCATGAATCAGCTGATGACCGTTACACAGGTTTCCCGGGCATGCGGCGTATCCGCGCGGATGCTGCGCCATTATGAAAAGATGGGTCTGCTCAGCAGCACCCGGCTGGAAGACTACGCCTACCGGGTGTATGACACCAAGGCGGTGGCCCGTCTTGTGCAGATACTGGTGCTGCGCAAGCTGCGGATTCCGCTCAAGGAGATCGCCCTCATTCTGCAGGATCAGGATCCGTCCCGCAGGCAGGCGATCTTCCGCAGCCACATTGCCCAGCTGGATCAGGAAACAGCAGCGCTGATGACCATCCGGGGGATTCTGACCCGGTTGGAGGAGCATGCAGGCGACCCGGCATACCTGACCAGCCCGGAACTGCTGGCCCTGACGGATGTTCTTGCCCCTGCAAAGACTGGTTTGAAGGAGGAAGGAACCGTGACCGAACAGAACCATACCAGCCCTGTACAGACCGAAAAACTGAATGTACGTATCGTACATCTGCCGCCCATGACGGTTGCCAGCTACCACTACATTGGCAATGATCCGGAGGAAGTGGTGGGTGACCGGGTGAGCCGTTTCGTTCAGGAAAGCAAGCTTTACGATGCCAAGCCCGATGCCCGGATGTTCGGCTTCAATCATCCCAACCCCGGCATTCTGGCGGATGGCCTCCACGGATATGAGGACTGGGTCACCATCCCAGAAGATTTCCCCCTGCCGGAGGATATGACCCGCAAGCAGTTTGCCGGCGGTCTCTATGCGGTGCTGACCATCCGGTTTCCGGAGTTCCAGTACTGGTGGGAACTGAACAAGTGGGTGGAGGCCAGCGATGAGTTTGCTATCGATTGGCGCGGGGATGAGAATACCATGGGCGGCTGCCTGGAGGAGCACCTGAACTGGATCCGGTCCGCCCATCTGAACTGGCCCAAGGACGGCGCTGACGGACAAATCGACTTGATGTTCCCCATCAAGCGGAAAAATCCATAACGGGATCAAGTGAAGAGCGGTTGCTGAGCTGTGGCACGGCAACCGCTCTTTTTTCGCAGAATCACGGAAATTCGCCGGCAGCATTCCGTCGGCATTCATTCCCGTACTGCCTTCATCGCCCCGTCAGGCTGTACATGACCAGCAGCCCGACCGTACCCCGGTCTTGTTGTTCTCTCATCCCGGCTGTGATAAAACACCTACGGATTAACCAGATCAACCGGAAGGGGACAGGACCTTCATGAATATCACCCAAACTTTTTGCGATAGCATGACATCCCAATACGACAAGCTGTTTCAGGACTGGCAGGCTACCACCCGGGAGCAGGCGGTCATGCTGGATCGTCTCTTTGCCGCTCAGGGGTTTGACCGCTCCGCCCGCATCCTTGACTGCGCCTGCGGCATCGGCACACAAGCCATTGGTCTGGCTGCCCTTGGCTATCCCGTCACCGCCTCGGATATCAGTCTTGGCGAGCTGGCTCAGGCCAGAGAACGGGCGCGGCAGAATCAGGTGAACATCCAGTTTGAGCACGCCGACTTCTGCGCCCTGTCCGATACGTTTTCTCAGCCCTTTGAACTCATTATCTGCATGGACAACGCCCTGCCCCACATGCTCACGGAAGGCGCGCTGGAGAAAGCCGTCAGAAGCATCATGGGTCAGCTGGCGCAAGGCGGGCTGTTCATCGCCAGTATCCGGGATTACGATGCCCTGCTGTATGCCCACGGCGCAGGGGGTTGCGAGGCTCTGCCTCGCGCTCCGGCAGGGGGATGATCCCCCTGCACTCTACGATTATTCAATACTATAAAGCGCCCTCTGCTTTTCAGCAGAGGGCGCTTCAGACTGTCGAAAAACCCATGGAGGTATTGGAGGGCCGCAGCCCTCCAATTGCCAAACCGAAACCAGCGACATGTGCGGTGGTTTCGGAACCCTTGCGTAGCAAGGAATTCCTATCGCCGTTTGCCGCCCGGCGAGCCAAAGGCTCGTAGGCAAACGGTGCAAGCCTCGTCAAAAAAGCCGCCGTAGGCGTGTTTTTTGACGACCTGAAGCGCCCTCTGCTTTTCAGCAGAGGGCGCTTCACTATGCAGTTATTCCGCTTCCCGGATGTCCGACACCATACGGTCGTTGCTGACGATGGTCACCTTCTTGCCCAGTTCAACGGGCAGGGGCAGCTTTTTCACATCGTAGTAGAACAGGCGGTCATCCTCCCGGTCGTCCTTTTCGCCAACGTTGATCATCAAGGCGTGGCAGTCCACACCGTTGCGCTCAGACAGGTTTTCGGAAAAGTCGATCAGGTAGCCGGTGGTCTCCCGGAGGCGGCCATCCAGCATGTAGTTGATGTGGTTGCGGTAATCCCGCATGGGTTTGGCGTACACGCCGTAGAAAAACGTGGCGTACGCGCCGGCCAGCACCGTCAGGGCAGCGGTCACCTTCCACATGTGCTCGCTGCGGTTTGCCCTGCCGATGATGAAAAGAATCACCGCCAAAGCGAATACCACAGCCGCAGGCACAAAAGCGGTCAGTGTGCGCTGCCTGGTCTGACGGGCAGCCTGTTGTTGGTCTTGCCTTGTGTACATAGGGGGTCCCTCCTTATTCCTGGGAGGACTCCTTGGTGCCGATTTTCTGCATCAGCTTGATGGTCACGAAGAACAGCGTCAGCACCAGGAACACACCCAGAAGACCCATGGCGGTGGTCAGCAGGCCCTTGGTGAACAGGGGCATTTCCACCAGCGCGCTGTTGCTGACAGCGGCAGTTTCCACAACCTCAGCCACGGGTTCAACGCTCTCAGTGAGCGCCATAAACCATTTCATCATAGTCGTTTATCCTTCCTTCAAGTAAGTTGCGATTGAGCAAAAGGAGCGATTACACGCCACCCAGCATCATGGTCACCAGAGTGATCACCATACCGCCAGCCACGATGGAGCCCAGCTGACCAGACACGTTGGCGCTGATGGACTGCATCAGGATGAAGTTGTAGGGGTCTTCTTCCTTGGCAAGCTTCTGGATGACGCGGGCGCTCATGGGGAAGGCAGAGATACCGGCTGCGCCCACCATGGGGTTGATCTTTTCCTTGCGGAACACGTTGAGCAGCTTGGCAAACAGCACGCCGCCGGCGGTGTCGAACACGAAGGCGAACAGGCCCAGCGCCATGATCAGCAGGGTATCCAGACGCAGGAAGTTCTCAGCCACCATGGTGCCGCCGATGGTGATGCCCAGCAGGATGGTGACCAGGTTGGCCAGTTCGTTCTGGGCGGTCTTGCTCAGGCGCTCCAGCACGCCGCACTCACGGATCAGGTTGCCGAACATGAGGGAGCCGACCAGGGGCGCGCTCATGGGCACGATGATACCGGCAATAGCGGTCACGATGATGGGGAAGAGGATCAGGGCCAGCTTGGAGGCGCGCTCCTCGTTGTAGTTCATGCGGATCATGCGCTCTTTCTTGGTGGTGAGTGCCTTGATGACCGGGGGCTGGATGACCGGCACCAGAGACATGTAGCTGTAGGCAGCCACGCTGATGGGGGCCATGTATTCAACCAGCTTGAAGTGGTTGGCAACATACAGGGTGGTGGGGCCGTCGGCAGCGCCGATGATGCCGATAGCGGAAGCAAGGCGCAGGATCAGGTTCTCATCGCCGGCGGTAGCGGGCAGCACGATGGGGATCAGCACCAGAGAGACCAGGAAGGTCGCAAAGATACCAAACTGAGCTGCCGCGCCGAAGAAGATCATGCTGGGATCCTTCAGCAGGGGGGAGAAGTCGATCATGGCACCAACGCCGATGAAGATCAGGATGGGGAACAGCTCGTTGGCGATACCGGCATTAAACAGCACCTTCAGGAAGCCGTCCTCGCCCAGCACCACGGCATCGGGCAGGTTCGCCAGGATAGCGCCGAAGCCGATGGGCAGCAGCAGCGCGGGTTCATAGTCCTTCTTGATAGCCAGATAGATCAGCACACCGGCGATGACGAACATAGCCAGCGTCTTGAGACCGTCCACGGAGACCATCGAGATCACGCCAGCGAACAGCTCTTTGAGAATTGCAAGGATATCCAAGGTTTTTCCTCCTCCGTAAGCGGCAGTACCTGCCGACATCATACAGAGTCATTATAGCATTCCCGCCTTGGAATGGCAAGGTGGGAAACGGGAATGGGTATGGACTTTTCCGGCAGCGCAGCGCTGCTGGCGGCTAAGATGCGGTAAAGATGCCTCCGAATGGGTGAATTTGTTGCCGGGATGAGAATTGTTACCATCCGTCCCTTGCCCCGCCTATTCCCCTGTGCTACAATATACAAATAAGATGGGCGAATTCTCCGCATCCGGCAGATGATCCCCTCCTGCCGGAAGTGGCAATGGGCGCTGCTGCGCCCGCCAGCCCTGCTTCGGAATGCGGATCCCTAAATGGATCTGTCGGCCCCGCAATGAGGGCGCGTTCCATTTCTGTCAACAATACTGAAGGAGCTGACCCGCCATGCCCAATACCAATCTTCGCGATACCCTTGCGCCCATCCGCTGCTTTATGCTGGATATGGACGGAACCTTCTATCTGGGCGACCAGCTGCTGGAAGGTTCGCTGGCTTTCCTTGAAAAACTCCGGGAAACGGGCCGCAGCGCTTTGTTTGTGACCAATAATTCTTCCAAATCCGGACAGGTGTATGTGGAAAAACTGCGCCGCATGGGCGTGACGGAGCCCTTCCTTCAGGTGCTCACCTCCGGGCAGACCGCAGGCCGGTACTGCCTGCGCACCTTCCCCGGCAAGAAGGCATTCGTGCTGGGCAATGACCTGTACAAGGCCGAGCTGGCTCAGATGGGCCTGCCCATGGATGACGACAACCCCGACTATGTGCTCATCGCTTATGACACCACGCTGGACTATGCCAAGATGACCAGGGTGTGCGACCTTGTACGTGCCGGTCTGCCTTACATCGCCACCCATCCGGACTTCAACTGCCCCACCGAGACCGGCTTTGCGCCGGATATCGGGGCCATCATGGCGTTTATTGAGGCCAGCGCAGGCCGCCGCC
>SVGQ01000101.1 GCA_015056245.1 Clostridiales bacterium | reverse complement strand
TCAAAATTCTTGACTGTCGTTCTTGCGTTTCTTTACTCTGTATCGTTTTCAAGGTTCGGTGCTCTCGAGCGAGCTTGTACATAATACCACCCTTCCTATGGGTTGTCAACACCTTTTTTCAGATTTTTTTGAACTTTTTTTGAAATTGTTTCAAAAGTGTTGATTTGTAAGGGTTTCCACAACATACGTTTTTTGAAAAACATGCTCCGAATCCCCTGTTTTCCCCTTTACAGCCCTTTTTCTTCCTCCATTTTCTTTCTTTTTCCGTCATATTTTCTTTTCCATTTTCTCTGTGTCACTCTCCCCTTTGACGCACACCTTCTCTCCATATATAATAGAAACGTTTCAAACCGAATCAAACCGCAAAGGATGAACCTCCATGACAAAACGCTTTCTTTCCCTTCTTCTTATGTTCCTTCTGCTGTGCTCCGCCCTGCCTGCTGCAGCCGAAAAGCGCACCGACTGCCCGGAGCTGTTCCACGCCACGGTGGAGTTCACCGAGCGCAAGGAAGAGGACAACAGCTACTATATCAGCAAGGAATACCTGATCACCTGCAATGAGCAGATCAATCAGATTCTTCGTCAGCGCACGGACGACTACGATGCTGCCCTCCGTCCCCTGATGCAGCCCTGCCCGGACAACAACGCCAAGCGCAACAGCCGTCTGGACATTGAGACCGTCTATACCTTCACCGGTGACAGCTGGCTGAGCACCATGGTCATTGCCCGCCACACCTTCCAGCGCGTGCAGCAGGATGCTCCCTTCACCACCGGCGTGTACGACCTGCTCACCGGGGAGGAGATCAGCCTCACCGATATTTTCCACGAGGACAGCCCTGCCTGGGAACTGCTTGCCGAGCGCGCCGAAACCCACATCAGCAGCCTGTTCCCCGATGATCCCCGCAACCCGGAAGCCATCGCGGAGCTGACCACTTTGGAAGCCCTGCAAAGCGCATCCTTTACCCTCAGCGCCATGGAGCTGACCCTGCATTATCCGGCCCGTCTGGTATACCCCGACCGCCCCGGCCTGATGCACGTGCGCTTCTACTATGATGAACTCTGGGACATGATGACCGATACCGCCCGCGCTCAGACCGACAACACCGACTGGAAGATGGTGGCTCTCACCTGCGACGACGGCCCCAACTATGACCGCTCCCCCGCTGCCCTTTCCGCTTTCCGCCGGGCAGGCGTCCGGGTCACCTACTTCACCGAGGGCGCTCATATCGAGATGAACCCGGACATGCTCATGCGCCAGTTTGACCAGAACCACATCATTGCCAGCCACAGCTTCACCCATTCCAGCGGCTATGCCCTCAGCGAGGACAGCCGCCGCCGGGAGATCACCCGCCACAACGAGCAGACCCTGCGCTACATCGGCGAGCCTGCCGCCCTCTTCCGCGCCCCCGGCGGCACCTATCCCCCGTGGATCGAGGCCGGCATCGGCCTGCCCATTATCCAGTGGAGCGTGGATACCTATGATTACACCGGCAAAAAGCCGGAACGCATCTTCTATTCCATCCGCAACAATGTGCAGGACGGCGACGTGATCCTCATGCACGACACCGGCGATTATCTCTACAAAGCCGTGCCCATCTTTACCGAATACCTGTGGGAAAACGGCTACATGATGGTCACCGTGGATGAGCTGGCCCATGCCAACGGCATCACCATGGAGCCGGATACGGTATACTACCGCTTCTTTGAGGGCCAGACCGACAAGCGCGACGACAGCAATATTTGATATATAATGAAGAAACGCAATCGGCCCCTCCTCTCCATTACCTGAAAACCTTCTATTTTCTCATTTTTCCATCATCCCGCCCTCATCGCCCAAGCGCAGAGGAGCGGGATGATGTTTTCTTTCCGGAGGCGGCAGAATTTTGTTCATCTGTCAATGGATTCGCCCCATCCAACATTGACACATCATATATCGTTATAGTACAATTCAGAGTTGTATCAACCATTATCGAACGATATGTCAGGAAGCGAGGAAACCATCCCCATGACCCAACTGAGCAAGCAGGCATTGGAACAGATCGAAAAACGCCGTACCTTTGCCATCATCTCTCACCCGGACGCTGGTAAAACCACGCTGACGGAAAAATTGCTGCTCTATGGCGGCGCGATCCGTCAGGCGGGCAGCGTCAAGGCCCGCAAGGCCGAGCGCCACGCCACCTCCGACTGGATGGAGATCGAAAAGCAGCGCGGCATCAGCGTTACTTCCAGCGCGATGCAGTTTGAGTTTGACGGCTACCGGATCAACATTCTGGATACCCCGGGCCATCAGGACTTCAGCGAGGACACCTACCGCGTGCTGGTGGCAGCCGATGCTGCCGTCATGCTGATCGACGCCGCCAAGGGCGTGGAAGCCCAGACCATCAAGCTGTTCAAGGTGTGCCGGATGCGCGGCATCCCGATTTTTACCTTCGTGAACAAGATGGACCGGGCCGCCAAGGATCCCTTTGAGCTGATGGAGGAGCTGGAAAATGTGCTGGGCATCCGTTCCTGCCCCATGAACTGGCCCATCGGCGTGGACGGCGATTTCCAGGGCGTGTACCAGCGCAAGGATGGGCATGTGCTGCTGTATTCCGGCGGCAACCACGGCATGAGCGTTGCCGACGAGCTGAGCGTGCCGCTGGACAGCCCCGAGTGCGAGAAGGCGCTGGCCCAGCACTACCGGGATCGTCTCCGGGATGAGATCGAGCTGCTGGACGAAGCGGGCGACCCTTTCCAGCTGGATGCGGTGCTGTCCGGTCAGCTGACCCCGCTGTTCTTCGGTTCTGCTGTGACCAACTTCGGCGTGGAGCCCTTCCTCGAAGCTTTCCTGGACATCACGCCCCCGCCCCTGCCCCGGGAAGCCGATACCGGCATAGTCAACCCCACCGATCCCTATTTCAGCGGCTTTATCTTCAAGATTCAGGCCAACATGAACCCGGCTCACCGCGACCGCCTCGCCTTTGTGCGCATCGTCAGCGGCGAATTCGAGAAAAACATGACGGTCTACCATTCCGGCACCCAGAAGCAGATGCAATTGAAGCAGCCCCAGCAGTTCATGGCAGACGAGCGCGAGGCCGTGGAAAACGCCTATGCAGGCGATATCATCGGTCTGTTTGACCCCGGCTGCTTCCGCCTGGGCGATACCCTCACCACCGGCCCCAAGCTGCAGTTCCAGTCCATCCCCGTGTTCGCTCCGGAGCACTTCGCCCGGGTGCGCCCCGAGGACAGCATGAAGCGCAAGCAGTTCTTGAAGGGCATCTACCAGCTGGCCGAGGAAGGCGCTATCCAGACCTTCCGCCGCACCGAGACCGGACGCGAAGAATTCCTGGTAGGCGTGGTCGGCGTGCTCCAGTTTGAAGTCCTCGAACACCGCCTCAAAACCGAGTATGGCGTTACCATGCTGATGGACCGCCTGCCCTTCCGCTACGTGCGCTGGGTCACCAAGACCCCCAAGCCCGTGGAGGATCTCAAGATCACCTCCACCTCCGGTCGCGCTTTCGACTCCTCTGACCGCGAAGTACTCCTCTTCGAAAACGACTGGTCCATCCGTCTGGCCTGCGAAAACAACGAAGGCCTGGAGCTGAGCGATACGGCGACACGCGGGTAACGGGGGGGACGCACTCCGTGGGCCAAAGGGCTCTGCCCTTTGGAAACCCGGCAGGAGGCAGTGCCTCCTGCACCTCCACATTGCGCCATTTCATGGCGCAAGGGGGGAAGCCAACAAAAGCCTCCCTTGTGCAAAGGGAGGTGGCACGGCGAAGCCGTGACGGAGGGATTGTATGCGCTCCAAACACAACAAACAGTTGATTCCGCAGGCAAAACAGCTTCGTGCCGAGATGACAAAAGAGGAACGCCATCTCTGGTACGATTACCTCCGTGGTTATCCTGTTCGCTTTATACGGCAAAAAATCCTGGGTCAGTATATCGCAGATTTTTATTGTGCAAAGGCAAAACTGATCATTGAACTTGATGGTTCCCAACACTATACCGAGGATGCCATGATCAAGGACGCAGAACGTACCCGCTTTTTGGAGGGTTATGATCTACGGGTGATCCGAATTCCCAACACTGAAGTCTGTAGGAATTTTGATGGCGTATGCGCATATATCGACGCTGCGGTGAAACAATCCCTCAGTCAGCCTGACGGCTGACAGCTCCCTTTGCACAAGGGAGCCCTATCCATACCCAACACAATATGTAAACCCCATCAGGTCATATCCTTTAAGTAAGAAAGAAGGAAACCTACTTTATGATTCGTACCGACATCCGTAACATTGCCATCATTGCCCACGTTGACCACGGCAAGACCACCCTCGTTGACGAAATGCTCAAGCAGGGCGGCGTATTCCGCGAGAACCAGCAGGTTGCTGACCGCGTAATGGACTCCGGCGATATCGAGCGTGAGCGCGGCATCACCATCCTTGCCAAGAACACCGCCATCCGTTATGGCGACACCAAGATCAACATCGTGGATACTCCCGGTCACGCCGACTTCGGCGGCGAGGTGGAGCGCGTCCTTAAAATGGTGGACGGCGTGCTGCTGTTGGTGGACAGCTTTGAAGGCCCCATGCCCCAGACCCGTTTCGTGCTGAAAAAGGCCCTGAGCCTGAAACTGCCCGTGCTGGTGGTGGTCAACAAGATCGACCGCCCCGATGCCCGCTGCAGCGAGGTCATCGACGAGGTGCTGGATCTGTTCATCGAGCTGGGCGCGGATGAATCCGCCCTTGACCGCCCCATCATCTACGCCAGCGCCCGCAAAGGCGTTGCCACGCTGGATCTGGATCAGCCCGGCGAAAACCTCAAACCCCTCTTTGACACTATTCTGGAGTACATCCCCGCCCCGGAAGGCGATCCGGAAGGCCCTGCCCAGGCGCAGATCTCCACCATTGACTACAGCGACTATGTGGGCCGCATCGGCATCGGCCGCGTGACCCGCGGCACCCTCCGGGAAGGCATGATGGTGGTCAAGACCAACCATGAGCAGGAGGGCGTGGTGAGCCAGCAGATCCGCCTCAGTGCCCTGTATGTGTTTGACGGCCTGAAGCGCGTGCCCGCCACTGAGGCTTCCATGGGCGATATCGTTGCCATGAGCGGCATCGAGGATCTGAGCATCGGCGACACCGTCTGCGCCCCCGAGGCTCCCGAACCCCTGCCCTTCGTGCGCATTTCCGAGCCTACCGTTACCATGACTTTCTCCGTCAACAACAGCCCCTTCGCAGGCCGCGAGGGCGAGTATGTGACCAGCCGTCACCTGCGCGCCCGCCTGTTCAAGGAGCTGCAGACCGACGTGAGCCTTCGCGTCAACGAGACCGAAAGCCCTGATGCCTTTGAGGTGCGCGGTCGCGGCGAGCTGCACCTGAGCATCCTGATCGAGAACATGCGCCGTCAGGGCTACGAGTTCCAGGTGTCCAAGCCTCAGGTGCTCTACAAGGAGATCGACGGCGTCAAGTGCGAGCCCATCGAGCGCATGGTGGCTGACGTGCCTCAGGCCTATGCCGGCGCGGTCATCGAAAAGCTGGGCCGCCGCCGCGGTATTCTGGAAAGCATGCACGGCATGGAGCGCGTGCGCCTTGAGTTCCTGGTTCCCAGCCGCGGCCTGTTCGGCTACCGCAGCGAGTTCATGACCGATACCCGCGGCGAAGGCATCATGTCCTCCGTGTTTGAGCGCTACGAGCCGGTGAAGGGCGATATCCCCCACCGCAATCTGGGCGCGCTGGTCTGCCACGAGGACGGCGAGACCACTTCCTACGGCCTGTTCAACACCCAGGAGCGCGGCACCCTGTTCATCGGCGTGCAGACCCCTGTGTACCGCGGCATGATCTGCGGTCAGAACGCCCGCCCCGATGATCTGGTGGTCAACGTCTGCAAACAGAAGCACGTTACCAACATGCGCAACGCCTCCGCCAGCGAAGACAGCCTGCGCCTGATCTCCGTCCATCCCCTGACGCTGGAAGAGTGCCTGGAGTTCATCGACGACGACGAGCTGCTGGAGATCACGCCCAAGAGCCTGCGCATGCGCAAGCGCATCCTGGGTCACGAAGAGCGCGCCCGCGCCGCCTACCGCGCCAAGGGCTAAGCAGGGGGTGAGCAGGGGGTGACCCCCTGCACCCCGCACCGCGCCTCTAAAGGGCGCGGGATGGGATGAGCTGATAGAGCACCCCGCCCAGCGGGGCTCGCAACGCAGCATAGCGCAACAGCGTGAATGGCACAAACGCCACTCACACCACACCGCAGCGGCAAAAACCATATCCAAAACCCACACCCACCCCCGCCCAGCGGGGCTCGCAACGCAGCATAGCGCAACAGCGTGAATGGCACAAACGCCACTCACACCACACCTCAGCTGCAAAGCCATGCCAAAACCCGCACCCACTCCCACCCAGCGGGGCTCGCAACGCAGCATAGTGCAACAGCGTGAATGGCACAAACGCCACTCACACCACACCGCAGCTGCAAAAACCATGTTCAAAACCCACACCCACCCAGTAGGGCTCGCAACGCAGCATAGCGCAATAGCGTGAATGGCACAAACGCCACTCACACCACACCGCAGCGGCACAAGCCATGCCAAAACCCACACCCACCCCCGCCCAGCGGGGCTCGCAACGCAGCAGGGGGACGAACGCCGCCCGACCGCAAAGCGGGCGGGAGCGCGGGCGTTCCACCTGCGAGGACGAGCCCTTGCGCGAGCGGCGGTGGCAGGGCAGGGCCCCTGCCACGTTAGCCGCGGCTTCTATTGTCTAGATACTAGCGCGAACGACCCGCTCATTGCGGGTCGGACGTGCACCCCGGAGGTTAATGCAATGAAACACAACCTTTTTTTCCGCCTGCTGTCCCTGCTCCTGTGTCTGTGCCTGCTGCCTGCCACAGCGCTGGGCTACGGCGAAACGCCTGTCTATCAGGATCCTGTTACCCATACAGATATCGAGCTGACGCTGGATCTGTTCCCCGAAGCATTTCCGGATCCTCAGGCGGCTGATTATCAAGGCTGGCAGGAGTTTTTGGACAAGCTGCTGTTCAAGGGCAGTCTGGATCTGCAGAACCCGCTCACCGAAAAGGTGCGCGCATGGTTTGACGGCGGTCTGTACCTGAACAACCGCATGACCATCCCCTTTCAGGTGGACGTGTATTTTACCTTCCGGTATCTGCAGTCCCGTGTGCTCAAGGGAGAAAGCATGTTCTTCAAGATGGAGAACTTTCTGGAATTCATGATGAAGCCCCGCTACTTCATGGATCTCCCCACCGATTACATCGCGCTGCTGATGTATCCGGAAGCCACACTGGATATCTGCAACCGTTTTTACACGCCTCTGGCAAAGCTGTGCGAAGGCGAAGGCAACCGGGAGGTCTCCTATGATGACCTCTACGACCTGTGCCTGAGCTGGGAAGAGATGTATATGAACGACGGCGAGGATTACTACAAGCTGTATTTCTTCTTCACCTGCCTTCTGTACAATCTGGGCATCAACTATGATGTATACGATCAGATCGGCATGCTGACGGCGTATCTGGATATGCTGGATCCGGAAGGCAAGGGTCTGATCATTACCGAAAAGGAAGGCGTGGAGACCTACACCATCGGCGGGCACAAGGTCTTTACCCGGAAGCTGGACTCCACCCGCACCTTTACCCTGGACCTGCCTGATGAAAACGGCAATCTGCTGTCCGTCACCAGCCGGGATGATATCCACGAAGACTGGAACGGCGACAACTGGTTCATCACCCTGAACATCACCCTTGCCCCGGAGGAAGAGGGCGCAGAGCCTGAAAACTTCCTTGCTCTTCAGCTGAACATGCGCGATGTGCCGTTGCGCGATCTGTATCAGACCCCCGGCACTGTGGAATTCATCGCGGAAGGCACTGCGCTGGACGAGCCTTTCTATCTGTTCTCTGAGCTGTTTTTCGAGCGTACCGACCTGGTGCTGCCCAACAAGACCACCATTTATTTCTCCCCCTATCATCCCGAAACCGGCAAAAAGATGCTGACTGCCAAGCTGCGTCTGTACAACAGCGAAGTCCCCTTCACGGTTTTGCAGGAGCGCATCTACGACAACGAGGACATCTTCCACCTGAATGATGAGTATCTGCAGCGCATCAAGGAAAACTATATCCCCTCCATGGCGCTGAATTTCCTGCCCGTCATTCTGGAGATGCCTGCCGGTGTCATCAACGACATTCTGCGCTTTGCCGAGGAAACCGATATTCTGGTCTCTCTGGGCATTGAATAATTCCGGAACCACCAAAGAAGGAGTTAGCATGAGTCAATACCTTGAAAAAAGAAGCCAAAGCCCCCTTTACCAGCAGCTGATGCTCCGCCTGAAAAACGACATCAGCGCTGGGGTCTACCCTGCCGGCGCACGGATCCCGTCTGAGCAGCAGCTCTGCGAAACCTACAGCGTCAGCCGGGTCACTGTGCGCAAGGCCATCCTGGATCTGGTGCAGGAAGGTCTGCTGGTGCGCAAGCAGGGCAAAGGCACCTTCGTGGCAGGCGAGCGCATGCAGCGCGACCTGCGCCACATTACCAGCTTTACCGATGCCTGCGCCCAGCGGGGGCAGAAGGCTGAAACCCGTCTGATCTCTGCCCAGATGGTGACCGCTTCCTCCGAGGATGCAGCTCAGCTGGGCCTTAGCGAGGAGGAACCGCTCTTTGAGCTGGTGCGTCTGCGCCTCATCGACGGGGAGCCGGTGATGCTGGAGTTCAACCGTTTCCCCGCTTGCTACAGTTATTTGAAGGACATGGCTGCCGAGTCCTCTCTCTATGCCTGCCTGCAGGCCGGCGGCATCATTCCCACTTCTGCTGTGCATGATATTTCCCTTGGTCATGCCACGCCCATGGTCAGCAAGCATCTGGGCACCGAAATCGGCGATGCGCTGCTTTTGCTGGATGAGGTCATTCATGATCAGCATGGTCAGCCCCTGCATCTGAGCCGGCAGTGGATCCGGGGGGAGAAGTTCACTTTCCGCATCTGAGGGCGTCTGCCCCGCCTCCCTATTGGGAGGCGGGTGCATTCGCCCGAGGATAAGGACAACAGTTGCCGCGGCCTTTTCGGGTGGGGGCCCCCAGCCCCACCCCGGCCGCTCGCGCAAGGGCTCGTCCTCGCACCTTCGGTGCTGCGTTGCGAGCCCCGCTGGGCGGAGGTTGGCTGTGGCTTTCGGAATGGTTTTTGCAGTGGCAGTGTGGAGTGAGTGGCGTTTGTGTTATTCGCTTTACTGCGCTGTGCTGGGTGGCGATTGGGCTTTCGTCCTGTTGTGCGCTGTTTTGCCAAGTATCACCGAAGAGCATCCATTCGTGTTTCAGCAGCCGAAGCTGCGGGTATCCATAGATTGTTCATCCCAATGAATCCCGTCCCCAAGAAAGGAAATCAACATTGAGTACATCCAAATTCGCACTGTTTGTCGATCTGGAAAACTGCGGCGCCAAGGTGGCTACGCTCCAGAGCGTGCTGGAAAAGGTAAAGATGCGCGGCGACATCCTGCTGGGCAAGGTGTACGGCTACACCGACCGCTACAGCGATTTGAAGGAAGTGCTGCTTTCCAACACCTTTACTGTGGTACCCAGTCTGCGCCACGGCATCAGCCAGAAAAACAACGCCGATATCCTGCTGGTGCTGGATGCGCTGGAAGTGGCGTTTACCAATCCGCTGATCGACAGTTTCTGCATCGTCAGCGGTGACAGCGACTATACCCCGCTGGTGGGCCGCCTGAAAAGCATGGGCAAGTTTGTGCTGGGCATCAGCCGCAGCGAAGCCGCCAGCAATATTTTCATCAATGCCTGCAACGAGTTTCAGTTTCTGGAGAACGTTGCGCCCCGCTCCAGCGGCAAGGTTTCAGCCAAGAAAAAGACCACTGCCGAGAAGGAACCGCTGGATATTCAGGAGCTGAACAAGCTGCTGTGCGGTATTCTGGAGGAACAGACCGACAAGGATGAGCTGTACGCCAGCGAGCTGAAAGGCATCCTGCTGCGTCTGCGCCCGGATTTCAACGAGAAAGATTTCGGCTGCGCCACGTTTTTCAAGCTGCTGGATAAGCTGAGTAAGCAGTTTGGCGGCCTGCGCATCCGCAACGATAACTTCAACGTGATGGTATCCCTTGCCCAGACCGGCAAGGAAGCCGCTCCGGCCTTGACCCGTGAAAACTGGGTGGCTGTGCTGGCGGATCAGCTGCAGCGGTACAAAGACGATGGTTTTGACCGGATCAATCCCAGCATCCTGAAGGCTGACCTGCAATCCGCGTTCCCGGATTTTTCCGAAAAAGCGCTTGGTTTCAAGCGTTTCAGCGACCTGCTCAAAGCGCTGGAGAAGGAAAAGCTGGTGAAGGTGGAAATGGATGAGCAAAAGACCATGCTGATTCAGGTGCTGGGGTAAAGAATGATTGCGCCATGAAATGGCGCAATACAGGTTGTCAAAAAAGGGGAAGGTGCAGGAAACTCAGTTTCCTGCCGGGTGTGGGCAGAGCCCACAAAACCTTGCGCCGCAGCGCTTTTCAGCAAGCACAGCGAGCACCGTAGGTGCAAGATGT
>SVGQ01000100.1 GCA_015056245.1 Clostridiales bacterium | reverse complement strand
GAACCACTTGGACTGCACTTCGTTCAGCAGGATGGCGAAGGTCAGCTGCAGGACATTGCCCAACAGAATGAAGGCGATGTTGTACAGCACCGTGTTGCGCAAAAGCAGCGTCAGCTGGCCGGACATGAACAGGAACTTGAAGTTCTGCAGGCCAATGAACGGGCTGTCCCAAATGCCCTTGTTGTACTGGAAATTGGTAAAGGCGATGTACGCGCCAGGCATGGGCATGTAGGAAAACACAAAGAAGAAGATGATCGCAGGCGTACACATCAGCAGGAGCGTTTTGTTCTGCGCCAGCACTTTGAATAAGCCTGGCTTTTTGTACGCGTGCAGGTTTGTTGCGGCTTCTTTACGTGCTTTGATCAATTGACCCGCCACCTTTCTTTTCTACCGGTCGTTGGGCTGCCATCGGCTATCGTCTCAGCACCGGCAATCCTCGGCGAATGCGTCATTCGCGGAAAACCAATTTTGAAATCGGTTTCAGACCTGCTAAATGAAAAAAGCCCTTGATTGAGGAGTTGCAAAAAATACCACTCTATACAATTCGCCGATTTGAAACCCGTTTCATTAGTAATATTATACCACATCTTATTGGCACGAAACAATGTACGTTCTGGTCAAAATGGAAAAAACAGGCGTTTGATTCACAGGGGAACCAAACGCCTGTTTTTTCTAAGTGTATTGCGCTTATTTCAAAGCAGCGCAGGATTTTTTCACAGACAACGAGGGCGGTACCAGCTGCTCCCGGGGATATTCCGCATTTTCTATGGAAGCAATGGCTGCCTCCACCAGCATGCGGGCATATTCGTTGTAATCATAGTCCACAGCCGTCAGCTGGGGCGCGGTGATAGTGGTGATATAGGTATCGTCAAAGCCCATGAGAGAAATGTCTTCCGGCACGCGGACGCCATGCTCCAGCAGGCCTTGCAGCATACCAGCGGTGATCACATCGTTCAGGCCCAGGAGAGCCGTGGGCCGCTTGGCACAGGCCATCAGCCTGTCGATGCCTTCCCTGCCCGACTTGCAATCGTACCCTTCCACGTCGATCAGCCATTCCTCGCGGACAGGCAGCCCTGCGGCGGCCATGGCCTCACGGAAGCGCTCTACCTTTTCCTGCGTGCCGTAATACTGCGTGCCGGTGAAAACAAAGCCGATGTCCTTGTGGCCCAGGCTGATGAGATAATCCACCGCGATATCCACCGATTTTTTGTGATCCACCGCCACGCCATGGATCTTTTCCATGGGGCTGCGGGAGCCCACCACGATGGGCGTGGTTTCCAGCGTGGTTTCCAACAGCTGCATGAACGCCGGGTCAGGCTCGGCCAGGTCGATGCGGCCGCCGCAGATGATAATGGCGTCTGCGCGCTGCTCCTGCAACTTCGTCAGTGCAGAGTCTTCCAGCTCCGGCCGGGAGAAGGTGTTGAGCAGCATGGTCACATAGCCCCGCTTGTAAGCCTCGTTGCCACAGGCGGCAAACACGCTGTTGTAGTACGGGTTGCCCGTATCAGCCAGCACCATGCCGATGACCTTGGTGCGGGTCTCGCTCAGGGCGCGGGCCAGGGCG
This sequence comes from Clostridiales bacterium, assembly GCA_015056245.1. Taxonomy (GTDB): domain Bacteria; phylum Bacillota; class Clostridia; order Christensenellales; family Aristaeellaceae; genus Limiplasma. The sequence goes on along the minus strand of SVGQ01000100.1, from coordinate 9,004 downwards.
TTGGGCCGGAAGTTGTACTTCTCGATGATCCGATTGACCCTGTCGCGCTTTTCCTGACGCACAGCGGTATTGCCCGTAAGGATGCGCGACACCGTTGCCGGGGACACGCCAGCCTCTTTGGCAATATCGTAGATGGTAATGCTCTTGCGGTTTGTCAACGCCCTCACCTCAAAGTTATGCTTAAGGTGAATGGTACCATTTTTTGTTGCAATTTGTCAACTCTTTACCAATTAGTATGCGATCATCGGCAGGCTGATGGGCTTCCGCTCCACCGGCGCGCAGCCGCCTGCCTTTACCTGATAGATCGTCTGGCTGCAGGCATGCACAGCTTCCATCATGGCGCGGTAGGGCTGCAAGCAAATATCAAACAGGCCGATGTTGTAATTCTCGCCGTCAAAGCGGCCCAGGTTGAACTGATCGTAGCACTGGAAATAGTGGCACCCCACCCCATAGGGATGCGCCGCCACACGTTCGCAGTAGTAGCGATACGCCACGCCGCGTTCCTCCTGACTGGGCACAGCCTCCAAGCCGGTGGCGGTAGGGCCTGCGTCCAGCGCGCCGAAGTGGAACTCGCCGATCATCACCGGCAGATCCACACCCAGCTCCCGCACATGCTCAATGGCGGAGGTGGGATCCACCGCGTAGCAGTTGATGGAGAACACGTCAAAACATTCCCAGCCAGCTGCCAGCACGGGGTCGGAGATCCACGCCCAGCGCATGCCCAGGATCATATGGTTGGGGTCTGCGGCCCGGCAAGCCTCCGCAGGGATGGAAGTATAGGCCCGGATCAGCTTTTCGGAGAAGGCGCGCAGGTCACTTTCCGCCTGAGCAGAGCAGGCCGAAGCCTTCTCTATGGGACTAAGCAGCGCATCAAAGGAGGCAAAGCTTGTCCCCCAGGCTGCGTTCAGTGCATTGATGGCGGTATACCTTTCTTTCAGCCAGCCGATCAACTCGCGCTTGCAGCAAGTGTCCGCCGCATCGCGCAGCACCTCGTCGGCGATGATCAGGTTGTCCACAAAGGCCCAGCTGGGCTCATTGCGCAGAAAATAGCCGATCATCCAGGGATCGTCCCGTCGGGCCATGAGCGCCTGGGCGCACCGGGCTGCATCCTGACGATACTCTGGCGAAAGCACATCCGGGAAATCGCGGAAGATGGTGTGCTTCGTCTCCGGGAAGCGGGGCAGCATGGTCACATAGGGCATACGGCCATAAAGTTTCTCGTCCGACCAGTTGCCAAGGGTGTTCATGCCTGCCTGCTTCAGCTGGCTGACCACCATGCGCTGCCAGGTTTCCTCCCAGGCTTCACCAAAGGCGCGCTTGAGATTGGCCCGCTCAAAGGAAATCATCTTGCCTTCGCTCCGCGGCACCTCGCCCCAGGGACGGCGCAGAGGTTCCACCAGGTCGGGGTCATCCGGCAGCCAGGCCAGCAGCGGTTCCAGGCCGTCGATTCGGCCATCGTTGCGCACGATGACGCAATCCGGCCCCATGCTGAAAAACGCGCAGCCCTCCGGATCCAGCAGATACCAGCGGTCGTCCTGCTTGATTTTCGTAAAATACCCTGTGCCATTGCCCAGCTTCATGGCCGCATAGCCGCCCCAGGCAGTCCAGTCCGCAAAGGGATAGGCATTGGGCAAGGCTGCTTGTTCATGAAGCATGGCAACCAGGCTGCCTACATCGGCCAGCTTGCCGGGCCACTGCTTGGGGATATACTGGCCCATGGCGTCGATGAGCTTTTCCCGGGGCACAGGAGCGGCGGCGCGGGGAGTATCGCTGAGCTCCACATCCTCAAACAATACATGGGCAGGATGGAACGTTGCGATGTTCACCAGCTCCGCCTGGACGATCTCGCTGCGGTCAATGCGCGAGCCGTGGCACACCACCTTCAACTCGCCTGGCACGTGACCGGGGAACAAAATATGCCCGTCCAGCCAGTTCAAATCCAGGCAGATGTTGGTGCGATACCGGGGCATCACGCCAAAGCGAACGATCACCCGTGGCGACGCCTCATCCTGCCCGTAAACGCGCAGCTCAAAGGCCATGGAGTGCTCTTCCTGCACGGTAAGCGTCAGGTTCAGGTAACGCGCCTGGGTCAGCATGATCTCATCCAGCGTAAAGCCGCCGCCAGCTGCAGGCAGCTGCAGCGCAGCACCGTTCCATTGGGTTCCGGGCAGCAAGCGGCCCGGCTGCATCCACATAACCTTCATGATGATACACCTCGATTTTTCATGGTGGAAAACGACTCTGTTTAACCACATCATAACACATATTGGTTATTCGCTCAAGAGCGCGTATGCAGCTGTTTGCCCGTCAACCAGATATGACATTGACGGAAACCACGCTCCATGCTATATTGATAGCATGAAACGGGTTTCAAGTTGTCTGATTGTCCTACATAAGAATCAACCATCGGAGGCTGCGTATGTCTACCTTTGAGATCAAGGATGCTTTCCTGCTGGACGGCCAGGAAGTGCAGATCATTTCCGGCTCGATCCACTATTTCCGCGTGGTGCCCCAGTATTGGCGTGACCGTCTTGTGAAGCTAAAGAACATGGGCTGCAACACCGTGGAGACCTACATCCCCTGGAATTTCCACGAGTCCCGCAAAGGCCAGTTCGACTTTACTGGCATGAGGGACGTGGAGGCCTTCGTCCGCCTGGCCCAGGAGGTGGGCCTGATGGTGATCCTCCGCCCCACGCCCTACATCTGCGGTGAGTGGGAGTTCGGCGGGTTGCCTGCATGGCTTTTGAAGGAAGACGGCATCCGCCTGCGCTGTAATGATCCCCGCTACATGCAGCACGTCATGGACTACTACGACGAGCTGCTGCCCCGCCTGATTCCCCTGCAGGTGACCCACGGCGGCCCGGTGATCATGATGCAGGTGGAAAACGAGTACGGCTCCTACGGCGATGACAAGGAGTACCTTGCCGCTCTGCGGGACGCCATAATCGCCCGGGGCGTGGACGTACCGCTGGTGACCTCCGACGGCCCGGAGCCCGACATGATGAGCTGCGGTAAGGTGGAAGGCGTGTTCCAGACGGGCAACTTTGGCTCCCACACGGTGGAACGCTTCGGCTTCATGGCCGAGCGTGGCATCAAGCCGCTGATGTGCATGGAATTCTGGTGCGGCTGGTTTGACCACTGGGGCAACGGCGGCCACAGCCGTACCGACGCGGATGCCTGCGCCAAGGAATTCGCCACCCTGCTCGACATGGGCCATGTGAACATCTACATGTTCCACGGCGGCACCAGCTTTGGCCTGATGAACGGCGCCAACGACTATGACAACCTGGCTCCCGACGTGACCAGCTATGATTACGACGCGCCCCTTTCTGAGGACGGCCGCATCACCGAGAAGTACATCCGCTTCCGCGAGGCGGTGGAAAAGCACACCGGCAAGTCTGTGCCCCAGACCGAGCTTCCGGAGATACCCCGCCGTGCCTTTGGCGAGGCAAAGCGCCTGGCCAGCATGCCGCTGCTGGAGTCCATCCGCCAGCTGCCTCCGGTGCACCGTTTGAACCCCGTGAGCATGGAGCGCCTGGGACAGGACTACGGCTACATCCTCTATTCCACCACCCTGGAGAACGAAGAGACCCTGCGCAAGATCCAGCTGGTGGACGCTGCTGACCGCGCGCAGATCATGCTGGACGGCAAGATCATTGCCACCCTGTACGACCGTCAGCTGCTCAGCCCCGTGAAGTTCGACCAGCCGATCCCTGTGCGCAAGGGCGCGCAGCTGGACATTCTGGTGGAAAACCTGGGCCGCGTGAATTACAGCTACAAGCTGGAAAAGCAGCGCAAGGGCATCGACGGCGCGGTGGTCATCAACGACCATCAGCGCTACGGCTGGGACATCCGCTGCGTGGACGAGAGCGTGATGCGCATCTTGCCCACCGCCAAGGCTGAAGGCCATGGCCCCCAGGTATACGACCTGTGCTTTGAAGTAGATCAGGCAGCCGATACCTGGCTGGATCTTTCCGGCTGGGGCAAGGGCGTGGTACAGCTCAACGGCTTCACACTGGGGCGCTTCTGGCACATCGGCCCACAGAAGCGTCTGTACATCCCTGCGCCCCTGCTCAAGGAAGGCAAGAACTTCCTGCGCATTCTGGAAACAGAAGGCATGGCTGGCACTGCCTGCCTGGCGGATGAACCGGATCTGGGCTGAGTTTTGGTTTGAAAACCGAATATTCTCATAAATAAACTTTAGCTGGTCCACATGAACAGATGTTGGCCAGCTGAGTTACATTACGAATCCCCGACAAGAGCTTATGGTTCAAATCACCGCCACTATTCATTTATCTTTGAGAAGAGATAAATTCACCCTTGACAAATCTCTTGCCCCCTCTTTTTTGTTTTGCGCTTTTGCATAGAGTTCGATTAAATAGAATTCTCCTGAGTATTTGTAAAATATGGCGATATCATTTAAGACAACGAATTCCTGAAATTGAAAGAATAGTCGGTACTGAGTAGATAAGCTATTATGGAAGACAATGATTATGTGATCAATAAGTCCCTATCTGTTGCCTTATATGTAGATAAAATTGGATTTTACTGTAGAACATCAGTCTATTCCACGCATACTCTGATCAGACACATAACCGCCCCTATTCCCATATTCACATTGAATATCTTTCTGGCAAGGCAGCCAGCAAAGGCCTGCTATTCGTTCTGAAGGAATATAGCCTCATGGTTCACCTTGAAACGACCATAGCAAGCAGCTGGACATGCGATCGAATTGGTAAAAAATGTTGGTCAGGGATGGTCTACGAATCAAAAGGTCGCAGGTTCGAGTCCTGCCGGGCTCGCGTAGAAGAAACCGTTGAATCCATTAGGGTTCAGCGGTTTTTTCTTTTGCATTCTATTGATGGTTTGATAAAGGAAAAGCCTGACTATGTGGTCAGGCTTTCTGCTTCAGCGAACCATTTCTTTTGTGAAATGAGGAAGGTGATTAACAGAAATAGCGTCATCATCAGCCAGGTGACGGGTTCGGTGATACATACACCGATGAAGCCCCAGTGGGGGATGAACAGGGTGACGGCCAGAAGCTTCATGATGAGTTCAATGAAACTGGACAGCACAGGAATGATCTTGTGACCCATGGCCTGCATGGTGTTGCGCAGGCAGAACAGCACACCCAGTACCGGGTATAGAACACAATTGATGCGCAGGCTCAGTACCGCATTGTGAAGAATATCCGGATTGGTGGTGCCCGTGGTGAAGCGGATCAGCGGATTGCCGAAGAAGAAAAGGATGAAGGCAGCGGTCACGCACCAGAGAATCTCCAGGATAATCGCAGTACGGATGGCAGGCCGGATGCGATTGATCTTCTTTGCACCCCAGTTTTGGCCGATGAAGGTCATGTTGGCAACAGACAAGCTGATGATGGGCTGGAGCATCATGATGAGCAGACGGCGGGCTGCAGAATGGGCGGTGATGTACATCTCACCCAGGAGATTGGCAGCGCTCTGGAAGATGACTGTGCCAAGCTCCACGACGATGGACATCAGGGCCAGGGAGCCGCCGCTGAGCAGCAGCGCTGTGAGCATTTTGCCCGGAACGCGGAGGTCTTCCCTGCGGGGAAGATATTCCCGGTATTTCTTCCATACATAGCCTCCGCTGAGGATTGCGGCGATCAGCTGGGCAAGTACGGTAGCCAATGCAGCACCACCGATGCCCATGTTAAATGTCCACACAAGAAGAATGTCCAGGATAACATTCAGAAGGCTGGAGATGATCAGGAAATAGAGAGGGGTGCGGCTGTTACCAACAGAACGCAGGATAGAAGCAAACATATTATAGGCAATGGTTACGGGAATGCCAGCACAGATAATGGAGATATAGGCGTAGGATTGTTCAAAGATATCGGCAGGGGTATTCATGAGGCCCAGCAGGGGTTGAAGAAACACGAGAGCAAGCGTGGGAATGATGATACCAGCGATAAGGTTCAGTTCCATCATGCCTGCAATGGCTTTGCGCATGTGCCTGGGATCGCCAGCGCCGAAGCGTTGGGTTACGATGATGCCATAACCGTTATTGAGGTCGCAGGCAAAGTCTACGATCATGGAATAAAGTGCAACGGTGGCGCCGATCGCAGCGATGGCTTGGTCACCCAGTCGGTAGCCCACCACCATGGTATCCACCACATTGTATAATTGCTGAAAGAGATTACCGATCAGCAGCGGAAGAGCAAAGGCCAGCATATGGCGGAGAATGGAACCTTTGGTCATGTCCCGGGTGTAAGCAGCTTTTTGCATAGAGCACCTCAAGGCTGTATTGGTCGATGGATATTATAGGAAATTTGTTGGTTAAAGTCAATCTGCTTGTTGACAGGAGAAGAGACAATCAGTACAATACGAATCAGATGGACCTATCGTTAAAAATTGGAGGGTTAATATGAATATTGCGATCCTTGGTGCAGGCAATATTGCCGGATCCATGGCCAGGACCCTGCGGGGCATGAAGGCCAGGGGACAGAATGTGGAACTGTATGCGGTGGCTTCCCGTGATCTGAAGAAGGCTCAGGTATTTGCGGAGAAGGAAGGTTTTGCCAAGGCCTATGGCTCCTATGAGGAGATGCTGGCGGATGACGGTGTGGAATTGGTCTATGTGGCCACGCCGCATTCTCACCACGCTGAACACATGAAGCTGTGCCTGAAATATGGCCGGGCCATCCTGTGCGAGAAGGCCTTTACCGGCAATGCCCGTCAGGCTGAGGAAGTGCTGGCCATGGCCAAGGAGAAGGGCGTTTTCCTTACCGAGGCTATCTGGACGCGGTATATGCCTTCCAGGCAGATCATCAATGATCTGGTAGCCAGCGGTATTATTGGTACGCCCAAGGTGCTGACGGCTAATCTGGGCTATGTGATCGACGGCAAAGAGCGCATCTTCAAGCCGGAGCTGGCCGGCGGTGCTCTGCTGGACCTGGGTGTGTATACGCTGAACTTTGCCTCCATGGTCTTTGGTGATGATGTGGTGCGTATGGAGAGCAGCGTGGGTATGATGGACAGCGGTGTGGATCATACCGAGAACATCACCCTGCACTATCGAGACGGCAAGACGGCACACCTGCTGTCCACCGCCATGGCGCTGACGGACAGGCATGGCGTGATCAGCGGTGATAAGGGTTATCTGGTGGTGGATAACATCAACAACCCGCTGGTGATCGAGGTGTACGACAATACCCGCAGCGGCAAACCTGTGCAGGTGGTGAACGTACCGGAGCAGATCACCGGGTATGAGTACCAGGTGGAGGCGTGCATGCGGGCCATGGCAGCAGGCGAACTGGAATGCTCTGAGATGCCTCATAGCGAGACGCTGCACATCATGCGTGTGATGGATGAGCTTCGCGCCCAATGGAATATGGTTTATCCCTTTGACTGATTAGCAAGCGCCCTGGAGCCTATACTCCGGGGCGTTTTGCATAAATGGAAGATTTTCGCAGAAATGGAGAAGGATTCCTGCGTTGGGGCGAGAATCATTCATCAACAAACTCTTTTGGAGGAGAGAATAAATGAATAGTTACCAGAATTTCGGTTTGGCTGCCTACGTGTATGCGTATTATCTGGACGGCAAGACCGAAGAACAGATCCAGGCGGATATTGATGCTTTTAAGGCTGTTGCGCCCCTGGACAAGGCTTATTTGGAAACCCACCGTGCGCTGGTGGATATTTCCGATGAGCAGATGCTGATGGCCAAGCGCGTCTTTGAGCGCAATGGCGTGGAAGTCAGCGGCGGCATCACCACCACGGGTCTGGTGGGCGAACGCAAGCCTGCTATTTTCGACTGCTACTGCTATTCCGATGATGCCCATCGTGAAGAGCTGCTGAATATCATGCGCCGTACGGCAAAGCTCTTTGACGAAGTGATCCTGGATGACTATTACTTCAACTCCTGTCGGTGTGAGAAGTGCATCGAGCAGAAGGGCGAGCGCAGCTGGGCAGAGTTCAAGCTGGAGCAGATGGAGGAATACTCCAAGCTTCTGGTGGCTGCGGCCAAGGAAGTCAACCCCAAATGCAAGTGCATCATTAAATTCCCCAACTGGTATGAGGCTTTCCAGGAGTGCGGTTATAATCCCGGCAAGCAGAAAGACATTTTTGATGCCATCTATACCGGCACGGAGACCCGCATGGGCAGCTATGACGGCCAGCACCTGCAGCGCTATCTGAGCTACGGTATCGTCCGTCTGCTGGAGAATACGGCCCCTGGCCGCAATGGCGGCGGCTGGATTGATCCCCACGGCTCGCAGAGCAACATCAGCCGCTTTGTGCAGCAGGGCACCTACACCATGTTTGCCAAGGCCAGGGAGTTGATGCTCTTCAACTTCGAACTGATGATCAACTCACCCATGCTGGGTGCCCTGGCGGCTGAACTGCGCCGTGTGGACAAGGTGATCGGTCAGCTGGGCAAGCCCAATGGTGTGAGCACCTACGAGCCCCATGACTCCGATGGCGAGGATCAACTGCCCGGCTATCTGGGCCTGTGCGGTATTCCCATGGAGTTGACCCCTGAGTTTGATGAGAAGGCTCCTGTGATGTTTCTGACGGAGAATTCCTCTTATGACCAGGAGATCATGCCCAAGCTGGAAAAGTATGTGCGCACCGGCGGTATTGCCATTGTAACCAGTGGCTTTGTAAAGGCTATGGAGAACCGCGGCATCCGCCAGATGACCAGCGTGAAGGTTACCGACAGGAAGGTCAGCGGTACCCGCTATCAGCTGACGAACCTGAACATCAGCACCCGGAACATCCATGTGGCGGACGAGCCTGTGCTGTTTACTATCATGCAGCATAAGAACAATGCCACCTGGTACGATGTGCTGCTGCAGGTGAATGAGTTCAGCACTCCTGTGATGACCGAGGATCAGTACGGCAGAGGATTCCTGTACATCCTGAATATTCCGGATAATTACGGTGACTTGTACCGCCTGCCCAGAGAGGTCATCGGCGCCATTACCAAGAACTTTGCCCGGAAATCTCAGGTATATCTGACGGTGAATCCCAAGTTCAGC
>SVGQ01000099.1 GCA_015056245.1 Clostridiales bacterium | reverse complement strand
AACAACGGCGTTTACAAGGGATCCATCGATGCCCTGCACTCCAACATGGGCTATCTGCGTCGCAGCCGTCAGGAATATGTGCTGCTCACCAACAGCCTGATCGTTTACAACGCCAACTTCACCGACGCTTTCGCCAAGTTCAAGGCAAGCGACGCGGACATCATGATGCTCTACACCCGCAACCCCGCCATGCAGCGTGCCAACTACGGCGCTTATCTGGATGTGGATGCCGACGGCATCATCCGCGATGTGGAAGTGGATCCCACCAAGCCCAAGTACGAAAACACCAGCATGGATGTATTCATCATGAAGAAGTCCCTGCTGCTGGAACTGGTGGATACCGGCGCTGCTCACCGCTACCATGAGCTGCTGGGCGACATCATCCTGCGCAGCGTCCGCGACAACGGCATGAAGGTGATGGGTTATGAGTACACCGACCTGTGCTACCGTCTGGACAGCGTGGAAAACTACCTGAAGTTCAACATGGATTGTCTGGATCCCGACATCCGTCATCAGCTCTTCCCCGAAGACCGCCCCGTGTACACCAAGGTGCGCGATCAGCTGGCTGCCCGTTACATGGAAAACGCCAACGTGATCAACTCCATGGTGGCTGACGGCAGCCTGATCAACGGCACCGTTGAGCACAGCGTTCTCTTCCGCGGCGTGAAGATCGGCAAGGGCGCTCATGTGAAGAACTGCATCATCATGCAGGACGGTGTAATCGAGGATGGCGTGTATCTGGAGAACTGCATTCTGGACAAGAATGTGTTCATCAAGGCGGGCGAGAAGGTCATCGGCACCAAGTATTACCCCGTCTGTGTTGACAAGGGCGGCAAGATCCTCTAAAATATCGCACCGACCCAAGAAAGCAACCAAGGAGGAGTTCCCCATGAAAATTCTCTTTACGGCCAGCGAATGCGTCCCCTTTGTCAAGACCGGCGGTCTGGCGGACGTAGTGGGCGCACTGGCTCCCGTGCTGAGCAAGCAGGGCCATGATGTTCGCGTCATTCTGCCCATGTATACCGCTATTGATCAGAAGTATCAGGCTGATATGGAGTTTGTGCTCCATTTTGACGTGCAGCTGGGCTGGCGCCGCCAGTATTGCGGCATCCAGAAGCTGGTCAAGGACGGCGTGACCTACTACTTCCTGGATAACAAGTACTACTTCGGCCGGCCCTATGTGTACGGTCTGGGCGGCGATGAATACGAGCGCTACGGCTTCTTCTGCCGTGCTGCCCTCAACGCACTGCCCCTGCTGGACTTCCAGCCTGACATCATCCACGCCCACGACTGGCAGAGCGGCATGGTGCCCGCCCTTTTGAAGATCCAGTACAAGCATCTGCCCTTCTACGCCAACATGCGTACCATGTACACCATCCACAACCTGCAGTATCAGGGCATTTTCGGCATCAAGGAAGTGCAGGATGTGCTGGGTCTGGGCGATGACCTGTTCACCTCCGACAAGCTGGAATGCTACGGCTGCGCCAACTTCATGAAGGCTGGTCTGGTGTACAGCGATGTGATCACCACTGTGAGCCCCAGCTATGCTGAGGAAATCACCACCGCCTACTACGGCGAGCGCATGGACGGCCTCATCCGTTCCCGCCACGACAGCCTCTATGGCGTGCTCAACGGCATTGACGTGGATGAGTACAACCCCGAGACCGACCCCCTGATCCACAAGAATTACACCGCCGACACCATCGAGCTCAAGGCTGAAAACAAGATGCAGCTCCAGCGCGATTTGGGTCTGGAAGTGAACGCCGACATCCCGCTGATCGCCATGGTAGGCCGTCTGAGCAATCAGAAGGGTCTGGATCTGGTGGACTGCGTGCTGGGCGACATCATGAGCGAAAACGTGCAGATGGTTGTGCTGGGTATGGGCGAAGCCCGTTACACCAACCTGTTCAGCTGGGCAGAGCAGCAGTATCAGGGCAAGATGGCGGCCCGCTTCGCCATGGACCATCAGCTGGCCCATCGCCTGTATGCCTCCGCCGACTTCTTCCTGATGCCCTCCCTGTTCGAGCCCTGCGGCCTGAGCCAGCTCATCAGCCTGCGCTACGGCACCATCCCGATCGTCCGTGAAACCGGCGGTCTGCGTGACACCGTGCTGAGCTACAACAAGTTCAACAACGAAGGCAACGGCTTTACCTTCCTGAACTACAACGCTCACGACATGCTCAACGTGATCCGCCGCGCTCTGGGCTACTACCGTGACCAGAAGGATGTCATCACCATGCTGCGCAAGCGCGGTATGGCTGGCGACTACAGCTGGACCCACAGCGCCGCTGACTATGTGAGCATCTACGAGAAGATGCTGGGCTGAGTTCAGCATTGTATCAATTTTGTCTCTCTTCCCCTATGCAGGTAAAGTGTGCTATAATGTACATTGCCCCTGCATAGGGGTTCTTGGTTTCAACCCAAATGTTTCGGAAGTGAGGAGAAGACAATGAAGAAGATTGCCCTGTTTGCTCTGACCATGGTGATGGTTCTGACTGCTGTTTGCCCCGCCTTTGCTGCTGGCAAGCTGGTTGTCAATCAGGAAAAGTTCTATTCCATCGAGCCCTACGATGACAGCTTCTACGCCTATATCTTTGCTGAAGTGACCAACGCTGGCGACAAGGCCGTTGAGTACAACAACGCCCTGTGGGAGATCTACGATGCCAACGGTGACACCCTGGATTCCAGCGACTGGCTGAGCTGCTATCCCGATGTGCTGGAGCCCGGTGAAACCGGTTACGTGAGCGCCTACATGTCTCTGGACGATGTGGAGAGCACCGAGGATGCCGCTGACTACCTGCTGACCGTGTCCGGCAAGAGCGCCAAGGAAAACAACATCGTGCGCCTGCCTGCCACCGTTGCCTACACCTACACCAAGGGCGACTATCGTGACTACCATGTGCTGACCGCCACCGTTACCAACGATACCGATAAGACTGTGTACGACTATCGTGTTGTGTACGCCGTGAAGGATGCCGAAGGCAACCTGATCTACACCGAGAACGTGCAGCCCAGCTATGTTGGCATTCTGCCCGGCACCTCCGTGGAAGTTGCCCGTGACCTGAGCTATGACAGCGTTGTGGAAACGCTTCTTGAGCAGGGCGTTCTCACCTTCGATCAGGTCGAAGTGATCGCCTATGTTGAGTACGATGATTAATATCATTCTTTCTTTGGCGTTGGCTGTCGCCACTGCCTTTGGCAGTCTGTTCGCTGCGTATGTGCCATCCGTTGGTCCGGTGGCAGTGGTTCCCGACGGTGCGGTCGTTACTGAGCAACCCACTACCCCGCAGCCGGATGAGCCCATCATCACCGAGGTTCCCGCTGTGGAGGGCGAATATGCCACCATCCAGCGCGGACAGTCCGGCGAGGCGGTTCTGGCATTGCAGGAACGGCTCACCGAGCTGGGCTACTACACCGGTAAGCTCACCGGAAAAATGGACAGCCCCACTCAGCTGGCCTACAAGAAATTTGAAAAAGCCAACGGTTTCAATGCCAATGGCATCGCCAGCCCCGAGGAACAGATGGTTCTGTTCTCCGAGGGTGCGGTAGCCGCTGAATAAATCCTTTGCATCCCCGCTATCCGGCGGGGATGTTTTTGGTTTGTGCACAAGGATACCGTCTATTTCTTCATCGCATTCCATTGTTCATATCCGTATATAGGTTCACTTGTCTGAGGAAATAGGAAAGAAGACAAGAAAAGATGAGGGAATGGTATTGCATGACAAAGCAAACAATGGTATACTTATCCTTGGTGCCTTTTGATAATGTTGGCAGGAGCAACCAGCCCTCTGCCAGGGAGGAAAATGCATGGAATATTCTGTTGAAAAGCTTTCCGGTAACAAAGTAAAGATCACTTTCACTGCCCCTGCCGCCGATTTTGAAGAAGCTGTGCAGAAGGCCTATCTGAAGGTTCGCGGTCAGATCAGCGTGCCCGGTTTCCGCAAGGGCAAGGCTCCCCGCCGCCTGATCGAGAGCATGTACGGCAGCGCCGTCTTCTATGACGATGCGCTGGAGATTCTGTTCCCGGATGCCTATACCAAGGCTGTCACCGAAAGCGGCATCAATCCCGTCAGCCGTCCCGAAGTCGATGTGGAAACCATCGAAAAGGGCAAGGACGTTGTGTTCACCGCCGAAGTGTTCGTGATGCCTGAAGTGAAGCTGGGCGACTACAAAGGTCTAGAAGTCACCAAGCATATGCATCCCGTCACCGACGAGCAGATCGACGCCCGTCTGGATCAGGAGCGCAAGAAGGTTGCCCGCAGCATCGAAGTGACTGACCGCGCGCTGGAGAACGGCGACAATGCTGAGCTGGATTACAGCGGCAGCGTGGACGGCGTGAAGTTTGAAGGCGGCACCGCCGAGCACCAGCATCTGGTGATCGGTTCCGGCAGCTTCATCCCCGGCTTCGAAGAGCAGATGATCGGCATGCAGGTTGGCGAAGAGCGCGACCTGAACGTGCAGTTCCCCGAGAAGTATCATTCCGAGGATCTGGCTGGCAAGAACGCTGTCTTCCACGTGAAGCTGCACGCCATCACCAAGGAAGAACTGCCCGAGCTGGATGACGATTTCGCCTCCGAAGTGAGCGATTTCGACACCCTGGCTGAGTACCGCGCTGATGTTGCCAAGAAGATCGAAGAGACTGCCTCCGCCCACGCCGAAGAAGCTGCCAAGCAGCAGCTGGTGGACAAGGCCGTTGCCAATGCTGAAGTGGACATCCCCGCTCCCATGGTGGAGAACAAGCTGGATGACATGATGCAGGAGATGGGTTGGCGCATGCAGCAGCAGGGTTTCTCCATGGAGCAGTACCTGCAGATGCTGGGCCAGACTCCCGCTCAGATGCGCGATATGTACCGCAGCGAAGCCGAGCTGACTGTGAAGACCGAGCTGGTGCTGGACGAGATCGTCAAGGCTGAGGGCATCGAAGCCGGTGACGAAGATGTGGACAAGCTGCTGGCTGGCTATGCCGAGCCCATGGGTCAGACCGTGGAGCAGATGAAGAAGTCCTTCAACGAAGGCCAGATCGAGTACTTCAAGCATCGCGCTGCTGTGACCAAGGCCCTGGACCTGATGTGGGATGCCGCCAAGGTGACCGAGGAAGTGGTTGACCACTCCAAGGAAGAAAAGGACGAGGAAGAAGAAAAGAAGCCCGCCAAGAAGCGCACCACCAAGAAGGCCAAAGCTGAAGAAGCCCCCGCCGCCGAAGGTGAAGCCGATGCCGAGGAAGCTCCCGCCAAGCCCAAGCGCACCCGCAAGACCACCAAGAAGGCCGAAGAAGCTCCCGCTGAGGAACCCAAAGCCGAATAATCAGAGCATAGGTTCGCTGAGGCAAACCCTGCTCCGTGCGTAACAAACGCATAAAACGCGCACCGCATGCATATGCTCTTAGGGTATATCCTGCGGTGCGCCTTTCACTGTCACCAAACCGGAGGCGCCTGCCTCCCCTGTCCCCCATGTTTTGCAAAAGGAGGGAATCCGTATGGGTCTGATCCCCATGGTTATTGAACAAACCAACCGCGGCGAACGCTCGTTTGACATCTACTCCCGTTTGCTGAAGGACCGCATCATCTTCCTCAGCGGCGAAATCGATGATGACACCGCCAATCTGGTGGTGGCGCAGATGCTGTTTCTGGAAATGGAAAACCCGGATGCGGACATCTCTTTGTACATCAACAGCCCCGGCGGCAGCGTGACTGCCGGTATGGCCATCTACGACACCATGAATTACATCAAGTGCAATGTGCGCACCGTGGTGATCGGCATGGCAGCCAGCATGGCGGCCTTCCTGCTGATGGCTGGCGAGAAGGGCAAGCGTCTGGCCCTGCCCAACAGTGAAGTGATGATCCATCAGCCTCTGGGCGGCGCCAGCGGTCAGGCGACCGATGTAGCCATCCGCGCTGAGTGGCTGCTGAAAACCAAGGAAAAGATGACCCGCCTCATGGCTGAAATGAGCGGTCAGGACATCGAGAAGGTCAAACAGGACGTGGAGCGCGACTACTTCATGAGCGCCGAGGAAGCCCTCAAGTATGGCATCATCGACGAGATCTATCAGCCGCGCAATACCAAGTAAACACAGTAAGTGAGGTAACAAAATGGCGGGAGACGATTTCAATCCCCGTATGCCCAAGCCCAAGCGGTGCAGCTTCTGCGGCAAGAGCAGCGAGCAGGTAAGTCGCATGGTAGCCGGGCCTAATGTACAGATTTGCAACGAATGCATCCTGCTGTGTCAGGAGATCATCAGCGACGATCTGCTGCCCAAGCACTCTGCCCCCGTCGCTGGCGGCGAAATTCCCCGCCCCCGGGAGATCAAGGAAGTGCTGGATCAGTACGTGATCGGTCAGGATCAGGCCAAGCGTGCGCTGTCTGTGGCGGTTTACAACCACTACAAGCGCATCGAGTCCGCCCCCAAGGATGGCGCGGAGAACGATGTGGAGCTTCAGAAGAGTAACATCCTGCTGGTGGGCCCAACCGGCTGCGGTAAAACTTTTCTGGCCCAGACCCTTGCCAAATTCCTGAAGGTGCCCTTCGCCATCGCTGATGCCACCAGCCTCACCGAAGCGGGCTATGTGGGCGAGGATGTGGAAAACATCCTGCTGCGGCTGATCCAGAATGCGGATTATGACATCGAGGCTGCCCAGCGCGGTATCATTTACATCGATGAGATCGACAAGATCGCCCGCAAGAGCGAGAATCCGTCCATCACCCGCGATGTGAGCGGCGAGGGCGTGCAGCAGACCCTGCTGAAGATTCTGGAAGGCACCATTGCCAGCGTGCCTCCCCAGGGCGGACGCAAGCATCCCCATCAGGAGTTTATCCAGATCGATACCACCAATATTCTCTTTATCTGCGGCGGCGCTTTTGACGGCATCGCGCCCATCATTGAAAGCCGCGTAGGTAAGAAGAGCCTTGGTTTCGGCAGCGAGCTCCACGGCAAGGACGATCACAGCCTCAATGAGACCCTGCATCAGCTGCGGCCTGAGGATCTGATCAAGTTCGGTCTGATCCCCGAGTTTGTGGGCCGTCTGCCCATCACCGTCACGCTGGATGCGCTGGACGAAGCCCAGCTGGTACGCATCCTCACCGAGCCCAAGAATGCGCTGGTGAAGCAGTATGGCTATCTGCTGGGATTGGACGGCATCGACCTGACCTTCGAGCCTGCTGCTCTGAAGCAGATCGCCAAGCAGTCCATCGACCGCAAGAGCGGTGCCCGCGGCCTGCGCGCCATCGTGGAGAACATCCTGATGGATACCATGTTCGATCTGCCTTCCCGCACAGATGTGAAGAATGTCATCATCACTGAGAAGGCGGTGCTGGGTAAGGAAGCGCCTAAGCTGGTGCTGGAGGGCGAAGAAGCCCCTGCGCCTAAGCCTGCCCGGAAACCCAGGAAGAAGACCGTCAAGGCGGATGAATCCGCATCCTGATAACAAGCAAACGCCCCGATTGCAGAATGCAATCAGGGCGTTTTTGTGTTACAAGTTTCTTCCCCCCTTGCGCCGCATAGCGGCGCAAAGCGGAGGTGCAGGAGGCACTGCCTCCTGCCGGGGATCCAAGGGGCAGAGCCCCTTGGAAGTGTGGGCAGCGCCCACATCAAGGTCACTTCTTCTGACCGTAATACGCGTTAGGTCCATGCTTGCGCAGGAAGTGCTTGTCCTGCACATGCTGGGGAGCAGCTTCTACCTGACCGTTGATCTGGCGGGTATACATGGCCATCTTGGCGACTTCTTCCAGCACCACAGCATGATAGACCGCCTGCGCAGCGTTCTTGCCCCAGGTGAAGGGGCCGTGGTTGCGGCAGATGACGGCGGGTACATGCACCGGGTTCAGCTTGCGATCGTTGAAAGTCTCAATGATGACCTTGCCGGTGTTGCGCTCATAATCCTCGTCCACTTCGGCAGGGGTCAGGCTGCGGGCACAGGGAATGGGGCCGTAGAAATAATCCGCATGGGTGGTGCCATAGCAGGGAATATCGCTGCCAGCCTGCGCCCAGGCCACAGCGTGAGGGCTGTGGGTATGCACCACGCCGCCCAGCTCAGGGAAAGCCTTGTACAGCTCGATGTGGGTCTTGGTGTCGGAAGAAGGATTCAGATCGCCTTCCACCACTTCGCCATCCAGATTGAGAACCACCAGATCCTCAGGCTTCAAGTCTTCGTATTCCACGCCGGAGGGCTTGATGACCACCAGACCGCTTTCACGATCGATGCCGGACACATTACCCCAAGTGTAGGTAACCAGCCCGCGGCGGGGCAGTTCCATATTGGCCTCATAAACCGCTTGTTTCAGTTGTTCCAACATGATAACGTTCCTCCTTGCTCAGCGCATGGACTTGGTGGCGGCCTTCTCGGCTTCCAGACCCGCCACGAACAGCTTGGTGTAGGCGTTGAAGCCCTCGGCATCCGCGGCATCGGGTTCCGCCTTGGAGCCCTTGTTATCGCCAAAGACCTTGTTGTTCAGGTAAGCATCCAGGGTTTCGCCTTCCTGACGGTTGACGCGGTAGGCAGCCAACAGCGCCATGCCCCAGGGGCCGCCCTCGCCGGCAGTTTCCATGACGGATACGGGAGTGCCCAGCGCAGCAGCCATCAGATTCTGGCCCACACCGGGGGTCTTGAAGAAGCCGCCGTGGCCCAGCAGAGAGTCGATCTGCACCTTCTCAGCGGTGAGGATATCCATGCCCAGCTTCAGGGACACGATAGCGCCATACACCAGAGAACGGGCGAAGTTGGCAAAGGTCAGCTTGGAATCGGGCATGCGCACCATCATGGGGCGGCCTTCCTCCAGACCGGTGACCGGTTCACCGGAGAAGTAGTTGTAGTTGATGATGCCGTCGCAATCCTTGTCGCCTTCCATGGCGGCGTTGAACAGGGTTACGTACACATCGCCCATGCTGACTTCTTTGCCAGCGGCAGCAGCAAAGCCGTGGAGCATGCCGGCCCAGGCGTTGATATCGCTGGTGCAGTTGTTGCAGTGCACCATGGCAACAGGCTTGCCAGTGGGGGTGGTGACCATGTCGATTTCCGGATAGACCTTGCTCAGGCTCTTTTCCAGAACGATCATAGCAAAGACAGAAGTACCGGCGGACACGTTACCGGTGCGCACAGCCACGCTGTTGGTGGCTACCATGCCGGTGCCAGCATCGCCTTCCGGCGGGCAGACCAGCGCGCCAGCCTGCAGCGTGCCAGTGGGATCCAGCAGCTTGGCGCCCTTCTCGGTGAGCACGCCAGCATCTTCACCGGCATCCAGCACGCCGGGCAGGATGTCTTCCAGCTTCCAGGCGATGCCCTTGGCAGCCAGACGCTGGTTGTAAGCAGCCATCATCTTCTGGTCATACTTGCCGGTTTCATCGTTGATGGGGAACATGCCGGAGGCTTCGCCCACGCCCAGCACCTTCTGACCGGTGAGCTGCCAATGGAGATAGCCAGCCAGCGTGGTCAAGTGAGCGATCTGGGACACATGAGCTTCGCCGTTGAGAATAGCCTGATCCAGATGGGCAATGCTCCAGCGCTGAGGAATATTGAAGCCGAACAGCTCAGTCAGTTCGGCAGCGGCCTGCTCGGTCATGGTGTTGCGCCAGGTGCGGAACTCAGCCAGCTGCTGATCGTCCTTGCCGAAGGGCAGATAGCCGTGCATCATGGCGGAAACGCCGATGCCGCTGAGCTTGGTCAGGGTAACGCCGTACTTGCTCTGCACATCAGCAGCCAGCTTGGCATAAGCATCCTGCACGCCCGTCCATACGTCCTCCAGATGATAGGTCCACACGCCATTCTCCAGCCGGTTTTCCCAGCCGTGGTCACCCATGGCGATGGGGCTGTGATCCTCGCCGATCAGCACAGCCTTGATACGGGTGGAACCCAGTTCCATGCCCAGTACGGCTTTGCCTTCGCTGATAAGGGTTGCCAGTTGCTGCTTGTCCATGATGATAATCTCCTTTCGGTTTGTGTATGTTCAGATGGTGTTGCTTCCATTTACAACGTTTGTTTGTCAGGATTGCAAATCTTCCGGCATACGCCAGGGAAGAACTGCTGATTCCACACTTTGACCCTCCAGCAATTTCAGCAGTTTTTCTGCTGCCAGCCTGCCGATATCCTCCTTGGGGTTTGCCAGCGAATAGAACGGCTTGGCAGAAAGCTGCGCAAAGGTACTGTGGTCAAAACTGATCACCTCTGCTCCATCGCTGGCAGGATGCTTCAGCAGCTGCATAGCTGCTTCGTCATTGTAGCAAACAACGGCAGTGCAGCCTTTCAGCAGGCGTTGCGCCTGACTGGCAATCAAATCATCCCGGGTTTCGGTGGCGTACCACAGTACATGATCATCATCCACCGGCAGCCCGGCCTCTGTCAGAGCCTGCAAATAGCCTGCATAACGCCTGTGGCCTTGAATATCGTCGTTCTTGAAAACACCGGCTATACGCCTGTGTCCCTTTTGCAACAGCCGCTGGCAGGCCAGCTTTCCACCGGCCCGGTCATCCGCTACCACATAAATAGGTTGGGACAGATCCGGGTAGAAACCATTGATGAATACCGTGGGAATGCGCTGCTGATCAAAGTAAGCGTACAGATCGATGTTGAAAAAGGGACA
>SVGQ01000098.1 GCA_015056245.1 Clostridiales bacterium | reverse complement strand
GGATACATGGGCAATACCGTCGCCCACCATGATGATGGTGCCGGTATCGGTCTGGGTGACACGGTTTTCGTATGTTTTGATCTGCTCTTTAATGAGCTTGGAAATTTCTTCAGGCTTCAGTTGCATAGTATCACCACTTTCCGTAGAGGATGCCGGATGGCTCTCCGGCTCAGGATTCGCTGGTCAATACCTGCCGCATCTGGCTGAGCCGGTGCCGCAGGGTGTTGTCGTAACGCTTTCCTTCCATTTCCAGAAGCACGCCGCCCACAACCGCCGGATCCACCTTTTCGATCAGCTGGATCTGTTTGCCGGTCATACCACGGAGTTTTTCCAACAGCTGCGCGCGCTGGCTGTCATCCAGCGATACGCTGGTGGTCACTACCGCTTCCACCACCCGGTTATCCCGGTTGTAGAAGGTACGGAAGGCTTCCACACAGCCCTCAAACTCGCTGATGATGCCGCGTTCGCACAGGATTTTCAGGAAGTTCAGCACATAAAGATGCACCTGTCCCCGAAGGGCCTTGTCCAGAATCTCCACCCGCTCCTGCTTGCTCAGGGAGTGATTGCTCACCAGACGGCAGAAATCGGGATTTTCCCGGAAGAGGTCTTTCAGGGTGGTCAGCTCTTCAAGAGCCTGCTGGGCGAGGTTTTCTTCCACACAAAGGAAGTACAGGCCCTCGCCGTATTCTCTGCTAAGCTCTGTCACTGCTGTTCACCAACGTTCCTGATGAAGTCATCTACGAAGGAATCATGGTCTTCCTTGCGGATTTCACGACCCACGATGCGGGAGGCAATCTCCACCGCAATGTCGGAAATCTCGTTGCGCACATCGCTGAGCATCTGCTTCTTTTCCTGAGCGATCTCGTTTTCGGCCCGCTGTTTGATGTGGCTGGCCTGAGAAGTAGCCTCGGCAACGATGGCGTCGCTCCTGCGCTGAGCCGTCTGCTGGGCGGTGCGGACAATACCATCCGCTTCATCCCGGGCAGTAGCCAGCTTTTCCTCGTACTGATGGCGCATGGTTTCGGCGCTGCCTAACTTCTCCTGCGCTTCGGTGTAGATATCCTCCACCTGCTGCTTGCGGGTGGCAATAATCTTCTGTACGGGGCCGAACAGGAACTTTTTCAAAATCAGGTACATAATCAGCAGGTTGATCAAAGAGATCAGAATCTGCCAGATATTGACCGAAATGATATCAAGTGTCTGTACCATTCTACTGTCTTTCCTTCCTTCAGCCGCAGGCGGTGATTACTTGCCGACGGCGTTCTTGAGGATGTTCACGAACAGGTTGGGGGCAACGAAGATCAGCAGAATGCCGATAACCAGACCATACAGACCGGTGGTTTCAGCGATGGCGCAGCCCATGATCATGGTAGAGGTGACAGCGCCCTTGGACTCAGGCTGACGGCCGATGGCTTCGCAAGCCTTGGCAACAGCGTTACCTTCACCGATACCAGGGCCGATACCAGCGATCAGAGCGAGACCAGCGCCGATGGCGCAACCAGCGAGAATGATACCGATAGCAAGTTCCATAGTAAGTTCCTCCTTGAAATAGGTTTTGATTTTTTCAGGCAGCGGCGCGGCGGGCGCGTTTCTTTGCCATGCGGCGCTCGTAATCTTCCTCCGGGAAACCGGTGGCGATGTAGAGCATGGTCAGCATGGCGAAGATGAAGGCCTGCATCAGACCGCTGAAAATATCGAAATAGAGGGAAAGGATCGCCGGGAGACCCACTTGCAGGAAGGGGAAGTTCCCCAGTACCCCGGGCAGCCACCCCAGCACAATCTTGCTCAGTCCTTGCAGCGCATGAGCGATCAACGTGGAGATAACCACACCGGACAACACATTGCCGTAATGACGGAAGGACATGGAGATCGGAGTGGAAAACTCGCCGATGATATTAAAAGGTGCAAACACCGGGAAGGGCTCGAAGAATCCTTTCACATAAGGGAACAGGCCACCTTTGAGCTTATAGTAGGTGATCAGCACAAAGACCACGATTGCCCAGCCAGCCACCACGTTTACATCGGACGTGGGGGGACGCAGACCCACAAGGCTCATCAGGCTGGAAAATGCGCTGATGACCATAATGGCGGCAATAAACGGCACAAACGGCATAAAGCGCTGGCCCATATTGTCGCTCACCAGATTCTGCACCTGCTCCACCGCCCACTCCGCCAGCACCTGACGCTTGGTCTGAGGCTTGAGGGCAAGCCCATGACCCAGATACAGCGCAAGGCCCAGAATGGACAGCATGATCAGCCAGGAGTTGATCTGAGATTCTGTGATGGTCAGATCCTGCAAAGGCATGGGAATGGTGGCGTAGATGCGCGCACCGGTGATCTCGATACCATCAGAAGCGGGCGTGGTCAGCACTTTCAGCGCAATGCCCGCCACCAGAGGCAGGATCATCAGCGCGATGAGCAGCCAATCCACCACCTTGAACCTCAGGGATTTGTTATTCATTGGTTCCACCTCTTTGTCAATCCAAAGTCTGCTCGTCTGCGGGGTTCTGGCCTTTTTCCTTGTTCAAAAGAGGCCAGAACGCGATGGCGATACGCGGGAAGAACAGCGGGATCACCACTGCCAGCGAGTGGAAGCAGGGAAGCCCCACGCCCACCGCTGCCAGCGCGATCACCATCAGCATACGCAGTTTCTGGGACAGCTTCAGTTTTTCCGAAGCCTCCTTTTCGCTCAGACCGATGGAATTCTGGATCGTAAGCCCCATCAGGAAGAAATTCAATACAGCGATGATCACGCCCAGCAGATTGCCCAGCGGCACAGTGTAATCCATGTGCCCGCACAGATAGAAAACCAGTTCCATCACTACGCTGAGAACAATGGAAAAGCCTAAGATGTACAGGGTTTCCTTCTTGACTGCCGGGTCGATTCGCATCGGGGGAATCCTCCTTCGGGGTGGATAGATAACTTTTACTTGGTGCCGTAGAGACGGTCGCCGGCATCGCCCAGACCGGGAACGATATAGGCGTGATCGTTGAGCTTCTCGTCGCAGGCAGCCACATAGATGTTTACATCGGGGTGATCCTTCTGCACACGCTCGATGCCTTCAGGGGCGGCGATCAGGTTGACCAGACGGATGCTCTTGCAGCCGCGCTGCTTGATAAAGCTGATCGCGGCGGAGGCGCTGCCGCCGGTAGCCAGCATGGGATCCAGAACGATCAGTTCGCGGTTTTCGCTGTCAGCGGGCAGCTTGCAGTAGTATTCCACGGGCTCGTGGGTCTCAGGATCACGGTACAGGCCGATGTGACCAATCTTGGCAGCAGGAATCAGGTTCGCCACGCCGTCCACCATGCCCAGACCAGCGCGGAGAATAGGCACGATGCCGATCTTCTTGCCAGCCAGAACACGGGACTTGGTAACGCAGATGGGGGTTTCCACTTCAATTTCTTCGGTGGGCAGGTCACGGGTGACCTCATAAACCATCAGCATGCTGATTTCTTCCAGCAGCTCGCGGAATTCCTTGGTACCGGTGTTCACATCACGCATCAGGGTGAGCTTGTGCTGAATGAGGGGATGATCGAAGATGTATACCATTGTGATGCCTCCCTTTGTATGTTGTCACCTGCAACCGGCAGGCGGAGGATGTGGAACGGCTAGCCTCTTAGGGCCACGCATACATACCGAACCTATTATAGAAGATTTCCAACCGGTTTGCAATAGCAAAAGCAAATTTCACTTGCATTGAAAGTGGCTTTCTATCTACGTTTGCGAGATGTAAGTGTTTTCACAGCAAAGACAGTTGTTCCATACGAACCACAGACTGCTTTTGGGGGATACTGCTGCGGAAAACCGATGTGGGGCACTCTTTCAGGAATACGGACGGTACACCCCCACAGGAAAGGATCAATTCCTCCCGGGCACGGGTTATGCCCACGAATAGCAGTCTGCGCTCCTCCTCCACATTGGTTTCCTCCCCTTCCTTATGATGAGGAAGATCGCCATCGTTGATTCCCGCGACGAATACCACCGGGAATTCCAGACCTTTTGAGCCGTGGAGTGTCATCAGACTGACCGCGCCGGAGGCTTTTTCTCCACCGCTGCGGCGGCGGAGATCCGCTTCTTCGCCTGTTTCCAGCGCGTTGAGGAAGGTATCCATCCGCTTGTGGAATACCGCTGCATCCAGCAACTGTTCGATGGTCTTGCCCTTGCGGTTTACCAGCTTTGCCAACTGATCGATCAGCTTGCGGGGCTGCTGAGATGCCATAGCGGGAAGCAGAGTTTCCACTGTATCCACGAAGGGTGCCAGCAGTTCAAAGGGGGCGAGTCGGACGCGGAAGGTTTCCATGCTTTCCTGCATCAGGAGGTTTTCCGAGGCAGCAGCCACATCCCGGGAAGCTGCCTGTGCCTGTTGGATGAGAGCATCCGGGCATTTCCATAAGCCATGCAGCGCAGTATGCAGCGAAACAATATCCTCCGGGTTGCGCAGCCAGCGGAAGAAACCCAGCAAGGCCTGAACCGTTGCATCTTCCCAGAAGCGTTCCCGCCCGCAAATGACGCAGGGAATGCCCTGATGGCGCAGACTGGTCTCAATTTGCTCCAATTGGCGATGGGTGCGGCACAATACCGCCATTTCCGAAAAGGCGCGCAAATGCTCCCGCTGATTGCCCGGGCGATGGGCGCTGAGCATATCCGCGCCGCCCACCATCATGTTGATTTCCCGTGCGATCCACGCAGCCTCTGAAAACGCATCCGGGGCGCTCATCAGCCGCACCGGCTCACCCGCCGCCCCCTGTGCCGCAAGGCAGCGATTTTCGCCGGGGTTGCGGTTGATCAGCTCTGTGGCACATTCCAGCACAGCGGCTGTTGAGCGATAGTTCTGCGTCAGGGTGATAACGCTGGTATCAGGCCGGTCTGCCAGCAGGCGGGCAAAGCAGTCCGCATCAGCGCCACGGAAGCCATAGATGGACTGATCCGGGTCGCCGATCACAAACAGATTGCCATCTTCGCCGCACCAATGGCGCACCAGACGATGCTGTACAGCGTTGATATCCTGAAACTCGTCCACTAATAAATAACGGAAGCAGGGCATGCGGGCTGTATCCAGTTTCAATGCTTCCAGCAACACATCGTCCAGATCACGCAAGTTCGCATTTTCAAGCCGCTGCTGGTAGTCCTCTGTAACCGCTTTTGGCAGACTGGCTGCTTTGCCGTTTTTTTGCAAGGAAAGCCGATCCAGCGCAGCTGCCGGGGACAGTTTTTCACCACGATCCGCCAAGGCATCTGCCATCAACGACAGGCGGGTTTCCCGGTCAGCGATGGTTTTCTTGGGCAGCAAACCAAGGGCGATGCCATGGAAGGTGCCTACCGTCAGGCCACGAACTGCCTTCTTGCCCATAGCGGTTTCCAGCCGGTTCTGCATTTCCTCCGCTGCCTGCCGGGTGAAGGTAACAGCAGTGATTTCCTTGGGGGATACACCTTTTTCGGCGATCAGATATTCGATACGGGACACCAGCGTTTTGGTTTTCCCGGTACCCGGGCCAGCAATGACCGCCGTGGTCTGTGCTTGGCTGAGAACCGCTGCCAGCTGCTGTTCGTTGAGTTGCGGCGCAATAGGCTCTTGGGCGGCTTGGGTGGCTTGGGTTACAGGTTCAGATGCAGGCTGTTTCTCGCCATTGCTTGGCTGATTTTTCAGCATTTCTGCCACAGTAAGCCGCTTTTCCTTGGCAGCAGGCTTCAGTCCCAGCGCATCCAGCAGGGACAGCTGACCGCCCGCTGCCTGCGCTTCGCCTTCTTCGTAAACCCGGATCACGCCGTATTCGCCATCATACCCGCCGACACAATGCACCTTGCCAGCACGCAGCCGGCGTATGGCCTCTGCCACCACCGGGCCGGCAGCCTCTTCGATCTGCTCCGGCGGGGCTTTGCGCAGAATAAACATTTCCGGGCCGATGCGGCGCAGCAGTTCCAGATAGGCGCTCTCCACCTTTTTGCTGGCAGTGGTCACGCCCATGCATTCGGCAAGAATTTCGCCAAGGGGGATCAGGCTCTCAAAAGGCTTGGCCTGCACAGGCTGCTGCCGGTCAGCCAGCTGGCGAACCCTGTTGAGCACGCCGATGGTGATCTTCCTGCCGCAAACCGGACAGCGCCCACCCAGCGCGGCGGTTTCCTCTGGTTCCAGACGGCAGTGACAGTTACGGTGTCCATCCAGATGGTACTTGCCCTCTTCCGGGAAAAACTCGATGGTTCCATGGAGTCCCTCACCGGTTTCAACAGCGGTTTTCAGCTGCTGATAGGAGGGTTCTCCTTCCAGTATGGTGGCTTCCCGGCCCAGTTTGGCGGGCGAGTGAGCATCCGAGGAAGATACCAGCTGATAGCCATCCAGCATACTCAAGCAGCGGTTCATCACCGGGTCGGAGCTGAGGCCCGTTTCCATGGCATGGACGAAGGGGGTCAGGTCGCCGAAGCATTCCTCCACGGTATCAAAGCCGGAAAACGCACCAAACAAGGAAAAATGCGGTGTCCAGATATGTGCCGGTATGTAGATGGCTTCGGTGCAGGTTTCCAGCACGATCTCCAGCAGGTCGTGGCTGTCCAGCCCCAAAATAGGCCTGCCGTCGGAGTGGATATTGCCAATAGCCTCCAGCTTATGGGACAACTGATCCGCCTCATCCAGACCGGGCAGGATGATCACATGGTGCACCTTGCGGGTTTTGCCGTTCTTTTTATAGATTGTGCTGATCTCACCCGTCACAACGAACAGCGGGGGCGATGCATCCCGGGTTTCGCAGGGAAGGCGCAATTCTTCCTTTAAGGTATACAGACCGTTTCCAGCAGGAATCAGAGTCTCCCGCAGCTCTTCCCGCCAAGCGGCATGGGTCAGGTCACCGGTACCAATCAGTTGCAGCCCCTTGCGCCGCCCCCACAGGTCCAGATGCTGTGGATCCAGATCCCGGCTGGTGGCGCGGGAATAACGGGAATGGATATGAAGATCCGCAAGATACATAAGGATTCCTCCATTACAGCCACTGGATGTAGGCGGTTTTATCGTTGGCGTTGTACCCGGCACGCTGGTAGAAGCGATGGGTACTTTCTTCCTTGGAGCCGGTAAGCAGCATCATTTTGTAGCAGTTTTCCCTGCGGGCAATATCCCGGGCAACATTCAGGCAATCCGTTGCCAGTCCTCTGCCCCGGTACGCTTCATCGGTGATTACATTCTCAATCAGGGCGTAAGGCTGCTGGTTGTGGGTCAGGTTGGGGATGATCACGCACACGCAGGAAGAAACAATCCTGCCGTCCTCCACCGCCACCACGATATGGTGGTCGGGATCGTTCAGAATGCGCTGCCATAGTGTGCGCAGCGCATTGGTATCTTCAGGGATAGGGTTGCCATGCAACTGGGTATAGAGCTGCAAAAGGCCGCCCAGTTCGTCAGGAAGGATTTCACGGATCATGGGGATGCCTCCTCCGGATGGACAGATGGGAAAGCGATCCATCTGTACTTTGTCACAATGTGTACAGTATAGCACGATTGATGCCGGATACAAAGCAATTTCTGCGCATGTCCGCCGCGCCAAAAGCTCCGCAAAAACTGACAAATTCGGGGAAAAACGGCTTGACAGCATGGTTCAGGTATGTTATTATGCCTTAGTGGCCGCTCAAGCCGGGTTTTGAAGTGCGCAAAATTGCGCCACCCATGTTGCTTGGCGAGTATTGTTTCAGGAGGTGCTTAGCCATGTACGCAGTTATCGTGACTGGTGGCAAGCAGTATCGCGTGTCCGAGGGGGACATTATCTACGTTGAAAAACTCGACCAGGAAGCCGACAGCAAGATCAGCTTCGATGTGCTGATGCTGGGCAACGGCGACAGCGTTGAAGTGGGTACTCCCACCCTCGCCGGCGCGAAGGTCGAAGGCAAGGTTCTTGGCAATGTCAAGGGCGAAAAGATCATGATCTACAAGTACAAGAGCAAGAAGAACTATCACCGTCGTGCCGGTCATCGTCAGACCTACACCAAGGTGGAGATCACCGCTATCGGCTGATGACAACCGTCTCTGTCAGGTATGAAGGCGAAAGCATCGGCAGCATCTCCGTCAAAGATCATGCGGATTACGCCGAATATGGTCACGACATTGTATGCGCCGCTGCCAGCGTGCTGATTACCACTTGCGCAAACGCCCTCGAAACGGTGGCAGGGGTTTCCCCCATCACACACGTAAACGAGAGCACAGCCGAGATCCGGGTCACCCTGCCCAAGGGGCTTGCACCGCAGCAGCACCACGATGCGCAGATCATTCTCCGCACCACAGAGCAGGGTTTCCGGGACATTGCGCAGCAATATCCTAAGAATTTGAAAATGATTTGATGGGAGGAACATCATCATGTTGAAGCTGAATCTTCAATTTTTCGCCCATAAAAAAGGTGTGGGCTCCACCCGTAACGGTCGCGACAGCGAAAGCAAGCGCCTTGGACCCAAGCGTGCCGACGGTCAGTTCTCTCTGGCTGGCAACATCCTGGTTCGTCAGCGCGGCACCCATATCCATCCCGGCGTGAACGTGGGCATCGGCAGCGATGACACCCTGTTCGCCCTGGTGGACGGCATCGTTCGCTTCGAGCGCAAGGGCCGCGACAAGAAGCAGGTCAGCGTCTACCCCGTGGAGACCGCTGCTGCTCAGTAATTGTCATCCACAAACGAGCGTAGGTCTTCATGGCTTACGCTCGTTTCTTTTATCCATTGCATTGTATTCCGTAACTAACAGATAAAGGGATGAACTTTCCTATGATCGGTACGCTGATCAACTGCGCAGCCATTATCATTGGCTCTGCCCTCGGCCTGTTGCTCCGCAAGGGCATGAAGAAGAAGATCGCCGATACCGTCATGCAGGGCGTAGGCCTGTGCGTGATCCTCATCGGCCTCTCCGGCGCGCTGGAAACCCAGAACACCCTGCTGGTGATCCTGTCCATGGTCGCTGGCGGCATCGTAGGTTCCCTGATCGACATCGACGATAAAATGAACCGTCTGGGCGCATATGCCCAGCGCAAGCTCACCCGGGAAGGTGACGAAAACAACACCTTCGCCAAGGGTTTCGTCACCGCCAGCCTGATTTTCTGTGTTGGCGCCATGGCGGTGGTGGGCTCGCTGGACAGCGGCATCCGTGGCGACCATTCCACATTGATTGCCAAGTCCATGCTGGACGGCATCACTTCGCTGATCCTCGCCAGCACGCTGGGCATCGGCGTGATGCTCTCCGCGGTGCCCATCCTGATCTATCAGGGCAGCATCGCCCTCTTAGGCACGCTGATCGCGCCCTTCCTGAGCACGGAAGTGATCACCGAAATGAGCGCAGTGGGCGGTTTGCTGATCACCGGCATCGGCATCAATATGCTACTGGAAAAAGACATCAAGGTAGCCAATCTGCTGCCTGCCATCCTTGTTCCCTTCCTCTACTTCCCCATCTACCATCTGTTTGGAGGTTAATACCATGGCATCCATCATCCGTGACGCATCTCTGGCTCAAAAAGGCGCGCAGAAAATCGAATGGGCCCGCCGCCACATGGCAGTGCTCAACAGCATCGCCGAAGAGTTTGAAAAGACCCAGCCCTTCAAGGGCATGAAAGCGGCGGTTTCCGTGCATCTGGAAGCCAAGACCGCCTATCTGGCGCAGGTGCTCAAGCGGGGCGGCGCGGAAGTGTTCGCCACCGGCTCCAATCCCCTCTCCACGCAGGATGACGTGGCTGCCGCTCTGGCTGCCAGCGGCGTGACCGTATACGCCACCCATGGCTGCAACGAGGAAGAATATCACGATTACCTGTGCAAAGCCCTGTCCGAAAAGCCCGATGTGATCGTGGATGACGGCGGCGACATGGTGCACATTCTCCATGAGGAGCATCCCGAGTGGGCAGAAAACCTGCTGGGCGGCTGCGAGGAAACCACTACCGGTGTGATTCGTCTGCGCCAGCGCGCCAATGCGGGCACCCTGAACTTCCCCATGTTCAACATCAACGACGCAGACTGCAAGCACCTCTTTGACAACCGCTACGGCACCGGTCAGAGCGTGTTTGACGGCATCATGCGCACCACCAACCTGAACATTGCCGGTTCCACTGTGGTGGTGGGCGGCTACGGCTGGTGCGGCAAGGGCGTCGCTATGCGTGCCAAGGGTTTGGGCGCGAAAGTCATCGTGACCGAAGTGGACTCCGTGTGCGCCATCGAAGCCGTGATGGACGGCTTCAGCGTGATGCCCATGGCAAAGGCGGCTCCGCTGGGCGATCTGTTCATCACCGTGACGGGCTGCAAGGATATCGTTACCACCGAGCACATGCTGACCATGAAGGAAGGCGCGATCATGTGCAACGCCGGTCACTTCGATGTGGAAGTGGATGTGGCTGGCCTGCGCAAGCTGGCTGTGGAAAGCAGCGAAGTGCGCCACAACATCGAAGGCTTCAAACTGCCCAATGGTAAGACTGTGTATCTGCTGGCGGAAGGCCGTCTGGTCAATCTGGCGGCTGGCGATGGTCACCCGGTGGAGATCATGGACATGAGCTTTGCCCTGCAAGCTATGTGCGCCTGCCGCATGGCCCAGTGCGGCAAGGAGATGAAGCCCGACCTGTATTCCGTTCCCCGGGATATCGACCTGGATGTGGCTCTGCGCAAGCTGACCGCGCTGGGCGTGGAGATCGACACCCTGACGGAAGAGCAGGAGCGTTATCTGCACGGTTAAGCGCTGGATTGTATTTCCGCTGTGCTGATTTGTA
Source organism: Clostridiales bacterium (assembly GCA_015056245.1). Classification (GTDB taxonomy): domain Bacteria; phylum Bacillota; class Clostridia; order Christensenellales; family Aristaeellaceae; genus Limiplasma. The sequence continues at coordinate 191 of SVGQ01000098.1, read as the reverse complement.
AAAGGATTCGATTTTCTGTTGACATCTTTCCGGATGCATGGTATTATCTGCACAAATCAAGGTGCAACACACCATGAAGGGAGGAGTCTTCCGTGACGAACCTATGTGCCATGCGGATGTACATGATGTGCGCGTGTGAAGACTCGCGTTATTTGTGTTGCGCCGCTTGATGAATGAAAGCATTTGAGCCC
>SVGQ01000097.1 GCA_015056245.1 Clostridiales bacterium | reverse complement strand
CGTCAACCGAAACGAGTGTGGGCTACGGCAGTAGCCTACACGACAATTGAGGTTGCGGAACAGAGCCCACAAAACCTGCGCCGCAGCGCTTTTCAGCAAGCACAGCGAGCACCGTAGGTGCAAGATGTGTGACTTTTGAACAGAAGTATGGGTTTTTTCGACAGTCTGCAGCGCGTATGCTACCAGCACAAGGCCGGTGAGCATGCGCGCTTTTTTGGTGCTGCCGGTTCCTCCTGCTCACGCCCCGAACCCGCCATCAGCGGAAACAGAGGGAGCGGAACCGGCAGGGTTTACTCTGCAAGCTGTCGTTTTGTCAGCCCGACTGCCGGTCGCACCCGGGCGACCGGATCAGGCTGCCGGATGGCATCCGGTTACCACAGCACCTCGCTGGCGGCTTCTGCGCTGGCAAAAGGCCCGGGCAGGATGTCCATGCCGCGGTGGTTGCCGTTGTAGTCCCGGTCAAAGGTGATGGGAGAGCCGTCGTTGTTCTCAAAACGCTGTTCCGGCTCAAAGGCGCAGCCAAGGATATCAGAGTGGATCATGCCGCAGCGGAAATCGCCGATGATCTCCGGCAGGTTGGTGCGCAGGGTGTAGTGACCCTCGTTTTCCACCAGCTCTACGATAGGCTTGTCGGCTTTCACCAGATTGGACTTCTCGTGCTTGCAGGGCTTGGCGCCGTTCAGGTACACATTGCCCTCCACCCACACGGGCAGGTGGCTGCGGTGATACTTCTCCAGCTTGCCCATGTCAGGACGGGCCACATCCATGTCAAACCAGGAGATCCATTCCTCGTAGGTGGGATACTCATCGAAGCACCAGGTGCCCACCAGACGCTCGTTCTCAGCAGGGCCGCCGCGCTTCACAGGTTCGTCAGCGGGATGGTTCTGCACAAAGATATTGTTGTAGAAGCGGTCATCGCCGTGAAGGATGGTCATGAAGCCAGCCACCTCGGTGCGGTGACGGATGTGATAGGGAGTGTAGCGGTCGCCGGTGCCGCCGCCCACAAAGGTGAGGGTACCCATCATCAGGTTATGTACCATAGCAACGCCCTCGGTGGCGATGCGCAGGCTCACCTCGGACAAGAGGATGTTATTGTCGATCAGTGTGGGGCCGTGGCCTACTTCCACAAACAGATCCTGGCTTTCCATGCCGCCCTCAGCCCAGTCGCAGAACGCGGGGCGCTCGTTGTGGTGCAGCAGATTCTGGGTGATGCGGGTGCCCTGAGGCTGCCAGTCGCACCAGATGCCCATGGTGCAGTGGTGGATGTGGTTGCGGCGCATGGTCACATCGATGGCAGCGTGGAGCTTGATGCCGGCGATCTCAGCGCCGCCCAGCTCCTGCATATTGTTGATGTGGTGGATGTGGTTGTTCTCGATCAGGGAGAACACGCTGCCCATGCGGCCCACGATGCCGGTCTGCTCACAGTGATGGATGTGGTTGCGGCGGATGATGTGGCTGCCCACTTTTTCCTTGAGCCAGCCGTGGTACTGACCGCGGCACACCGCGTCGCGCTCCATCTGGGTGGCGCTCTTTACGTGGCGCACGGTGAAGTAATGGTCGTTCTCCGGGTCGTAGTACTTGCCCAGGGAGATGCCGCAGCACTTGGAGTTGGAGATATCGCAATCCTCAATGATCCAGCCCTTGCTCCAGTGGGGGCCCACCATGCCGTCCTGGAAAGCGGCAGGCGGCGCCCAGGTGGTAGCGGCCTTCTCCACCTTGAAGCCGGAGAAGGTGATGTAGCCACGGCCGGTTTCCTCCGGGAAGAAGCAGCGGCGGCGCACATTGATCTCGATCTTCTGGGCGTTGGGGTCGATCTCGTGGAAATTGGCATAGAGGACAGTCTCGTTGCCTTCCTGCACGCTGATCCACTTATAGATGGAATGCTCCGGTTCCCAGCTGGGCTTGTACACCTGCCCTGCCTTCAGTTCTTCCATGGTAAGGGCTTCGTAGAGCATACGATCGTTCATGTAAACGCAGCCCGCATGGCGCACGGTGGGCGCAAAGTACCAGTCGCCGAATACCTCGGTGGTGTAGGGGTTGTAGTTGCCGAAGATACCGTTGTTCACCCGGTTGACCCAGATACCATCGCCCAGCGGCTGCCAGCCAGTCAGCTCTTCCGCGCCGGTGATCACCGCGCCCAGCGGCACTTCGCTGCGGTAGGTGATGCGATTGTCTTCGGTGCCGCCGTTGGCGGGGCTCACATACTCCCGGTAGATACCGGGTGCCACGATCACTTCATCGCCGGGCTTGGCGATCTTGGCGGCATCGCTGATCCAGCGGAAGGGGCGGGCTTTGGAACCGTCGCCCTCCCGGGCAGCGGACTGGTTCACGTAATAAATCATGCTATTGTCCTCCTTGACAGGCCTTATGCGCAGGCGTGGGGCTGGATGGGTACAGGGGCATAGCCATCCGGGACGGGGGTTTCGGTTGTGCGCAACAGGCTTTCTTTGGCTTATTATAACAGGGTTAACAGGGTTTGTCTATGCTGTTTTTGCTGAGATGGGCGACAGATGCTTTGGGTGGTCGGGCAATGAATGTTCGCAAAAACAGACTGAATGGAACAGTGGTCTGTCTATATACGTTCATTGATGAAAACGGATGCTTCACCGGCCCGTTCAGACTGTACAAAACAGATGCCGATAATCATGACGAATAAAGCGTAGATCCGAGACGAAGGGTTTCCCATACCAACGCCAATTGATGAACCCCTTGCGCCAGAAACAGAGCAAAGCAGATTGCGTACGTTTTCCTCATAAGGAACGGTCTGCTGTTTCCTGTCTGTTTCATATGTGCGCAAGGGTTCGATTTGCTATGGCTGGGTGAGGGCGATTTACCCATGCTCACACCCCAGGCAGCAGAACAAGCCTTCCTGTATTTGTGGAATCAAAAACGCACCCGGATAAGGGTGCGACAGACTGTCAAAAAAAACCATACTTCTGTTCAAAAGTCGCACATCTTGCACCTACGGTGCTCGCTGTGCTTGCTAAAAAGCGCTGCGGCGCAAGGTTTTGTGGGCTCTGCCCACACCCGGCAGGAAACTGAGTTTCCTGCACCTTCCCCTTTTTTGACAACCTGACGCGCCCGGATAAGGGCGCGAATTCATCATCCTTTATTTCCTTTCGGTAGCAGTGGTCGCCCACAACCCCTTCATGACATTCCAGGCATGGGGCGGCGTGTTCCTGAACTTCCTATCCCTCAGCAGAGGGATAGCCTTGTCACATCAACAGTCCCAAAGATTTCAGGATCAGTACCCAGAAAAACACGGTGATCACTGAGAACGTGGTGGTGAATACCACCTGCGCGCCTGCCAGATCATCGTTGCCGCCCATCTGCTGGGCCATGGGATAGCTGGAAACCGAGCAGGGGGAAGCATATACTGCGATCAGGGAGGCCAGCGCCACATCCCGGATGCCGATCAGCGCCGCGCCGGTAAGGAACACGCCGGGCACAAACACCAGCCGCCCCAGTACGCTCCAGGTGAGCAGCTTGGCATTGGCCTTGGCCTTGCCGAAGTCCAGAGACGCGCCCAGCACAAACAGGGCCAGCGGCGAGGAGATGTTCGCCAGATTGCGGAAAGGCTTTTCGATGACAGTGGGCAGCTGTACATCAAGCCGCCAGAGGATCATGCCGATCACCGTGGCGATGATCAGCGGATTGGTGACAACACCCTTCAAAATGCGCTTGGCATCGGGCTTCTGGTCGCTGCCGTTCACCATCAGGGCGATGGTGCTCATCACGTTGAACACCGGCACCACGATGGCGACCATCATGGCGGCGATGGAAACATCCGCGTTGGGGTACATCATGTTCACCAGCGGGATGCCGAAAATGGCGTAGTTGCTGCGGGCCACGCACTGGATGATCACGCCCCGGTCCCGCCGCTGGCTCACCAGCCGGGGCACCACAAGGAACAGCAGCCCGAAGCAGAGCATGGTGGTGATGAGGGCATACACCAGCGTGCGTACATCCACTGCCGCGTCCAGCGGGGTATCCATGATGTTGAAAGCCAGCAAAAGAGGCAGGAAGATCTTGAATACACAGGCGTTGATCTGCTTGGTGGCCTGAGCGTTCACCAGTCCGAAATGCCGTGCCGCGAAGCCCACCGCCATCATGATGAGCAGAGGGAGCACGGTGTTGACCGAAAAGAGCAGATTCTCCATGGTGTCACCTCGATTGATTGAGAGTACCTTTCATTATAGCACGGTGAACAGGCTTGCGCCAAGAAGAAACTGCGCGGTGTAGTAAATACCAAGGCTGATGTACTCGTTGCGCAAAGGCCGGGTATTGAGCATATTGTCGCACAGGGTCATGTCGGATACCACGAACAGGACAGCGCCCAGCGCAGCCAGATAAGCCTGCGGACTTCTCGCCGTAAACGGCAGGGGCAGCGCTGCCGCCATCAGACCTGCCAGCGCGGCGGCATAGACGCATACAGCAGGAAACAGCCGCTTGTCGGGCATGCGGCTGCGGAACAGCGAAAGGAACACCACCAGCAGCCCCAGCACCAAAACAAACAGAATCCCATGCACAGGGGCAAGGGTCTGCTGACCCAGCAGGCCGATCACATAGCAGATGTGCCCCGTAAGGAACAGCCCGCCTCCGGCAATAAAGTGGATGCCCAGCACGATATCCCCGCCAAGGCAGAAGATCAGTCCGGCGAGCATCCAGCGGGCATGGGGAGCGGCCTGCGGGAAGCCGCCGTTCACACAGACCAGAAAGATGACCGTGATCATGGGCAGCCCTTTCAGAAACAGGGTAAAGGGGCTGTCCTGTTTGTTCTTCATGCGTTTGAAGCGGGCGGGCATGGCGGCGGCGGTTATGAGAACCATCAGCCATACGCTCCACAGCAACGGAGACAGAGGCGGACTGGCGCTGATGACCCGATTGGCGACGTGGCCCATGAAAGAAACCTCCTTTTGTGCGGAAAAGGCTCCCCTAAGGAATGATCAGGGAGCCTTGGGTCTGTTCTGTGCCGGACGATTACGCCTTTCCCTGCGAGCCGAACAGCTGCATCTTCTTCATGGTTTCGGCTTTGACAGCTTCCACCTGCAGGTTCATCAGGTCGGTCATGGCGCATTTTTCTGCCTGCACCGCCTCCCGGATGGCCCGGGCACCGGCAACATTGATATCGGTGAAGATGTTCACCTTGGCGATGCCGCACTGGATGGCGCGCCGGAAGTCCTCATCGCCGAGGCCGCTGCCGCCGTGAAGCACCAGCGGGGTTTCTGGAATAGTCTGCCGGATGGCAACGATGCGGTCAAAGTCCAGCTTGGGGGTGAAACGATAGGCCCCATGGGCGGTGCCAACGGCGATGGCCAGCGCGTCCACATGGGTCTTGTCCACGAATTCCTTGGCCTGCACCGGGTCGGTGTAGAAAGCGGAGGGATCCTCCAAGGTGGGATCGTCGCTGTCGTTGTCGCCCACATGGCCCAGCTCCGCTTCCACGGTGGCCCCGAAAGCGTGGGCGATGCGGGTCAGTTCTGCCAGCTTGCGCACGTTTTCCTCGTAGGGGTCGGTGGAACAGTCGTACATCAGGGAGGTAAAGCCCAATTGCAGGGCTTCCATGCACTTTTCAAAGGTGAGGCCGTGGTCGTAGTGGAGCACCACGGGCACATCAGTGCGCCGGGCCATGAACTTCAGCGCGTCGCAGACGCATTCCAGCGGCGAGTAGGGCAGCAGGATCTCCGCGGTACCTACGATGACCGGGGAACGCAGCGCTTCCGCCGCACCGATAACGCCCCGGGCCATTTCGGTGTTGAGGGCGTTGAACAGGCCCACAGCGTAGTGTTCCTTTTGGGCTTTGGGAAGAATTTGTTGGAAATTGACAAGCATGGTTGGTTACTCCTTGCGATGATGATGTGGGGAGGGGATGCAGCGAACCATCCCTCGGTCAGGTTTCACCTGATGCCTCCCTTGTGTAAAGGGCGGCTTTACAATACCCTTTCTGCGCCCATAAAATGGGCGCAAAATGCGGGATTCTTAAGGGCCTCAGGCCCTTAAGCGGATTTCCAAAGGGCAGAGCCCTTTGGCCCGCGGAGCGTCCGGTCACCACCCGTTCTTGATCCTCTCCCGCAGCTCATCCAACGGTTTGAGGCCGCTAAGGGCATCATAGGCTTCCACACAGCAGGCGCCGGTGGCGGCAGCCAACTGGACGCATTCCATGGGGGTGTTGCCTTGCAGCATGGCAAGGAGAAATGCGGCGATGCTGGTATCGCCCGCGCCGGTGCCGGAAAGAACCTTGGCGGGCTTGAAGCTGCGCTGGAAGAAACGCTGGGAGGCCCACAGGGCGGGATCAATGCCTGCACGGCTGCCTGCGGAAGCCAGTGCGTCTGCATCGGCGGTGCGCAGGTACATGCCGGGCGCGCCGCATTTCAGAAGGACGGCTTTTGCGCCAAGGGCGACGCAGTCCTCGGCAAGGGGGGCGATGTCGTTTTCCGGATCAAGGATGCGGGTGATCTCGTTTTCTCCTGCCCGCTGGAGCCATTGCTGGTAGCGGGGGCGGTCCAGCATGAAGCAGAGTTCCTCAATGCTGGGCACGAAGAAATCCACATAGGGCAACACCCGGCTGAGGATGGCCCGCCAATCCAGCTGACCAGCGGGGGAAGCCGGGTCGATGGCAGCCATATCCAGCGAGGTGGAAAGTCGCAGCAGCTTGGCCCGTTTGAAAAGAGACACCAACTCTTCGCCATTGTCTGCCACCATGCGGCTCATGAGTGGCGGGTAGCCGAAATGCAGGTGATCGGCTGCCTCCAGCATGCTCTCGGGGATGTCCCGGGAGACGAAGGTGTCGTTCACGCCGGGATGGTGCAGGAATATGCGGTCTACGCCCGGCGGCGCGATGACGATGGAATAGGAGGTGGAGCCGGATTTGTCCACCAGAAGGCCATCCTGCGCGCCATACTTGCTGAGGCGGTCAGCGATCATGGCACCGAAGGGGTCGTCGCCCACCTTGCCTGCCAGCTGTACATCCGCTCCCAGCAGTTTCAGCGCAAGGCCGGTGTTGGCTACGCTGCCGCCGGTGTGGATATCCGCCGCGTCCACATGGGTCAGCTTGCCCGGGGACAGGGCTTCGGCAAAGGACAGATGGGCATGGGGAAATACGGGGGTCACATCAATGCAGATGTGGCCTGCAGCGAGAATGCGTTTGGGTTGTTGATTCATGGGATTTCACTCCTCCTGTGAGGGGTCGAAAAGGAAGAAAAGCCCGGTGGGGCGAACCCTGCCGGGCGAAAAGAAATGTTGCGGATGGTTTGTCGCTTGGCTGTATATACCGCGTCCTGACGGACTGCATCAGCAATCAAGGAACAACCTGTCATATCCAAGCGTGCAGCAAACCCCGTACAGCGTTATTCCAGACCCATCAGAAGGCGCAGGGTGTACATTTCCAGGCCCTCAAAATCGCGCTTGGCAACCAGCTCATCGCGCAGGGCATAGTCGAAACGCTCGGCTTTCTCTTCCAGCGCCTTGAAGATGTTCAGGCTGTTTTCCAGATGCTTGTAGCTGTCCTCGTTGGTGGTGGTGCGCATGGCCTTTACATCCAGACCCACGTATTCGCCGTTCTTGCCGTAGCCGTTCTCCAGCAGTACACGAACCTGATTGAAGGCAACACGCAGGTTTTCCACGCCGAAGGACTTGTCCTGGTCGAACTTGATGCCGTTCTGGTCGTTGAGGTGGACGGTGAACAGCTTGTCAAAAGCCATGGCAAAGCCGATCTCGTGGGCAGGATCCAGACCCGCCAGCATGGCGTGGGCGCTTTCCAGATTGCCGCCTACGCGCTTGGGATCCTTGGTGGCAGCGGATACGGCCAGCACGTGACCCATGGTGCCGCAGATGGAGCGGTCGATGGGCTCGTTGGGCTTGGGCTCGATGCAGATGCGGATGGTGGGGTCATAGTCCAGCATTTCATCGATAGCGCTGACCAGCTGCTTGGTGGCCCAGACGGGGCTCTTGCTTTCGGCGCAGAGGGTGCCTTCGCGGGCCAGCCAGAGCACGATCAGGTCGCAGCCCAGCTCCCGGGCGATATCGATGGAGCGGAAGGAACGCCACATGGCGAACTCTCGGTCTTCCTTGCGGGTGGACATGTAGCCGCCATCGATGGTGTGGGGATCCATCCACAGACGGGGAGCCACGAACTCAGCCTTCAGGCCGTACTTGTCCAGAAGAGCCTTTACCTTGCGGGCCTCGGCTTTGATCTCTTCTTCGGTGAGATCGTTCATATTGGGCACGGCGTCGTCATCATGGAACTGGATGGCAGAGAAGCCGATCTCCGCAAAACGCTTGATCTTCTCTTCAAAGGAGATCTCATCGCGGGTGGCAGGGCCGTAGGAATCAGCGCCGGAATGCACATTCCACGGGCCAACGGAAAACTTGAACTTGGACATAGACGGTTTCCTCCCTGTTCGCTAAATTGGGTCGTATGGTTTTTTTCTCTGATAGAACGGCGGGCGTAGCGCCGTTTTGTTGTTTCTATTATAGGATGAAATACGGGTTTTGGCAAGGATTATACGACATGAAATTGGGATGTTCTGAATATTGACAGAAAAAGATGAAGATGCTATCTTTTGCAATAAGGGGGTATTCTTTTATGAAAAAGTTAATGCTGATTCTGGTTTGTTTGATAATGGTACTCAATTGCTCTGTTGGTTTGGCGACTGGAAGTGGTGCTATAACGGATGATGTTCGTAGCTGTGGGGACTACAGCTATCGAGTGCTGGAGGACGGAACAGCTGAGATTGTTCGTTGGTCTGGTACTGATGCTGAGTTAACCATTGCCGCTGAGCTTGATGGATATAAAGTGAGTGGAATTGGTAAATATGCATTTCGTGGCTGTAGCAATTTGATTTCTGTAAGGGTTCCATATGGAATTATTGAAATAGGCAATGGTGCTTTCATGTTATGTGGGCAGTTAAAGTCTGTTGCGCTGCCGGAAAGTTTGGAGATAATTGGGCCTAATGCGTTTTTTGAGTGCAACCTAGTAATGATTTCAATTCCTGATAGCGTTTTTGAGATAAAAGAAGGTGCTTTTGCTTGTAATTCCGAATTACGAGAAATCATCGTGTCGCCCGATCATCAGGTGCTGGAGATCGTAGATGGTGCTCTTGTTGATAAAACCGAACAAATTTTGATCTGTTTGCCAATGGCTTTGAAAAAAGATCATTTTACTGTACCTGAAGGCATCAAAAGAATTGGTTATCTAGCGTTTGGCAAGTGTTCTCAACTGGTTTCTGTTGATATTCCTGATACAGTAGAAGAAATAGGCAATATGGCATTTCAGTTCTGTAGTAGCCTTTCGTCGATAACGATCCCTGACAGTGTGCTTTCTGTTGATTCTTCCGTTTTTCTATACTGCAATAAGTTGACTGAAGTGATAGTATCGCCCAATCATCCTACTTTATCAACAGTTGATGGTGTGTTGCTGGATAAAAAGGGTGAAACGCTTCTTTTCTGTCCAATGGGATATGATCGGAAAAATTATTCCATTCCTGAAAGTGTCTCTTGTATTGCTCATAGTGCATTTTCCTATTGTGAAAAGATTGAAAGCATAGTGATCCCGGAGGGCCTGACAACCATCTCTGGTTCGTTCAATTATTGCTCTAATTTAGTGTCTGTCACAATTCCAGATAGTCTGGTTAATGTTGAGGATAATCCTTTCTTGAGATGTAATCGATTAACCAACATAAAGATATCACCCGACCATCCGAGGTTGAGAATAGTTGACGATGTATTAATTGATAAAGATAATAAGCAACTAATCTGTTGTTTGTCTGGTTTTTCGTCGAAGAATTATTCGATACCTCATGGGATAACGCAAATTGGAATTCATGCTTTCATCTACAACGATCAACTTGAAGAAATCAGCTTACCTGATACGGTCAAAATTATTGGGGCACAAGCCTTTGCTTTTTGCCACTCTCTTCGATCGGTTTCTATTCCATATGGTGTTACTTCGATTGAAGGTAATGCTTTTGAGTATTGCGATAATCTCGCCAAGGTCACTATTCCTGCATCTGTGGAAACAATAGGGATTGGCGCTTTTAGCAGTTGTCCTTGCCTTACACTGACTGTTACCCCCGGCTCAGTAGGCGAAACCTATGCTATCAGCGAAAACATCCCCTATGTTTATGCCAACTAAATGGTATTGCAAAGAAACAGATTACTGACAAAATCCCCGGAGTGCGTTTTTAGCGCACTCACCGGGGATTTTGAAGTTCTGACATTCTATGTTATTTCACAACCACCTTACCGCCATCCACAGTCAGTCCATCTCCCTTGGCAGCAACCTTGCCATCCACCACCTCACAGGTAATGGTGGTCAACCCATCCTCCAGCACGGGCTTGGTGGTGTAGCCATCATCATTGTACAGCTTATAGAAAGAAGCCGCCTTCACCCAGCCCAGCAGGGTCAGGTTGGAGGCATCCACCTGCTCCACCCACTCACCTCCACGGCTCATGGGGATGACGCAGCCCTTGCGGATGAACAGGGGCATTTCGTTCAGATCCAGATCGATCCAGTGGCGGCCCTTTTCCATGGGAATGAGGCAGTAATCCTCAGCGGAGCGGAAGCGCACCAGGAGCATATCCTCGGGCAGGTACACGTAGCGGCCCCGGGCGTTGGGCTCGTAAACGGGGGCGATCATGCACTCGCCGCCCAGCATTACCTGATCCTCGATGCGCAGGCAGATGGGATCGTCCGGGTAGTCAAAGACCATGGGCCGGAACATGCTGCCGCCGGTGAGGGCGCATTTCATGAACTCGCTGTACAGGTAGGGCAGCAGGGCATAGCGCACGGTAAGGATGTTGCGCATATCCCCCTGCATGCTGAAGCGGTAGATCTCCTGATCGCGGCTGCCCAAAGCGGCATGGTTGCGCATCAGGGGGGTGAACACACCCAGCTGGAGCCAGCGCAGGAGCAGGTCTTCGGTGGTGTTGCCGGAGAAGCCGCCCAGATCCGCGCCGGTGTAGAGGAAGCCGCACATGTTGAGGGAGGGCAGCATCTTCAGGTTCATCAGGATGTGGCTCCACCAGGAGGTGTTGTCACCCTGC
>SVGQ01000096.1 GCA_015056245.1 Clostridiales bacterium | reverse complement strand
GACAGCGCCAAGGCTGTGGAGGATGCCGGTGCCGAGGCCAAGACCATGGTCATCCGCAATCTGACCGCTTCTGCCATCGCCCAGAGCGTGGAGGACTTCGCCAATGAACTCAAGACCGCTCAGATGGTGTTCATCCCCGGCGGCTTCTCCGGCGGCGACGAGCCCGACGGCAGCGGCAAGTTCATTACCGCTTTCTTCCGCAACGCCGCTATCCGCGAAGGCGTCACCGACCTGCTGGAGAACCGTGACGGCCTCATGTGCGGTATCTGCAACGGCTTCCAGGCGCTGATCAAGCTGGGTCTGGTGCCCTACGGCAAGATCATCGATACCGATGAAAACTGCCCCACCCTGACCTTCAATACCATCGCCCGCCACCAGAGCCGCATCGTACGCACCCGCATCGCTTCCAACAAGTCTCCCTGGCTGAGCCTGATGAATGTGGGCGATGTGGTCAACGTGCCCATCTCCCACGGCGAGGGTCGCTTCCTTGCCAGCGAAGAGCTGATCCGTCAGCTGGCGCAGAGTGGTCAGATCGCTACCCAGTATGTGGATCTCAGCGGCAACGCCACCGGCGATGTGCACTTCAACCCCAACGACTCCCTGTACGCCATCGAGGGCATCACCTCTCCCGATGGCCGCGTGCTCGGCAAGATGGGCCACAGCGAGCGCGTGGGCAACGGTCTGTACAAGAACGTGCCCGGCAACTACGACATCCGCATGTTTGAAGCTGCTGTGAAGTACTTCAAGTGATTCTGAGGAGGATCAACATGGAATATAAGTCTGATATTCAGATCGCACAGGAGTGCGAAATGCTGCATATTGACGAGATCGCCCGCCGTGCTCATGTGGATGACAAGTACATCGAGCACTACGGTCGCTACAAGGCCAAGGTGGACCTGAGCCTGCTCAGTGAGACCGACCGTCCCGACGGCAAACTGATTCTGGTCACCGCTATCACTCCCACCCCTGCCGGCGAAGGCAAGACCACCACCACCATCGGTCTTGCCGATGGCCTGAGGCGCATCGGCAAGGATGTAGTAGTCGCCCTGCGTGAGCCCTCCCTTGGTCCGGTTTTCGGCATCAAGGGCGGCGCTGCTGGCGGCGGCTACGCTCAGGTGGTGCCCATGGAGGACATCAACCTGCACTTCACCGGTGACTTCCATGCCATCGGCGCAGCCAACAACCTGCTGGCTGCCATGCTGGACAACCACATTCAGCAGGGCAACGCGCTGGGCATCGATGTGCGCAAGATCACCTGGAAGCGCTGCGTGGATATGAACGACCGCCAGCTGCGCAACATCGTGGGCGGTCTGGGTGGACGCATCAACGGCGTGCCCCGTGAGGATGGCTTCGATATCACCGTTGCCAGCGAGATCATGGCGGTGCTGTGCCTCTCCAGCTCCATCGCTGATTTGAAGGCCCGCCTGAGCCGCATTATCGTGGGCTATACCGCCGATGATACCCCCGTTACCTGCGGTCAGCTGAACGCTGCCGGCGCTATGGCTGCGCTGCTCAAAGACGCTCTCAAGCCCAATCTGGTGCAGACCCTGGAAGGCACTCCGGCCTTTGTGCACGGCGGCCCCTTCGCCAATATCGCCCATGGCTGCAACAGCGTGATGGCGACCCGTCTGGCCCTCAAGATGGGCGACTATACCGTGACCGAGGCTGGCTTCGGCGCGGATCTGGGCGCTGAGAAGTTCCTGGACATCAAGTGCCGCATGGCAGGCCTGACCCCCGATGCCGTTGTGGTGGTGGCTACCGTCCGCGCCCTCAAGATGCACGGCGGCCTGCCCAAGACCGTGCTGGCGACCGAGGATCTGGAGGCTCTGGAAAAGGGTATTCCCAACCTGCTGCGCCACGTGAGCAACATGAAGAACGTGTACAAGCTGCCCTGCGTGGTGGCTGTGAACCGCTTCCCCACCGATACGGATGCGGAAATCGACTTCATCATTCAGAAGTGCCGCGAGCTGGGCGTGAACACTGTTCTGTCCACCGTGTGGGCTGATGGCGGCAAGGGCGGCGAAGCCCTCGCCAAGGAAGTTGTCCGTCTCTGCGAAGAGGAAAAGGGCGATTTCACCTTCTCCTACGATCTGGACTGCTCTATCGAAGAGAAGATCGAAGCCGTGGTGAAGAAGGTCTACGGCGGCGACGGCGTGGTGCTGATGCCGAACGCCAAGAAGCAGGTAGAGATGCTCACCAAGCTGGGCTACGACAAGATGCCCATCTGCGTTGCCAAGACCCAGTATTCCTTCTCTGACGATCCCACCAAGCTGGGTGCGCCGGAAGGCTTCACCGTCACCGTGAAGAACGTGAAGGTGTCTGCTGGCGCTGGCTTCATCGTGGTGCTGACCGGCGATATCATGACCATGCCCGGTCTGCCCAAGGTGCCCGCTGCCGAGCGCATCGATGTGGATGATAATGGTGTGATTACTGGTCTGTTCTAATGTATGGGTAAAGGTGAAATGAGGAAGGTGCAGGAAACTCAGATCCCGCAACCTCAGTCGGCGTTCTGGGCACTGACCGTGCCCAGCCCTTGCTTCGGCCCGCGACTTTGGGTCGTTTTGCGCTTCGCGCAAGTGTTCCGCAACCTCAGTCGGCGTTCTGGGCACTACCCGTGCCCAGCCCTTGCTTCGGTTGACGACTTCAGGTCGCTAATGCCTTCGGCATTGTGCCCACTGGGCACGCGCTTCCTTCCGTCGCCACTGGGCACACACTTCCCTCCGTCGCCTGCCGGGGTTGTCAGAGGCAGAGCCCCTGACCCCTGCGCCGCAGCGCATACCCAAGCAAGCACAGCGAGCGCCCAAAGGCGCAGCCCGACAAACCCAAATCAATAACGCCCGGATGTTCCTCAGGGGAGCCTCCGGGCGTTTGTTTGTTTCAGGCACCATTCCGTTGCAACCGGTACCCGATATACAGGGGCAGCGGCTGCACAGGGTTTGGGATAGCATGCGCCTGTAACAATAACAAAAGCACCGGTACCCGTCAGGGTACCGGTGCGAAATAAATGGCAGGAACGATCAGATCTTATTGCCGGAGGCGTCTACATAGCCGTTGAAGGTGCCTTCCACCATGGTGATACCGGTAACGCTGCTGTCGATGTCATGGTCAGCTACAAAGCCGTCCACTTCCAGCAGGATATCTTCAAAAGTACCGCCGTTGATGGTCACATAGCTGTGGGATACGGGATCCTTGTCCCAGCGGGTGTCGTTCTTGCTCCAGATGTAGGTGCTGGTGCGATCGGGGTTGGCCTTGAAGGTACCGCCGTTGATGGTCAGGTACGTATCAGCACCACTGGCAAGAGGCCAGCAACGGATGATGTTGGGGGCGCGGGTACCGGCTACGGCAAGGGTGCCGCTGTTGATGGTCACGGAAGAATCGGTGGAATTGGGCACGTTATCCACAACGGCAACAATGGAGGCACTGGCAGAATTGTTGCAGACAGCCAGATAGTTGCCGCTGTTGATGATCAGATCACCGTCGTTCTGGAAGATGACGGCAGAGATGCCCTTGGAGGTTTCGGTATCCAGCACGATGCTGCCTTCGCCGCCCACGGTCAGGGTTACGCCGCTGGGAATGTTGAACATGCCGTAGGTGCTGGAAAGCGTGCCAGGATCGGCGGTGATGTTACCGCTCAGAACCAGATTGGTATCCTCGGTAAGGGTAATCTGCTCGTCAGCAAGCTCAATATCACCGGTAACGACCACGGTGCCGCCATTGGCAAGAGCAGCAGTCAGTTCTTCGGCGGTGGAGGCGGTGGTCACGGGCATACCTTCCATTTCAGAGAACCACTTGGTGGCGTTTTCAATGTTTACCTTACCAAAGGCAGCATCCAAAGCGCCCTGTGCGCCCAGCTGCTCCAGGTTTTCCACCTGCACAGCCTGAGACAGAGCAAGCACTTCATAGGTGTCGCCCAGCAGAGCCACGGTCTCGTTGTCAGCCCAGTTGGTCATAACCACCTGCAGCAGGGAGGGACGGGTCCACTCGCCGGGCTTCATGGCACGGTCGTAGCAGAACTCGTACACTTCGTAGGTGATGCCATCGATCTCAATTTCGCACATGGGAACGGTTGAAGCCTTACCTGCGGAGTTGCCATAGAGATCGTAGCCGTTCATGTTCAGCACGATGTCGGCATGCTCGCTGCCCCAACCGATCATAACGCCTTCGGGCTTTTCAAAAGCCAGCAGGGTACGAACATAGGCATCGGAGGAACCGGTGTTTTCTACAAACACCATCTTATCCACTGCGCCGACCAGATTGTCGTCGCTCCACAGACCGTTCCAGGCATTGCTGTCGTGTACATAGGGGCCCCACTTGATGCCGTCTTCCTTATTCTGCATCGCATCGTATGCCTTTTCAGGTTCAGCGGTGGTGGGGTAAGCAGGGAACAGCTTGATGCCGTCTTCGAAGGGCTCCAGATCGCCCTCTTTGAGGGTAGCGTTGTAGTCAACACCGTCGACACGCTTCATCTCGTGCTGCTCGATGTCTACATTGCCAATGGTCATAACGTTTACATCGCTGTCGGTATCGGTTAGATACGCCAGCGTGCCGGTGGTGACCAGCGCCAGCGAGGCAACCAGTGCGATCGCCATCAGAAGGGTGCGCTTTTTCATGGTGATGTTCCTTCCTTCACTCATTTTAAGGGTTGCAATATTGAATTGTTATGCTTAATATTGCACACAAGACAATTATATACATCCGTAACGTGGATGGCAATACTGAATTTGCCATTCTCGATGTAAATGTAAAAAATTTTTGAAAAAGCCGCAGCCCTGTTCTCAGGCGGAACAGCAGGGCTGCGGCGCAGCTTGTTTCGGTATCGTTTTCCTGCACAGGGTTGCTGCCTTATCCCAGAAAGCCCAGCACCCTCCTGTCAAAATCCTTCGCTTCCTCATACAGCGCATGCCCATATTCCGGGTACATATCCAGCTGACTGCCCGCGATCCCCGCATGCAGCAGCCGGGAGGCATCTGCCCCCACGATCTTGTCCTGCTCCCCGCCGATGATCAGGGTGGGGGACTGGATATCTTTCAAATGTGCGGTTGCATCATGGGTCAGGCAAGCATCTGCCATGCGCAAAAAGCGGGTGAAATCCTTGGGCTTGCCTACCTTGCCCAACAAGGGCAAGAACAGCCGGTTCTTCTTCAGATAGGCATCCGAATAGCTCTTCTGCGCCGTATCCAGCATGATAGCAGCATAATCCCCCTGCCGGGCCATGTCCATCCAGCGGGGCACCACAGCATGCACGGTTTCGTTTCCGCTTGGCGCAGTGACGGTCAAAACCAGCTTGCGCAACATCTCTGGGTGGTCGATCGCCAGCCACTGGACGATCATACCGCCTTGGGAAACGCCCAGCACATCCGCCTGATGAATGCCCAAAAGCGTCATGCAGCGGGCAAGATCGGCTGCCATATCCCGGGTGGTGAAGCCCTCCGGCAGCGGCTCCCGGCGGCTGATGAGGGTGACGGTATAGCCAGCCTTGGCAAAGGCGCGGTACTGATACGCTACGGGCAAAGCCATGCCCTCGGCGGTTTTCAGGCCGTCCCCCAGTCCGGGGATCATGATCAGGTGCTTGTCACCCTTGCCGAATTGCAGGTAGTGAACGGCGGCACCATCCAGCGAAAGCTGACCGTTGCGGGCATTGTAAAGCATGAAAATTCATCCTTTCGATTGGAATGGATACAGCATAGCAAAGAATGGAAAAGGCTGCAAGGGCAAGAAGATTAGAATGTCGTTAAACCGGACTGAAAGGAGGGGCGATGGGAAGCCGCTGCAACAGAAGCAAAAGACAAAAATCCGGCTGATGCCTCCCGCGGACACCAGCCGGGCGTATATGAATTTGTTACAGAACCTGCTTCAGGAAGCGGTGGGCTTCTTCCAGCCAGCCCTGTACTTCGGGGATTACCTGATCCGGATAGCCGGGTACAGCGGTGGTTTCGTTTGCCATGGCAAGGCCATGCCCGCCGATGGGATAGATGTGCACCTCAGCCTGAACCCCGGCGTTTTTCAAAGCCTGCGCCATGTACAGGGTGTTCTCCACAGGTACCGCGCCATCGTTCCAGGTGTGCCACAGGAAGGTGGGCGGGGTGTGGGCAGAAACATGCTTTTCCAACGAATAGGGCAGATGGTCAGCCATGTTTTCCGAGCCGGTGAGGGCTACGAAGGAGCCACGGTGGGCCTTTTCGCCGCCGGTGATGACCGGATAGCACAGCACCATGGCGTTGGGCTGGGCTTGCTCCGGGGTGATGCCAGCCTGCTGCATCAAGGCTTCATCCTGCCACCAGACGCCCAACGAACCCGCCACATGCCCACCGGCGGAAAAGCCCATGATGGAAATGCGATCCGGCTGGATGTGGTACTTGGCGGCATGCTGGCGTACATGGGCTACTGCCTGCGCCGCATCCCACAGCTGGGTGGGGTAGCGGTGGGGATCAAGGTGATAGTTCAGCACAAAGCAGCTGATCCCCAGACTGGCAAAGCGGAGGGCTATCAGTTCGCCTTCCCGGGGGCTCAGGTGGGTGTATCCGCCGCCGGGGCAGATGACCAGCCCGATACGGTGGTCGTCGCCCGCAACGGTGGGGGTGGGGACATAGGTGGTCAGGGTAGCGCCGCCGGGCAGGAGAAGGGTTTCGCAGGTCATGGTTCGGGCCTTCTTTCGGTTGGATGGCAGCGCCGATGGATAACGGCGCCGGGATCATTTCTTCTGTGCATATCATACGCCCGGAAGCACACCGGGTCAACTGAAAAACCGGACGAATACAGCTTCGTCCGGTTCGCGGATTGCCTGCCAATGGTCAGGCTCAGCCCTTGCAATACACCTCAATGGCCTCGCTCACAAACTGCGCGGTGCCTTCGCCGCCCGCCTTGTCGATGTTGCGCATGAAGCGTTCATCTGCCACATACATCTGGCCCAGCCCACGGAGTACCTCCTTGGTGCAGGGGTAGAAACAGTAGCTGATGAGCTGCTGCAAGGCGGCGATCTCCTGCTGCACCTCCGGGCTGTCTGCGCCCTTCTCCCGCAGTGACCCAATAGCAGCCAACTTCGCCATCAGGCGGTTGTTGTCCTGCACCTGCTGTTGATAGGACTGCTTGTCGCCCTGCTGCTCCCATGCCTGCCAGGTGTCGGTCTGGCCCCATTTGGCCTTGGCTTCTGCCTGTAGTTTTTCCTGTTCGCTCTTGTCAAATACCTGAAAATCCATACGTATCTCTCCTTGTTTCTCCATATCCCGGGCAAAGGCGATGATCCCCGAAAGGCGCTTCTGCTGACTCTCCAGCAGGGTGATCTGCCGGGTGAGCGCCTCCTTGGGGTCGTAGCCGGGATCGTCCAGAATGGCTTTGATCTCCTTGAGAGGAAAGCCCAGCTCCCGATAGATCAGGATGCTTTGCAGCCGCTGGAGGGCGGCATCGTCATAGAGGCGGTACCCTGCCTCGGTAACCTGCGCAGGCAGGAGCAGCCCCAGCTGATCGTAGTGGTGCAGCGTGCGCACGCTGACCCCTGTGATCTGGCTGACCTGATGAACGGTGTGCATGGCGTATTCCTCCTTTGTGGTACAAGCATAGCATAAACCATGACGTAACGTAAGAGTCAATAGCCATTTTGAAAATTATGCATAAGAATGCCAGACCGTTGTGCAGTCTGGCATGTCCGGATGGTATTCACGATTTCGTTTCATTCGATTGGCTTTGTGCCTGTGCCCACAAAGAAATATCCATGTGGATTCCGGCGCATCAGCGCCCGGCTTGCGCCTTGCGCTGACAGAACAACACACATCCCAGTCCCAGCACAAAGGCCCCCAGCAGGATGAAAAAGCCCCAGATCAGATTCCACCAAGGCGAATGCACATCGAACATCATCACAAGCAGGTCGTTCCAAACCTTCAGGTCGATGGCAATGGCAAACAGGTCAAACAGCAGGTAGCTGCCGCCAAAAAGATAGATCCAGCGCCACCAGTAGTTGCTTTTCAGATGCCGGAAAAAGACGACCATGCCGCATACGCACAGCACCGCCAGCAGCCCCATCAGGGCAAAATAGAAAATGCCCTTCTCTGCCAGTACACCCAGCCAGAAATCCGCGTAGCTCTGCCGGTCGATCAGCCCCCAGATCCGGTGCATGTGGAACAGTCCGAAAAATATGAAGAACCAAGGCTCCCACGCATAAATCTTTTTCAAATCCTACATCTCTCTTCGTTTGTATTGGTGTTATGCGACCTTGTATACTATACCACACATCCATCATAAAGACAAAAACCCCACCCCCTGTGCCCATGAAATGGGCACAAAGAGTGGGATTCTTAAGGGCCTCAGGCCCTTAAGCAGGATCCAAGGGCAGAGCCCTTGGCAGGGTGCAGGGGCAGCGCCCCTGCCTACCGCCCCTGCCCTTACGCCTTGCTTTCGCAATACAGGCAGCGGTACACACCCTTCTGGCGGTTTGCCAGCTTGAAGATATGGGGCAGTTCCTGCTCGATGGTGGTGATGCAGCGGGGATTCTTGCAGGCGATCACACCCACCAGTTTTTCGGGCAGTTCGGGGTGACGCTTTTCCACTTCCGAGCCTTCCCGGATGATGTTGACGGTGCAATCGGGGGCCAGATAGCCCAGCACATCCCAGTTCAGGTCGATCACTTCGTCCAGCTTGATGATGTCCTTGCGGCCCATCTTACGGCTGGATACGTTTTTGAGCAGGGCAACGGAGCATTCCAGCCGGTCCAGCTTCAGGTACTGGTAGAGCAGCATGGCTTTGCCGGCGGGAATATGGTCGATGACGATGCCGTTTTTGATGGAATCAATGGTCATTTGCCCGCCTCCTCCAGCAGTTTCAGAATCAGAGCCATGCGGATGAACTTGCCGTTGAGCGCCTGACGGAAGTAGCAGGCGCGGGGATCATCGTCCACTGCCACGGCGATCTCGTTGACGCGGGGCAGGGGATGCAGGATGCTCAGGGTATCCTTGGCGGTTTTCAGCTTCTCGGGGGTGAGGATGTAGCTGTCCTTCAGGCGCAGGTACTCTTCCTCGTTGAAGAAGCGCTCTCGCTGCACGCGGGTCATGTAGAGGATGTCCAGCTCGGGCATGATGCTGTCAAGGTCGGTGGTCTGCTTGTAGGCAAGGCCTTTGTCCTTGATGAGATCCTTCACGTAGCTGGGCACCTTCAGCTCCTGGGGAGAAATCAGGATGAACTTGATGTTCTCGTAGCGGCTGAGGGCGGTGATGAGGCTGTGGACGGTGCGCCCGAACTTCAGGTCGCCGCAGAAGCCCACGGTCAGGCCGTCGAAATGGCCTTTTTCCCGCTTGATGGTGAGCAGGTCGGTCAGGGTCTGGGTGGGGTGATTGTGACCGCCGTCGCCCGCGTTGATGACAGGAATATCGCTGCGCATGGCAGCAACCAGCGGCGCGCCTTCCTTGAAGTGGCGCATGGCGGCGATATCCGCGTAGCAGCCGATCATCTTGATGGTATCGGCAACGCTTTCGCCCTTGGCGGAGGAGGAGTTGCCCGCATCGGAGAAACCGATCACGTGACCGCCCAGCTCGTACATGGCGGCCTCAAAGCTGAGGCGGGTGCGGGTGGAGGGCTCGAAGAACAGCGCCGCCAGCTTTTTGCCCTCGCACTTGTGGGCGTAGTCCGCCGGATGGGCGATGATATCGTTGGCGGTTTCGATCAGTTCATCGATCTCCTGCGTAGTCAGGTCCAGAATGTCGATGAGATGTCTCATGCCTTTGCTCCATTCACAGCCAGATAGTTCTTGATGCGCTGCACATTTTCAGCGTTCTTTTCGTCCTCTTCCAGGTACTCGATGATGTCGTATACATCCACCACGGAGTAGACCGGGAAGCCGAACTCGTCCGCCACTTCGCTCATGGCGCTCTTTTCGGTCTGGCCCTTTTCCTTGCGGTCCACCATCACGAAGGTGGCGGCAACCTTTACATCTTCCAGGTTGCTCAGGATCGCCATGCTCTCGCGGATAGCGGTACCGGCGGTAATCACGTCTTCCACGATGACCACTTCTTCGCCAGCCTTGGGCACATAGCCCACGAATACGCCGCCCTCGCCGTGATCCTTGGCTTCCTTGCGGTTGAAGAAGAAGGGCACATCAAGGCCTTCCTTGCTCAGGGCGATGGATGAGGAAACAGCGATGGAGATGCCCTTGTAGGCGGGGCCGTAGAGCACGGTGCGGCGGTTGCCCACCTTCTCCAGATAGGCCTTGGCGTAGAACTCGCCCAGCTTGGCGATCTGGTCGCCGGTCTTGATGTCGCCGGCGTTGATGAAATAAGGAATCTTGCGGCCGCTCTTGGCAGTGAAGTCACCGAACTTCAGAACGCCAGCGCCTTCCAGAAACTGAATAAACTCTCTCTTGTAAGCTTCCATGGTGATGTGGCTCCTTTCGGTTGTTTATTTCTGCTCCGCAGGGGCCCAAGGGCTCTGCCCTTGGGGAACCCGGCAGGGGCCTGAGGCCCCTGCACCCTGCGTTTTGCGCCATTTCATGGCGCAAGGAGGTGAGGGTGGGTAAAGTAAAGTGCTGATTGTCGGTACGACTACAGAATGGAAATGCCGTAGTCCAGAATCACGTTGCCGTTTTCGTCCGGGGCGGTGAATCGGGGGCATTGGTAGCGCTCGAAGCACCAGTTGTCCTCGAAACGGGTCATGCCCTTGGCGCGGATGGCTTCCAGACACTGGCTGTGGGTTTCGGGGGTATAGAAGTCGGGGCTGCCTTCTTTGGCCCGCAGGTAGCACACCGCATAGTCCACAGACGGGATGTCCACGGCTTCAAAGCCTTCGGGAATGGGCGTATCCGGTGCAAACAGCATGCCGATCCAGCGTTCTGGCATTCCGTTTGCGATGCGCACCATGCCAAAGTAGGCATCCCCGTTAAAGGGCAGCCGGGGCTGGGTTTCCAGCTGGTCAAACCAGCCCCTCTGCCACCACTCGCCCCAGTTGGGCGCGGCCTCGTACCGCTTGCCGATCAGCCGGGCAGCAGGGCAATGCTCCCGCTGGATCTCCAGTATCTGAGCAGCCATTATTCACCCACGAACTCGCGCACGCAGCGCTTGTAGGCAGCCACGGGATCCTCGGCAGCGGTGATGGGACGGCCCACCACGATGAAGTCGGAGCCGATCTCACGGGCAGCGGCGGGGGTCATC
>SVGQ01000095.1 GCA_015056245.1 Clostridiales bacterium | reverse complement strand
CGGCTGAAACCTGCCACCATCTTTTTTCATGGTTCGATCCCCGAGTGGTGCGCAGGAAACATTATTCCGATCCCTGCCCATCAGCAGCGGCTCAGGAAACTGAGGTGATGCTGGATGGGAGGTCGAGGCGGTCGCGCCTTCAAAACCACGGATGCCAGTAAGTCGGAGTCTTTTTTCGGAGTGAACCAGACCAACGGCATGTTTCCGGACTGGCGCAGCAATCTATTACCGAACCAGTTGTCGGCAGTCCGGTATTACACGGGCAGCGCATATGAAGACATCAATGATGCCCTACGCATATCGGGCCTACACAATGCATCGCCGCGGATGCAGGAAACAATCGCTAACATTACAGATGCCCTTGATAAGTTCAAGCTCAAGAAAAGCCTGACGGTATTCCGTGGTGCCAGCGGCGCGATCTTCGGCGGCAACAAAACCGTAGATGAGATCAACGCCATGGCGCGGGCCGGTGCAAGACTGACTGATAAAGGATTTATGTCCACATCGGCTTCAGAGGGTGCGCAGTTTGGTGGCGATTACAGATTCGTCATCACAGTCCCTGCCGGTACCGGTCGAGGGGCATATGTTGCACCTGTTTCCCATTATGGCAGCGAGAATGAATTCCTGTTGCAGCGAAACTCTACATTCAAAATCGTCAAGGCAGTCCAGAGTGGATATCACATTGATGTCCATCTGCGCCTTGAACCTAAGAAGAAAAAGAAAAACTAGGAGGTACCCCATGGAAGATAAGCGCAAGGATCGTTTTGTTTCGAAGGAAGGCGAGCTGATCATTACCTATCCTGAGAAAAAGAAGCCCAAGTCCGATAGTAAACCCAGCAAGCCGGATCGATCCAAGGCCAGCGGTACGCGCAAGGGTGGCCGCTGATGCCCAGGAAACCGCAACGCCCTTGCAGGCATCCGGGTTGCCCGAAACTGTCTGATGGGGTTTACTGCGAAGCACATCGCGGGCTATACATGCGCGAGAACGCTGCACAGCGTGGATATGATTCCCGTTGGAGATCAGCCCGTAAGCGATTTCTGGATCGACATCCGCTTTGCAGCCTGTGCCTGAAGGAAGGAAAAACCACGCCTGCTACTGTGGTTGACCACATTGTCCCACATCGTGGTGATCTGCGATTGTTCTGGGACGAAGGTAACTGGCAGCCGCTCTGCAAAGGCTGTCATGACCACAAGACTGGCACGGGCCTGTAATCGATGGAGGTGATGACTATGAAACTGTTCAGCCGATTCAAGGCGCGGGACAAGCCTACTGATGCAGTAAGCGCCGCGCCTGTATTCTACTTTGGCACCAGCACGGCAGGTAAATCGGTTACCGCCCGATCTGCTATTCAGGTGTCAACGGTATACGCCTGTGTACGCGTTATCTCAGAAACCATCGCCAGCTTGCCGATTCACGTGTACGAGCAGACCGAGAGCGGCAGTAAGAAAGCGCTGGAGCACCCGCTGTATAAGGTGTTGCATGATGAACCGAACACAGAAATGACCTCGTTTGTGTGGCGCGAGGTGATGCTTTCCCACCTTCTTTTGTGGGGCAATGCGTATTGCCAGATTATCCGCAGTGGCCGCAATCGCATCCTTGGCCTATACCCGCTTTTGCCAGATCGTATGGAGGTGGACAGGGACAGTCATGGCCAGCTGACCTACACGTACACCACCAATGAAGGCCAGGCAGTGGCGCTTCGGCCTGAGGATGTGCTGCACATTCCGGGCCTTGGTTTTGACGGTGTGCTTGGGTATAGTCCCATCGCGCTGGAGAAGAACGCGATCGGCCTTGGCATTGCCGCAGAGGAATACGGCAGCAAGTTTTTCAGTAATGGCGCAACACCATCCGGCGTTCTGACCCACCCTAACACAGTCAAGGATCCCGGGCGGCTGCGTGAAAGCTGGACGAAAGCCTATGGCGGCTCCAGTAATTCGGGCAAGGTAGCCATTCTGGAAGAAGGCATGAAGTTCGATCGCATCTCGATGCCCAACAACGAGGCGCAGTTCCTTGAAACCCGTAAGTTCCAGGTTTCGGAGATCTGTAGAATTTATCGGGTGCCGCCTCATTTGGTGGGCGACCTGGAGCATGCAACCTTCTCCAATATCGAGCATCAGTCGATCTCTTTTGCGGTACACACCATCAGACCCTGGCTTGTCAGAATTGAGCAAGCCATTAACCGCGCTCTTTTCACCGATAAGGAGAAAGGGCGCTTTTTTGTACAGTTCAACATGGATGGCCTGATGCGCGGCGACTACAAGTCCCGCATGGAAGGCTACGCCATTGCCCGTCAGAACGGGTGGATGAGCGCCAACGATATCCGTGAACTGGAGAACATGAACCCGCTTTCCGAGGAAGAGGGCGGTAACCTCTACCTGGTCAACGGCAACATGATTCCTATTATCGGCGCAGCTGCCGTGATAGCTGCAGGAGGTGAAACGAATGAGAACCATTAGTCTGAACGGCTATATTGACGAAGAAGTCTGGTATGGCGATGAGATCACGCCCGGTGCGCTCCATGATGAGCTGTATGGCGTGAACAACATGAATGCGGACGATGTGCGCATCGTGCTTAACTCCTACGGTGGCAACTGCAATGCTGCGACCCGGATGTTTGACGATGTGCGTGCTTACCCGGGCAAGGTACACCTGATTATCTCTGGCACGGCAGCTTCTGCAGCTTCCGTGCTTTCCCTGGCTGCTCACAGGGTGGAGATGACGCCTGGGAGTCTGTTCATGATCCATGATCCGTCCTGCATGGCCTGGGGTAATGAGCACGATCTGAACGATGCCATTAACCTGCTGAAGGCCTGCAAGGAAAGCATCCTCAATGTCTATGCCCGCAAGTCGCATCGCAGCCGCGAAGAGCTGTCGAACATGATGAGCGAAACGACCTGGATGGATGCCCAGCAGGCCCTTGCGGAGGGCTTCATTGACGGCATCGTGGATGAAGTCCCGTCCAATAATCTCTTCAACAGCGTGGCTCCCCGAACCGTGGATCGCGCTGAAGCGGAGGTGAAAGTCCAGGCCTGGCTGGATCGTGCGCGACCGCACAGACCCAAGCCCGCCGCCATGGCAGAACCTCCGGTGGTGAATCCGCCTGAGACCCCCGCAGCTCCGCCTGACACGGTTCCCGATAAGCAGGAGCCTGAGGCCACTGCAACTGAACAGCCGGAGATCCCCGGCATCCCTGTCGCCCAGCTGCAAAAACGGCTGGGTCTTATTATGCCCCAAAGGCGCTAAAGGAGGACACCAACCATGAGTAAGATCAACGATATGCGCATCAAGCGCGGTGAAATCTGGGACAAGGCAAAGAAGTTCCTGGACGATCACCAGAACGAATCCGGCCTGATGTCTGCTGAAGACACGGCAACTTATGAGCGTATGGAACAGGAGGTTGTTGACCTGGGCCATGCCATCGAGCGTGAAGAGCGTGCTGCTGAAATGGAGCGCGAACTGAACGCTGCCACCAACACCCCTCTGACCTCTCGCCCTGAGAAGGCTGTCACTGGCAAGCAGGGCCGAGCTTCCGACGAGTACAAGAACGCCTTCTGGCGCATGGTTCGCAACCGTGGCGGCCACCTGCTGGTGCAGAACGCTCTGCAGATCGGTGAGGACTCTGAGGGCGGCTACCTGTGCCCCGATGAGTACGAGCGTACCCTGGTGAAGGCTCTGGAAGAGGAGAACCGCCTGCGCTCCCTGTGCACCATCATCCGTACCGAGTCCGGCGACCGCAAGATTCCCATTGTGGCTTCCCATGGTACTGCCAGCTGGGTGGATGAAGAGGGCGTTATCCCCGAGTCCGACGATGTCTTCGGCCAGATCAGCCTGGGCGCTCACAAGCTGGCCACCATGATTAAGGTCAGCGATGAACTGCTGCAGGATTCTGTTTTCGACATCGAGAGCTACATCGCCGCTGAGTTTGCCCGTCGCATTGGCGCGGCTGAAGAAGATGCCTTCATCAACGGCGATGGTTCTGGTAAGCCTTACGGTCTGCTCCATACCACCAATGGTGCCGGTATTGGCATCACCACGGCTGGCGCGACTTTCACTTCCGATGAAATCCTGGATCTGATCCACTCCGTGAAGGCAGGCTATCGCAAGAACGCCAAGTTCCTGCTGAACGATAGCTCCATCAAGGCGCTTCGCAAGCTCAAGGACGGCAACGGCCAGTACATGTGGCAGCCCGGCCTGAAGGAAGGCCAGCCTGACCGTCTGCTCAGCCATGAGCTGATCACCTCTGCCTACATGCCCGAGATCGGTGCCGGTGCCAAGCCCATCCTGTTCGGCGACTTCAAGTCCTATTGGATCGCTGATCGCCAGGGCCGTACTTTCCAGCGCCTGAACGAGCTGTATGCTGCGACCGGCCAGGTTGGCTTCCGTGCTACCCAGCGCGTGGATGGCCGCCTGGTGCAGACCGAAGGCCTGAAGTGCCTGCAGATCAAGGGCGCGTAATTCCCAGGGGGTGTTGCCTTTACGGGTAGCACCCCCTCCAATAAGGAGGAAATGGTATGAGCAATGCACGTAACTATCACGCCCATGGCGGTAACGAATGGGTTGTTGGTGGCAAGCTGACCTTCCTGCCCGGCGCAACTGTTGAAGGTGCTGAAGGACTGTTCGATCTGCCTGCTGCCGGTGAGCCTGTTCTGCTGGACGTCACTGAAAGCGAGGCCACTACGGTTGCTGCCCTGCGCGAGGACTTCAATCACCTGATTGCCGAGCTGCGCAAGGCTGGTCTGATTCTCAAGACCGATCGTGGTGATGCGGAGTGATCCTGTCCATTGAAGAGGTAAAGACCCATCTGCGCATTCAGCATGATGAGGAAGATACCTACATTGAAGATCTGATCGCAAAGGCCCAGGCCGCAGCCGAAGACTACTGTCGTGTTACGTTTCCCGACGATGCCCCGGAATCTGTCCGGTTAGCCGTCCTTCTGATGACGAGCCACTATTATGAAAACCGGGAAAACAGCGATAGCGTTGCCTACGCGACCATGCGCACAGCGTTTCAGAATCTTCTTTATCCCCACCGCGATCCAGACCAGATGTTCTAAGGAGGTGAAGGGCCTTGCGCGGATATAAAAACTTCGAAAGCAATCCACGGCCCGGTGACCTCAGGCACATGATTGAGATCGGGTATACCGAGAATACCGTGAACGAGAATGGCTACCCTGAACCGACTGAAGTGGTCGTGTGCAAGGTATGGTCAGCTGTCACGGATGCCGGTAACCAACACTATCGGGCTGCAGATGTGATGAACACAGAAGCTGTCATCAACTTCACCATTCGTTATCGGCCAGATGTCACACCCGGTATGTGGGTGCGATTCCGCGAAAAGATTTGGCGTATCAACACGCTCGGTGAATACGGCTTCCGTGGTGACTATCTTGGCCTGAAGGCATCCCTTTCTGAGGGGGTGAGCGGTTGAAACAGGTGCAGGACGCTCTTGCACACATCAATATTCCTGTCATGGCGGGTATCTGGCGAGCTACATCAGCTAACCAGAACCCGCCTGTTCAATATGTGGTGTACTCGAGCACAACCACCGAGGCGTCGCACATGGACGATCATGTATCTTCCATCAAGACCTTCGTTTACTTGAACCTGTGGAGCGATATCGACCCCACGGACATGGCTGCACAGATTCGCAGCGCCATGTACGCTGCCGGTTTCGCCATGGTTGAGGAATCCGATAAAGGCTACAACCAGCCTGCCTACGATACTGCCACCAAGCAGTACACCGTGCAATGGACATGGTGTTATCGACAGGAGGTGTAACCCTATGCCGCTCAACACAAACGGTTTTGATTCCCTCATGACAGACATTGGCAACATGGCCAACCAAATGGATGCCGATGGCGCTGGCGCTCCCATTGCCCGGCGCATCTTGCAGGCTGCAGCACAGCCAATCCACCAGCAGATGAGAGCGAATGCATCCAAAGACCCCAAGATCATCTCTGGTGATCTTCACGATTCCATTGCCATTGGCAATGTTCGAAAGCGCCGAAACAGTGGCAAGTCCATCACGATCGGCGTTCATCGCAAGGAGCGCGGAGCTTATTATGCCACACCCGTTGAATACGGCCACGGCGGCCCGGCCCCCGCTCCTGCCCACCCTTTTATTCGTCCCGCTTATGACACCAGAGCAGATGAGGCTTATGAAATCATCCGTGATGGGCTTCGGGACGCAATCGACAACCTTTAAGGAGGTAATGAGAAATGGCGACTCCTGCTTCTTCTCCCCAGGTAGCTTCTACGATCGGTCTGAAGAACGTGGTCATCGCACCGCTGGTAACCGACACCGAAGCAGAGCACACCTATGGCGATCTTCAGCTGATGTCCGGTGCCATCGAGGCCAGCATCACTCCTGATAACGCTGATCCTGACATCCAGTACGCGGACGATATCGAATTCGATGTGCTGTACCCGGATCCTGAACTGAGCTTCAAAACCAAAATGGCTGACATTCCGTTGGCGATCCAGGAAATGATCTTCGGTAACAAAATCGATGACAACGGCGTTCTGATTCGCAACGCTTCCGATAAGCCCCCGTACTACGCTGTTGGTTTTAAGTCGGAAAAGTCTGACGGTGCTTACCGCTATGTATGGCTGTACAAAGTGCGCGCGAAGCCTGTCACGGAAAACTACCAGACTAAGGAAGGCACGACCATCACTCGCCAGACCGGCGAAATCGAATGGACTGCCATCAAGCGCACCCATGATGGTCAGTACCAGGCTGTGGCCGACGAAGGTCAGAACGGCTTCACTGCTGAGAAGGGTGCTACCTTCCTGCAGTCTGTGTATGAGCCGACCTTTACCGCGTCTACCTAATCCAGCGCAGCAGCGTACTGGCCCACTCTGGTACGCTGCTGCGATCTTTAATTCTTTCAGGAGGTACGAAGAATGATCACTTGTACGCTGGGCGACAAAAAGTATCATGTTGATTTCATTTCCGGTCGCGCCCTCCGTGAAATGGAACCGGCTGCGAAGATGTATGGCCGTATTGTTGCCATCTCCAATGCAGCACTCAAGGGCGAAACCTCTGAGGATGCTTCGACGCTCTCCATTGGCGAGGCCATGGACGAGATGATTAAGTGGTTCTGCATCCTTTTCAACAACCAGTTCACTCCCGATGATGTACTGGATCATTACCCTGTGGATCGTCTGATGCACGATATTGCCTTTGCGCTGATGGCAGTTCAAACTCAAACCACCAATGTGCTGGACGAGTTCCCTACGAAGGCAGCGCAGACGAATCAGGAAACCACTCCGGAGGTTTGACGCTGCCGGATTTCATATATTCCACCTACAACTCGCTTCTTGAAGGCGGCTGGCGAATGGATGAGATTGACCACATGGATATGCTGGGCTTCCTCCGAATCCGAGCATGGAGCGCCAAGAAGGAGCATGTAAAGAAGCAGCCCCAGCGCAAGTACATTGACGAGGTCTGGGGCAATCTCAAGCCGTAACATAGCGGCTTTTATTTTTGTCCGAAAGGCGGGTGAAACCCTTGAGCGAGGCGCTTCGAGACCTAGTTGTATCGCTGTCATTGCAGACAGACAACTTTACGCGAAATATCCGTTCCGTCAACAAGCAGATCCAGGAAGCGGAGAGCAAGTTCCGGCTGGCTGCTGCTGGCGTTGAGAATTTTGAAGGTACGGCTGAGGGCTTAACCGCCAAGCTTTCCACCCTGCAGCAACGGCTTCAGTTACAGCAAAACGCGGTCGGTCAGTACGAGCGTGCTTTGACCGCAGCCAACACAAAACTGCAAGAATGTTATGATCGTCAAAACGATTACGCTAGCAGACTACAGACGGCCAGGACAGCTCAAGAAGCTCTCCGTCAGCAGGTGGCAGCTGCTGCAGAACAGGTTCGCCAATACAGCGCAACCCTAGGTGACAATGATTCTGCAACGATTGCAGCAAAGGCAAACCTGGATCAGCTGAAGGAAGAGTATCGGCTGTCTGCAGCTGAAGTCAAGAAGCTCACCGGCCAGAATACAGCACTCCAAAAGACTACACAAAATGCAGCGGATGCTGTCAGCCAAGCGAACACCAACCTGAACAATGCCCGCGCCGGAGTTCAAACCACGCAGGCTGAGATCGATCGGTGTAATCAGGCCCTGACACTTGCACAGACGAATTGGGATGCTGCAAGCACAGCCATCAAGAACAGCACGACCGCCATCACCAGCTTTGGTAAGCAGATTGGTCTTGCAGAGAGTAAGTTCAAACTGGCTGCTGCGGGCATCAAGGATGTAGAGAAGAACGTTCCTGCCCTTACATCTAAGCTGACCATGCTGAACGAGAAGATGGCGTTGCAGGAACAGCAGGTTGAGGAATACGAACGAGCACTGGAAGCAGCAAGGGAAAAACTGATTGCTGCTCAACAGGCCAACGATCCTGAAAAAATCCAGGAAGCAACAGATGCTGTTACAGATGCCGAAACTGCGCTCAACAATGCGCAGGCAGCAGTTGCTGAAACCCGAGCTGAGATCGAACAGACAAACGGTGCGCTCCGTACTGCTCAGTCTGCATGGACTGCTTGGGGTGAAGACCTTGAGAAGTTGGGTGACAAACTTCAGAAGTCTGGTCAGCTGTATAGCAACATCGGGCGTACTCTCACAACCTCGTTGACTACTCCAATCGCAGCATTGGGTACTGTAGCCATCAAGTCATCGATCAGCTTCGAGTCTGCGTTTGCTTCCGTCCGAAAGACTGTGGATGCAACAGAAGAGGAGTTCGAGGGCCTGTCTGCAGAGGTCAAGCAGATGTCAACGGAGGTTGCAACCTCTGCTGATGACATTGCTGAAGTCATGGCTGTTGCTGGTCAGTTGGGCATTGCCACGGAGCACCTGGCTGAATTCACACGAACCATGGTTGACCTGGGCAACAGCACTGATATTGTTGCTGCTGAAGCGGCATCCACACTGGCGAAGTTTGCAAACATCACCAACATGGATCAGAGCCAGTTCAGCAACTTGGGCGCCACGCTGGTTGACTTGGGTAACAACTACGCCACGACAGAATCCGCCATCATGAACATGGCACAGCGCCTTGCTGCAGCTGGTCATCAGGTCGGACTGACCGAAGCACAGATTCTTGGTTTTGCTACAGCGCTGTCCTCCGTGGGTATCGAGGCTGAAATGGGCGGTTCTGCGTTCAGTAAAGCACTGATCAAGATGGAAGTGGCTGCGGCAACCGGCGGTGAAGCTCTGGATGACTTTGCAGCTGTTTCTGGTATGACGGCAGACCAATTCAGGGCGTTGTGGAGTGCAGACCCGGCTGCTGCTTTCCAATCGTTCATTGTCGGCTTGGCGCAGATGGATGAGCAAGGTATGAGTGCCATTGCAACCCTCGCAGACATAGGGATTGCTGAAGTCCGCCTCCGTGATACACTGCTGCGTTCTGTCAACGCCACAGAACTGTTCGCAGAAACACAGGTTACCGCCAATAGAGCCTGGCATCAAAACAGCGCCCTGTCCAATGAAGCCAACAAGCGTTATGCTACAACGGCTAGCCAGCTGGAGAACCTGAAGAACAAGGCGCTCCTTTTCGCCCAGCAGATTGGTGATGATCTGAATCCGACAATTAAGACCCTGATCTCCGGCGCGGATGAGCTGATCGAGAAATTCCTTTCCATGGATGAATCGCAGCGCATGCAAATCATCCAGTTTGCAGCCTACGCAGCTGCGGCTGGCCCCATCCTACTGACACTGGGCAAAATCACTAAGGGCATCGGCACAGTAACCACTGGTATCGGTAAGTTTGCAACTGCTGTAGGCAAGGCTGGTGGCGGCGCAAAGGGCTTCTTTTCTGTTCTGAGCAAGTCACCGTCCTTCTGGCTGGCCATTGCTGCTGCGGCAATCACAGCAACAGTAGCAATCGTAGACTATGCTACAGGTGCCAAGCAGGCGCGAGAAGCCTTGGAAGGTATGGCTGAGACCGCGCAAAACTGGAAGGACACCGCTGCGGAAACCTTCTATGGAAACAGTGATGGCTTGTCCTTCTTTGGTATGTCTACTTCCGATTTCCAGCGCCAAACCGGCGATATGCAGAGCTGGTTTGATGCCGTTATGGCCGTGTGGTCTGACGGTGAGAAAGAAACGAACGATATCGTCAACCACTGGACGAATTCCTTTAAGGACATGACTGCGGCAACCCGCAC
Source organism: Clostridiales bacterium (assembly GCA_015056245.1). Taxonomy (GTDB): domain Bacteria; phylum Bacillota; class Clostridia; order Christensenellales; family Aristaeellaceae; genus Limiplasma. The sequence continues at coordinate 1,050 of SVGQ01000095.1, read as the reverse complement.
CGAGCTTGAAGAACTCAAAGCAACAGCAGATGCAGGTGGCTACACCGATGTTTCTGATAGCATTGCTGCCGACATTAAGACGCTGGATGCGATCGATGCTGAAGTTGAAAAGCTCCTGAAAAAACGGCAAAATGGTCATTTCACGGAAAAAGATCAGAAGCGTCTGCAGGAACTGATCGACATGCGCGGTGAGATTGAGATCAAGTATAAACTGACCGCTGCAGACACAGATGGATTCGAGACGATCCGTAAAAAACTCGAAGCTGAAGTAGCTCGTGCGCAGGCCCGTGGTGAGGCGGATGCCAGCGTTACCGTCTATGAGAATGCACTTGTTGCATCTGCCGAGGGAATGGCGGCTGTAAACGCCAAGCTTGATGAGCAATATGATAAAGAGTATCAGGTCATCATGCTCATGGAAGATGCTGTAGCGCGTCAGGCCGCTTTGGATGAACTGAATACACGGTACCTGGCTGACCGCAGAGCTGCTGCCCTGGAATATGCCTCGACACTACAGGGCATTGTGATGCCGGTTTGGAACCAGGGGGATATCCAGAAGGCCAATAGCGATCTTGATCAATTAGTTGCGCTGATGGTTCAGTATGCGAATGCAAAACCTGAAGAACAGCCTGCCATTCTGGAATCAATGAATCAGTTGACTGCTGGCATGGATGAAGGGGCAATGACAGAGTACATTGCTTTGCTAACGCAGATTCAGTCTCTACTCGATCTTGGCCTTACTGAAACCGAGCTTCAGACTATGTTCCCGGAGATCGATTTCAGCAGTGCCATGACTCAGCTGGCCAGCATAAAGGAGTATCTGAATACCTATCCCGATCTGCTGCCCGGTGTGAATAAAATGTTTGGTGAAGCCCTTCCTGAGGAAGTGCTGAAGATTGCCACTGACCTTGATATGACCGGAGCACAGGCACGGTGGGATGCCTTTGCCGCTAACCCTGGCGCGATCACAACGAATGCCGTCGTTCAGAGCTATACGGATGCACAGGATGTAGTTAAGCAGCAGCCCAAGGTTGATGCCTTCATTGCGAAGTA
>SVGQ01000094.1 GCA_015056245.1 Clostridiales bacterium | reverse complement strand
TGCGAAGTTCGCGGTTCATGATGGACTCCATCTCCGGCAGATTGGGCTTAACAAAATAGGGCTTTTCCTTAATGCCATACAGCAGGGATTTCCCAGCTGCATCCAATACGCATTTTTTGCCTTCCAGCGCCTGCATGCACCGCTGATAGGTAGTCGCTTCGCAGCCCATGGGCAAACGTCCGCTGAATACAACGCAGGAACTGTCAACCGTTTTCTCTTTCAGCAGAGAAATGAAATCCACTAACTTTTCCTCCGAAAGAGTCGGACCGGGTTCGTTGAACTCGGTAACACTATGACTTTCATCGTCAAGCAGTTTCAGATTGGTACGCACCTGGCCCGGAACGCTGATATAGCTCATGGGTACATCTTCCTTTTGCAAAAGCTGCAAAAAGCTGCTTTCATCCGCTTCGCCGAGGCAGCCGATGCAGTCCGCTGCAACACCCAGTCGGCGAAGTACGATTGCCACATTGATGGCTTTGCCGCCAATGTCTACGCGTACATCCTTCAAACGGTTCACTTCGCCCACGTTCAACTGAGAAAGAGAAGCGGTTTTGTCATAGCAGGGGTTCATGCATACGGTGGTAATCATACAGTTGCTCCTGTTCATATAGAGATGCGTACACAGGAACGGGACCGACACAAATGGTCGGCCCCGCTGTATACAGGAAGAAATTATTCTTCTTCGTCCTCGTCCTTCTTGGCGCTTTCGATGATCTTCTGCGCAACGTTGGCAGGAACTTCTTCATAACGCTCAAAGGCGGTAGTGAAGGAACCACGGGCCTGAGTCATGGAGCGCAGATCGGTGGCATACTTGAACAGCTCGGACATGGGAGCTTCGGCGACCAGCTGCTGGCCATCCTCCACCTTGTTCATACCCATGATGCGACCGCGGCGCTTGTTCATATCGCCCATAACATCGCCCATGTACTCATCGGGAACAACGATCTCAACGTGCATAACGGGCTCCAGCAGGGTGGGGCCAGCTTCCATACAGCCCTTCTTGTAGGCAATACGGGCAGCGGTCTTGAATGCCATTTCAGAGGAGTCAACGGGGTGGTAGCTGCCGTCGTACAGCTTGGCATGGAGGCCTACCATGGGGTAGCCAGCCAGAACGCCCTTGACGATGTTCTCGCGCAGGCCCTTCTCAACGGAGGGGATGAAGTTGCGGGGCACAACGCCGCCGACGACTGCATCTTCGAACTCGAAGTCCACGCTGGGATCCACGGTGGGAGAGAACTCAATCCACACATCACCGAACTGACCGTGACCACCGGACTGCTTCTTGTGGCGGCCCTGAGCCTTGACGGTCTTCTTGATGGTCTCACGATAAGGAATGCGGGGATCCTGCAGATTGGCGTTGGCACCAAACTTGGTGGCCAGCTTGCTGCGGATCACATCCAGATGCAGGTCGCCCTGACCGGACAGCAGGGTTTCGGTGGTTTCCACGTTCTTTTCAATCTTGATGGAGGGATCTTCTTCCATCAGACGAGCCAGACCGGAGAACACCTTATCTTCTTCGCCCTGCTTGGCAGCGAACACGGCCTTGCTCATGCAGGGGATGGGATACTCAATGGCGGGATACTTGATGGGGTTGGCCTGATCGCACAGGGTATCACCAGTATTGGTGTACTGCAGCTTGCTCAGGGCACCCAGATCGCCAGCGTTCAGGTTCTGGGAAGCGATCTGCTTCTTACCGCGGAGCACGAACATACCGGCGCTCTTTTCCTGCTTGTCAGCATTGGCGTTATACAGGGTGGCACCAGCAGCCAGCTTACCGCTCATCACCTTGAACAGGGACAGCTTGCCAACGAAGGGGTCAGCGATGGTCTTGTAGACGAAGGCGCTGAAGGGCTCGTCCACGCTGCACTTGCGGGTAGCTTCTTCTTCGGTCTTGGGATTGATGCCGGTGTACTCAGCACGCTTGGGAGAGGGCAGGAAATCAGCCATCACGTCCAGCAGCTTGCTTACGCCAACGCCGGTCAGAGCGGAGCAGGGCACCACGGGGCAGATCTCGCCGGAGAACATACCAGCCTTGAAGCCTTCCAGAATTTCTTCGTGGGTCAGTTCGCCTTCTTCCAGATACTTCATCATGAGCTCTTCGTCAGCGCCAGCGGCAGCCTCGGTCAGCTCTTCCAGAGCCACGGCGATATCGTCAGCCATGTCAGCGGGCACGGGGATCTCCTTGGGAGCGCCCTTGGCAACACGTTCGTAGGCCTTGTTCTCAAGAATATTCACAACGCCGCGATAGTTGGCGCCAGCGCCGATGGGCAGCAGAACAGGCACAACGCTGCTGCCGAACTGCTCACGCAGCTTGGCTTCCACAGCCATGAAGTCCGCATGGTCGCGGTCCATCTGGTTGACGATAAACATCTTGGCAACGCCGTTCTTGGTGGCATACTTCCAGGCCTTTTCAGCGCCAACGGAAATATCGCCCACGGAGCTTACCACGATAGCGGCGGTCTCAACAACACGCAGGGGACCCATCATTTCGCCGATGAAATCGAAGTAGCCGGGAACATCGATGACATTGATCATCTTGCCATTCCACTCGATGGGAGCAACGGCAGCGCTGATGGAATACTTACGTTTGATTTCTTCAGGATCGTAGTCGATAACGGTGTTGCCGTCTTCTACGCGGCCCTGACGATCGATAGCACCGGCAGCAAAGAGCAAAGACTCCACCAGCGTGGTCTTACCCTCGCTGCCATGACCCATGAGGGCGACATTTCGGATGTTTTTGGTTTCGTAGTTAGCCATATGAATCCCCCTAAACTGATATTATTTGTGCATCAATAGCAATGATTTTTGAATCGGAACGTGCCTGATGCGATAGAACGGTCTCTACAGTCAAAATATATTGTAACAGATTCACGCGAAAAAGAAAAGACCTAATCGAAAACTTTCTTGTCCATTTTCGAAAAGTGGGCTGTTCCCCCACTTATTCTTTGTATAAATATTGTTTTTTTAAATATCCTTCCAGATTGCCATACTCGCTGACAATGATGTGCTGAAGGCCGAATGCTTCCATGCACGCCGCTAAAATAGCAAGCCCATGAACGATGATATCTGCGCGCTGTGGCTGCAAAAACGGAAGCGACTTTCTCTCTTCCACAGGCATTGGAGCCAGCATGCGGATCGCATCCATCACATTTTCGCGGCTCAGAACAAAGCCATGGATATTGCTGCGATCGTCCCACGGTTTGCGCTGTACGAACGCCGCTGTGGTGGTAAAAGTGCCGCCCACTCCAATCCATTCTTCTGCAGCAAAGGCGTGGTACTTTGCCAAATGGGATTCCATCAGCGATTTGGCGTAGGCGATCACCTGCAAAGCATCCTCCTGACAAGCAACCGGAAACATACGAAACAGACGCACAGCGCCCATCTGAAAACTATAGCCATAATGGATATTTTGCTGATCGCCCACAACAATTTCGGTGGATCCTCCGCCAATGTCGATCATTCCAGACGGTACACCCCGCATCGCACCAAAGAAGGACAGTTCCGCTTCCTCATCGCCGGAACACACCTCCAGCCGCAACCCAGTCCTGTCAAACAGCACCCGTTCCAGTTCATCTGCATTTTTCGCATCCCGTACAGCGCTGGTGGCAAACAGATGAATCTCGTCCGCCTGTTGCTTTACTGCCTCTTTGACAAAGGTTTCGATGCTGTCCGCTGCCTGCTGGAGCATCGCATCAGAAATATTGCCCAGTTCATCCAAAGCAGCAAAGACGCGTAATCCCTCCCGGTATCGTTTCAACCGTTCCAGTTTTCCCTCCCCTACGTTGGCAATCAGCATACGCAAAGAGTTTGAACCGATTCCGATGGCTGCCGTTCGCAATGCAAACACCTCATTTGTTATATTGTACACGGATCCACAACGCTGAATCCGTTTTCTTTCAATCGCGCAATAAAAGACAAAAAAATCCTCTCTGATTTACAGAGAGGGGGCGTTTTCATCGGTTTGATCCTCAGGAAAGGTGATCACAAAGCGGAGTTCATCTGGCATCATAAAGTCGTACACATCCCGTGCCTGCTGTTCAACAAAAGCATCGGTGCCTACAGTTTCTTCTTCCTCTTCCAGACGATCCTGTTCGTTGGTCAGATCAGCCAACTCCAAGGCTGCTTCCTGATTGTTTGCCTTTACTTCTTTCATTGAGCTGGCAATGCTGATATTCACGCAGCAGAAAAACAGCACCATCAAAACAACGAACGCAAGGAATAACCAGAGGTTGACTGTTCGCCGCATCGGCAATCACCCTTTCTCAAATTGGTACTATATGTATTCGACCTGTTTGCCTATTTTCCTTCCTGCTTTTCATGTTTTTTCAAGGCACAGTTTTTCAGCCTGACAAGCATCGCCAAGGCTCTGCGAACGCCGCAGGCATACAACAGATAACCCGACAGCACAGCGAGTACATGATACCCTCTGAGGGTTTCGTCGCCCAGCAGTACAACGCCTATGCCCAGTGCCGAAAAACACAGCAGCATCACCAAAAGATCCCACAGCGGTCTGAACCTGTTGGTTTTTCCGCATACATCGATACAAACAGCCAGAAGCATACCTACAGGGAGCATCATCAGGAACAACGAACCCTGAGCAGCGGTTTCAAAAAACAGCTTCATCCCTGTTTCCTGCGCCACGGCCACCAATGGACTGAGACTTTTCTCGGCGTTTCATAGACAAGGCTATCCACTTGCCCATCGATATCCAGACGGTTTTCATCCGGCAGCAGCTTACCGATGTGCAATCCCTGACCTGTCACGAACAGATGGCCTGATTCCAGTTTCATGATGATTTCCGTTTCGTGAAAGCTGCACACATCCATTACGCCGGTAATCACTGTACGCCTGCGTCTGTCAATCTGAATGGTATGCGGTGTTCTGACGGTTGCATTCGTTGCTTTATCAGTGGTGATTGACATCTCAATCCACTCCTTCCCCACCTAACCATATGCTTTCTTTTGGGAAAATAGACATATTGACACAATCGGATTTCATGATATGCTTTGAAATACTGCCGCAGGAAAGGAGGAAATGCCATGAGCAAAAGGACGCAGCTGTTATGTTATTGCGCATTGCTTTGCGCCTTGATCATCCTTTCCTGCCTGCTGTTCCGCTTTACCATTCCCGGAACGGATGTGATGATCACCCTTCAAACGCTGTTTGTGTTGCTGTGCGGACAATTGCTGCCTGCCCGCTACTGCCTGTACACCACAGGGGCCTATTTGATGGCTGGGCTGATCGGTTTGCCTGTGTTTTCGTCCGTCAGTGGTCCTGCCGTAATCACTACTCCCTCTTTTGGATATCTTTTGGCGTTTCCGGCTTCGGCAGCCGTTTGTTCTTTGATCTGCCAGAAATTTGCCAATAGAAAAGGAAGCCGCTATGCAGCCTCCATTGCAGGAATTCTGGTATTGTACGGGATTGCCATGGGCTATGTGTGGTTGCTGACCAAACTATACTTGAAAACCGCCATATCATTCGGAGCAGTTTTCAGAAGCTATATGTTGATCTTTCTTCCGCTGGATGTATTGAAAGGCATCTTTGCAGCATGGCTTGGAAAACGGATGAACAGGCTTTCTTTACATCTCAGGTAATTCAACTGGCAAATCCCGATGTGTCAGAGAGATGGCACCGCTGTTCAACTCGGTCAAGGTCTGGCCACTGCCATAAAGGCGATACTTATAGGTGCACAGACCTTCCATTCCCATGGGACCCCTTGCGTGAATCTTACCGGTGGCAATGCCTACCTCCGCGCCAAAACCGAACAGGAACCCATCGGAGAAGCGGGTGGAACAATTCCAGAACACGTCGGCGCTGTCTACGAGGGTCATGAACTTCTCTGCGTTGGCTGCATTGGTGGACAGGATGCTGTCTGTATGGTGGGAGCCATAATGATTGATATGTTCGATAGCCTCCTCCATATGATCCACGATCTTGATAGAAATAACGGAATCCAGATATTCAGTATGCCAATCCTCTTCGGTGGCGGCAATACAATCAATCAGGGACTGGGTGCGGGCATCGCCCCGCAGCTCCGTTCCTTTTTCCTTGAGCTTTTCGGCTACCTTGGGCAGGAAAGAAGCTGCCACATTGCGGTGAACCAGCATGGTTTCAGCCGCATTGCAAACCGACAGGTTCTGAGTCTTGCTGTCCACAGCTACCTTGACCGCTTGTACCATGTCGATCTCTTCGTCCACATATACGTGGCAGAGGCCTTCCGCATGACCCAGCACAGGAATCTGGCTGTTCTGCATGATGTACTGAACAAAGGCATTGCTGCCCCGGGGAATGATCAGGTCAATCCACTGATGCAGTTTCAGCATCTCGGATACATCTTCCCGGCTCTGAAGCAAATCGCACCAACCAGCAGGTACGCCAGCCTTTTCGGTGGCTTCACGGATCACCCGGGTCAGCACCTGATTGGTGCGCAGGGCTTCCTTGCCGCCTTTGAGCAACACCGCGTTGCCGCTCTTCAGGCACAGAGAAGAAATCTGCACCAGTGCATCGGGACGGCTCTCAAAAATCACACCAATCACACCGATGGGGCAGGCAACACGATACAGATTGAGCCCAGGAGAAAGCTCTTTGGCATACTGTACATGACCCAGCGGATCCGGCAGATTTGCCAGAGCGCGCAGACCATCGATCATCCGCTGACACTTGGTATCGTTCACCTTCAAACGGCTAAGCAGCGGCGCGCTCAGTTTCTCTTCAGTGGCCTGTGCCACATCCAGCGCATTGGCAGCCATGATCTCTTCTTTGTTGGCAGCAATGCCTTCCGCAATCGCCAGCAATGCCGCGTTGCGGGTATCAATGGAAACAGCGGCAAGCTGCCTCGCAGCCTTGCGGGCATCCTGCGCCATAAGCTGCACATTGTGTTCCATAACCATATGGATCCCCTCCTTGTTATCAAAACGATTATATAGCAACCAAAAAACCTTGACAAGAACTTGCACAGAACCAGTACAATATGCTATACTAATCTTTGCCCGATTGGCACAAGCTGTAGAAAGGAGGTTTCCCATGGCCAAGCAAAAAGGCATCAAAATCGTTGCTCAGAACAAAAAGGCCTACCACGATTACTTCGTGGAGGAAACCTACGAGTGCGGCCTGAGCCTGATGGGTACCGAGGTCAAGAGCATGCGTCAGGGACGCGTCAATCTCAAGGAGAGCTTCTGCATCATCCGCAACGGTGAAATCTTCGCCGAGGGAATGCACATCAGCCCCTACGAGTTTGGCAACATCCACAATGGCGATCCCCTCCGCCCCAAGAAGCTGTTGATGCATAAGGCAGAGATTCGTAAACTGGCAGGCCAGGTTGCCCGGCAGGGATACACACTCATCCCCTTAAAAGTGTACCTGAAGGACAGCCGGATGAAGCTGGAGCTTGGCATGTGCAAAGGTAAACACCTGCACGACAAGCGCGATGTTGCCGCAGCCAAGGATGCTCAACGCGAAGTGGAGCGTGCTCTCAGCCGCAGAAGGGACGATTGATCGCCCCTGCACCGCATGGGGGTGCACTGGTTTCGACGGGAGTTGTCGAGGATATGGTAAGCGAGCCGCGGCCCCTGTACCGCGTAACAACGGGGACAAAAAATAACTGACAATACCGAATTGTCTTTCGCGGCCTAAGGCCGTGCGTCGGCCCACATTGCCCACAGGTGTGGATCCCGGCGTCAGCTATGTGGGGAACGAGTGCGCCAAAGCTTTGAAGCGTTACCCGTAATCATGAAGCTACCGTAGCTGTAAGCCTGCTGTGAGGCGTGCGGCGAGGGGAATCCCAAAATCGCAGATGCGCTCGGAGAAAACCATATAAGCGAGCTTTCGGACGGGGGTTCGATTCCCCCCACCTCCACCACAGGACCGGATGCCGTTCAGCAAAAGCTGAATGCGCCTCCGGTCTTTCTATATTTTTTGTGACACGCAAATTTCTTTCAGGCGGATGCAACACTCCCCCATCTCCGCGCATCTAATAGGTGGAACGTTCCAAAAGAGGTGATGAGGATTGACCAAAGAAAGGTTCATGGAACAAATTGATGCCTTGCAGGGACGGCTGTACCGCATTGCCCTGTCCATCCTGCGCAACAACGCAGATGTGCAGGACGCTTTGCAGGAAACCGTGCTCAAAGCATGGGAGAAGCAATACACCCTGCGTAATGAGGCGTATTTCGGCACATGGGTTACAAGGATCGCCATCAATGTGTGCAAACAAACCCTCCGCCAGCAAAAGCGCGTTGTGCTGATGGAGGAACTGCCGGAAACCCCGGCAACCTCTGATGGCATTACCCTGAAAATGCTGATGGAATGCCTGCCGGAAAAGCTGCGCATCCCCTTTGTGCTGCAATATGCCGAGGGCATGGACACCGCAGAAGTAGCCGATACCCTGCACCTGACCCAATCGGCGGTACGCAGTCGGATTCACCGCGCCAAATTGATCTTACGAAAGGAGCTGGCTCATCATGACGAAGAAACCATGGCATCCCGATGACCTGCAGCAGGTTTTTCCCGATATGCCGGAAAGCATGTCCCGCGCCCTGATGGAAACCGCCAGTTCCGTCAAGGAGGAAAGCGAAATGAAGATGCGGCATACTCTGAGTCTTGCGCTGGCATTCGTGCTGGTATTCATCTGCCTGATGGGCGTTGCGCTGGCGGTGTTCCAGCCTCAGATTGCAAACATTTTCGGGCAGCATTACGGAAATGATTTCAAGGCATGGATGGAAGAAGGCGATGTGGCCTCTGCAGAGGATTCTGTGGTGGTGGAAGGCATCACCTTCACCCTGAACGAAGTGGCGACCCGCAACCACAGTCTCTACTGTGTGGGCACCGTTACCCCCGGTGAAGGAATCCTGCTGCTCAGCGACGATTATCCTGCCACTGAACCCTTCGGTTATGCCACCTTCCACGGCGACAAAGCCCCCGAAGGCACGCCCACCGTACTGGAGAAAGCCCAAACGGACGGCAGCACCATGAAACAGGTGTCCATCAGTCTGGAGACCATCGGCGCAGACGGCGGCGCTATGATCATGCCCGGTAGCTGGGGCTACGATGCCCGTCCCATGCGGGATGGCACGATTCAGTTCCTGTTTGAGGTAGAGGATGGTGTGGCAATTCCGGAAGATGCAAGAACCTATGCTATCGAACTTCGTGCTACGGTTCGCAGTGTATCCTCCGAGGGCGAGGTGGACTACACCAACTGTATTGATCAGAAGTGGATCGTCGAAGTACAGCCCCAGTCCTTTGCAGAGGTAATGGGGACTTCCCCGCAGGCCACGGAAACGCCTGCACCTGCCGCTGTCGAAGTGTCTGCCACCACGCCTCAGCAGGTGATCGTGCCAGATGAATACACTCAGACTGGTACCTTGCCTGTATACAAGGCTGCTCCCCGCAATTTCGAGGGCAAGCTGGACTATTCCTGGTTCAATCAGAGCGGCATTGCCAAAGAAGAACCCTATCCCAAGCACACTGGAGCTATGGTGATCTACAACGACGAAGCCCAGCTGGATTGGTCGGAGCAGGCCATCTTCTACAACACCTATGATGGCACCTACGAAGCCACTTCCATCATCATTGAAGGCCGTGAGGAAAAGACCGTTACGGAAACCCTGCAAAAGCGCACCATGACTTCCGAAGCCTGTTCCCTTGCTGGCTGGATGACTTGGGGCTTCCCCGGTACGGACGAAGTGTATTCTCTGGAGCGTACCGAACTGACAAACATCACGCTGGATCAGGCCAAGGCCAAGGCGGAGGACCTGTTGGCAAAGCTGGACATGAACGGCTACACCTGCACCACTGCGCTGGATATGACCCTTGAGCGCATCCAGACCATGGGCAATGAGATGAACCGCCAGATCGATCTTGGTAACATGTTCACCAACAACTTCCGTTACGACTACTCTACCGCCACCGTGGAGAACGAAGGATACTACCTGCGCTACCACAAATACGGCACCGAAGGCGACGTGGCAGGTCTGTTTGAGGCTACCTTTTATGTGACTGCCGACGGCGTAATGGAGATCAACCTGCGGGACTACTATGTACCCGGCGAAATCCTCACGACGCCTGAAAAGCTGATGGATGCAGAAGCCGTCGCCAAGCGTCTGCCGGAAGAAATGAGCAAATCCCGCTTTCCTGAAACCTTGGTGGAAATTCGTCAGGCAGAATTGACATGGATGCCCATGCGCGCTGAGAAAGGCAAAGACATGGTGATGAGCCCCGTGTGGATGCTCACCTATGTTTCGGATGATGGCGAACGAGTGGGCTACACCGGTTGGGCGGCTTTCAGCGCCATTGATGGCACGTTGGTGGATGCGATTTTCAACTAATTCGGATATATCCACGCAGCATTCAGCCCCGTTCAATCGTTGCATTGAACGGGGCGTTTCCATGTTTTTCAACTAGATGAGCTGTTTTTTCGACTCGTTCCGTCTAATCAGGTGAAAGGAGGGATGCGGCAGTGCAAGACACAAGTCGCTTGGAGGCTTTGATGAATCAGCACGGCAGCGCCATTCTGCGGTTCTGCACCCTACAACTGCGGGATGCAAAGCTGGCAGAAGACGCGGCGCAGGATGTGTTCGTCAAGGCATGGAAGGCCATGGATCGTTTTCAGGGCCGCAGCAGTGAAAAAACGTGGCTGTATCGCATCGCTATCAACACCTGTCGGGATTATCAGCGTACGGGATGGTTCCGGTGGATGGATCGCAGCGTTACCCCGGAGGACATGCTGCAAACAGGCTGGGATGAACCCCGCTTCGATCACCTGCCCATCACGCGGGCAGTGCAGACGCTGCCACCCAAGTGGCGAACGGCGGTATACCTGCGCTATTGCGAGGGCATGAAGCTATCGGAGGTAGCCGCGTTGCAGCAGGTATCCGAAGCCACGGTCAAGCGCTGGCTCAGCAGAGCTGCCGCAGCACTTCGCCAAGAGCTGAAAGGATGGTACGATGAATAAAATTGGAAATCAGCTGAAGGACGAACTCTCCTTGATTCAGTGGTCACAGCGCGACCAAAACGCTGTGCTCACGCGTGTACAGGAAGGAGAGCACCCCATGAAGAAAAACAAACATTCCGTTGCAATGATCCTTGTCGCTGCCCTGCTGTTGGTCACAGTGGGCGCCATTGCCACGACGCTACTGTTTACGCCCCGCTATGATGCCGGTAAACTGGCCGATGAGGCCCTGCTCAGCCAGTATGGCATTACCCAAAAAATGATGACCATTCTTCACCGGGAGATCATCGAAAACGAAGATGGTTCCGCAACCGTCCTCTACGAAGCCTTGGAACCGGATGTACAGCAAGGAAAGAACCCCATCGGTTGCTA
>SVGQ01000093.1 GCA_015056245.1 Clostridiales bacterium | reverse complement strand
TAGGCTACTGCCGTAGCCTACACTCGTTTCGGTTGACGACTGCGGGTCGCTAACGCCTACGGCGTTGTGCCCACTGGGCACGCGCTTTCCTACGTCTCCACACCCGGCAGGAAACTGAGTTTCCTGCACCTTCCCCTTTTTTGACAACCTGCAAGCCCCTCTGCGAAAAGTGCAGAGGGGCTTGCTTTTGGGGTCGAACGATTCTGGCATGCTGTTTACCACGCCGCTACGCCGCCTGTCTTCGCTGCCAAATTGCGCGTTTCTTTTTCATCTTGCAGCATAAGACCTTACAGCAGGTTTTTCGACAAACTTTCCAGCAGCTCCGCCTTAGGGATCGCCCGAAAGGTCTCCCCGTGGCTCAACACGAACGCTTCGGTTTTGATCCCTTGCAGGGTACGCAGCATGCCGTTCCTCTCGCCGCTGCCTTTGCCCGGCTGGGCGTAGGGCAGATCCCCCAGAAAGGTGAGCTGCTCATCCACCGTCAGAATCAGGCAGCCGGGCGCGTGAGGCGACACGCAGGGCTGCACCAGCAAGCGGATGCCATCCTCGATCAGCAGGGGCGCATCCACCCGGGTGCCCCGCCCAAGAGCCTTGCAGGTGCGTGCGCCGCCCAGAATTTCGCCCTCCATGCGGCTCAGGTTGCCGGTGTGATCCCGGTGAAAATGGGACAGGATGAAGGTGACCGGCTTGGGCAATGACCGGATGGCCTCGTAGGCAGCATCGCTGTTGCCTGCGTCGAACACATAATAGCGGCTGTTCCCCTCCATGAGGAACACATCCGAGGACAGCGGCTCTGCCTGCGGCGGCACGCGACGGAGGGCCGGGTACAGGGTAGGTTCAGTCATGGGGTTCACCAGCTTTCCTCCACCTGCGTCCGTGCTTTGCGCAGGATGGCTTCATAATCCGGCAGGCAGGGTTCCAGCAGCGCCTTGTCCAGCTGGGCTTCCATGCGCCACAGCACATACTGCTCCGCCTGATGAGCGAACAGCTCGTCCTTCTCGCTGTTCTGGCATTGCCACTCAAACAGCACCAAGGCTTCCTGATTGGTCAGCTCGATCTTCACTTACTCATCACGCTGTGGACGGTATCAAAAGAAGTCTTGAGCTCGTACTTCTCGGTGATCAGGCCGCCGTAGGGGCTGATCAGGTTATAGTTGTAGCCGGTGGCGGTGGGGGCATCCATCACGCCCCAGATGGCTACGCAGGTGAGGGGTTTGTTTTCGCCGCTGTTCACAGTCTTGAACATCTCAAACAGACGGCCGTAGTAATCCGCATGCAGGGCGATGGTAGCCTCGTCATCCAAGAAGTTGCGCACTGCCATCTCGGTGATGTGCACCTGCATGCCCGCCTTGGCGTACAGGTTGATGGAGGCCTGAATGCGGGTGATGTGGCTGTCCTCCAGACAATCCTGCTGCTTGCCGTAGCCGCCGATATAGCCCTGCATGCCGATGCCGTCGATCAGCTTGCGGTAGTTGCCGCTTTCGTCCGTGGCATAGGTATTGATGGACTCCACCAGCGCCAGCGCTGCCTGACGCTTATCGTTGAAAAACATGTTGTAATCGTTGTAGAACAGGGTAATATCCGCGCCCAGCTTCTCCACGGTATCCTTGGCGCACAGGAAGGCATACTCCACGTAATCGTCGCCCACATAGGTCTTGAACAGGTTATCCACGCCGCTGCGCACCGTGCGCAGATGACGGGCATCCGTGCCATCCCATTCGCTGGCGCTGTCGCCAATGGCTTCGTTGACCACATCCCAGCAGAAAATGACCCCGGGATAGGTTTCCTCAAAGTGGGTGATCACCTGCTCAATGTAGCTCTTGGTGCGGGCTCGGGCGGTCTCCTGATCCACATAAGCGCCGTTGGATCGGTAGCCTTCCCGGAAGAACCAGTCGCACATATAGGCATCCCATACCAACACATGCCCCCGGACCTTCAGACCATTCTGCTGCGCCCATTCCACCATCCGGTCAGCCTGCGTGTAATTCATCACTGGCGTGCCGTCCTTGGACAGCCGGCAGCCGATCTGGTTGAGTAGCGAGTAGGCCTTGGTCTCGTTGGTGCAGGTCACTGTGGCGAAATGGCTCTTGACAAAATCCATATAGGCGGTATCGTTGACAGCCTGATGGTAGTTATAGCTGGCCCCCATCAGGAAACCATAGGGTTCAGTCAAGCTGGTGAGGGACACATAATCATCCACGGTTTTGCCGCATTCGCCCAGCGCCAGCCCGGCGGCGGGCAAAAGGGCAAGGCACAGGGCCAGCAGAGTGGAGAGCAATCGTTTCATTGGGAGTTCCTCCTTTTGTTCCTTGGGGTAATGGGTTCAGTATACGGCGATTGGGGCGGGGATGCAAGGGGATTGAAAATGGATTTGAAAGACAGAGGAAGATACTACACAAGATAACATGCATGTGATCGTTTGTTAGCAAAGCGGTTGGCAGATTGACAAACAGACAGATTCAATCATTCTCCTTATCGCGCGAACAACGGCAGCACGAAAAAAATGCCGCAAGCCTTACGGCCTGCGGCATTTTTGGCACGCCCGGCGGGATTCGAACCCACGGCCTACCGCTTAGGAGGCGGTCGCTCTATCCTGCTGAGCTACGGGCGCAGACGCTGCGCTTGTCGCGCAGCAGGAGTATTATAGCAAGGTTTTCCGCTCTTGGCAATGGCAAGGAAGCATCTTTCTATCGCACAGTTTGACAAAATGTCTCACCAGCCCCGGTTGGCAAGAACATAATTGGAGTAGTTCTCATCACCGGTGACTTCCTTGATCACCTTGATGCAATCGGGAATGCGCAGCTCGTCCTCCTCGCACAGATCCACCTCCGCCAGCGCCTGATCCTTCCAGAAGGGATAGATATCCACCACAAAGGACTCAATACCGCAGGTGAGGCAGTAGCGGGTTTTACGGATGGGACGGCGAGTGGTGTCGGCATCCATGAGCATCTCCAGATACTCATCCTGACTGAGGCGGCGTTCGATCTCCACACGCTCGGTGTCGCTGACCTTACGCTTAATGGTCTGGTAATAAATATAGCTGCCGTTCATACCCCGCTGACGAACGCGGATCTCATCGCCGTTGTTGGACTTGAGGTAGGTCTGGATGATTTCGATCCGGCGGCAGTTGGGCAGCTTTTCGAGGGCTTCCACATCGGGATATTCAATTAGGAAGCGGCGCTCCTGCTGGCAGGGCATGGGCGCGCCCAGGAAGGTGGAAATCTCGCTGATGAGGCGGCGCATCTTCTGGCTGAAATCGGTGGTGTTGTCGATGATGCGCAGATGAGGATGGCCTGTCCAGGAGGCCAGCAGCTTGTCATCGATAGCAACCGCCTCTTCCACGGTCTCATAACGTGCCTGATTGTTGGCTGTGGTGTAAAACTGCTCGGCGCCCTTGGCGGCAGTTACCAGATGGAACACCGCGTCATAATCATCACGAAGACGCACTTCGTCAAGGTCAAGGAAATCCAGCACATGGGCGAATTCCTCGTCGTTCATATAGGCCTTGTTGTCCATGGCACCCCGATCGCATACGATGAGGATCTTGTCCCCCGGCATGGTGGATGCTGCCCGGTGGAACAGGCGCTCCTTGGTCAGCTGCAGCTCCATCTGGCACTTCTGATAGTCCTCATTGGTGCCGCAGGTCCAGGGACATACGCCGCCGGAGATGAACTCCGTAGCGGTTTCTGGTACAAACAACACCGTATAGCCCTGCTGGGTGAAGGCGTTCTGGATCCAGCTCATGGCGGTGGATTTGCCTGCGCATGGGCCGCCGGTTACAACAATTTTGGTAATCCTCATGATTTCTTCGCTCCTTGCGGGCGGACAGGCCGCCTGTATGCAATGGTTTCATCCAGAGTATACCAAAAAAACAAAGCGGTTACAACCACATGCGGCTGTTACACCTTTAACAGAAAAATGAAGAGAAATCGACAGACCTCTAACATTCATTACAGATTATGTCGCCCAGTTTACAATTTATCAAGTTTTCTCAAAACCGCATTGGCAAAGCGGACACTTAGGGATAAACTGATATTATCCAAAAGATGCCATGCGGCATCCGACAGTACTGGAGGTTTTTTCGATGAAGTCCATGCGGTTTCAAAAAATGATCGCCTTTATGATAGCGTTGGTCCTTGCCCTGTCCATCGTTGCCACCGCTCTGGCAGCCTACAGCACCATTCCTTATGGCGCAAAGGGCGATGATGTACGCAAGATGCAGACGGTTCTGCGGCAGAAGGGTTTCTATAAGGGCCGCGTTGACGGCAAGTTCGGTCCTGCCACCAAGAAAGCGGTTATCGCTTTCCAGAAATCCGTCAGCATTACTGCGGACGGCAAACCCGGCAACAAGACCCTGACCGCCCTCTATGAGGGTAGCTCTGCCATCAACCACGATGCCAACGGCAATGTGAAAAACAATCTGTCCATCAAGGACCCCCGTTCCATCTACTACGGCATGAAGGGTGACCGGGTAAGCGCCCTGCAGCGTGCTCTCCGCACTGCAGGTTACTACAATGCCGCCATCGACGCCAAATTCGGCGACAACACCCTCGATGCGGTCATCCGTTTCCAGCGGGCCCACGGCCTGAAGGCGGACGGCATCGCAGGTGCCAAAACCCAAGCCAAGCTGAACACCGTTAACAAGGGCAAGTCCAAGATCAATGATTCCTTTGTGCTGGGCATGGGCAGTTCCTGCGCTGAGGTTCGTTCTCTGCAGAGTTTCCTTTGCCACAACGGTTTTGGCCCCATCACCGACAAAGAAGGCTACTTTGGCGAATCCACCCGGGATGCGCTCATCATGTGGCAGGTTTCCACCAACCGCACCACCACCGGCACCATGACCGAAACCACCTACAACAACACGGTTGCCAAGCCGTAATCATTCACAGATATGCTTCGACCCCCTCTGGTATACAACCGGAGGGGGTCGAACTGTTCCAACCGCCAAATGCGGGTTTCCGTTTTTTCAGCGATACATTTCACATTCGGGCACCTTCATCAGGATCTCCTCTCTGCTGTCCAGTTCCGCCGTGCGATCCTCCTTGCTGTTCAAGCGGAAATCCCGATTGATCCACAGGCCGCTGTCCAGAACAACAAAATCGCCGCCAAGATTGGTCGTTCCGTCGGGCATTGCCTGTTCCGTGCGGGCCATCAGGACACCGGTGTTCAGATCAAACCAGTCATAAGCCCAAAGCCGTTCAGAACCGGGGATGGGTTCTTCTGCAGCAACAAGATAGTTACCGTAGTCAATACTGTCCTGCATCATCACTCCGGGAATGCTACTCTGCTGAAACGACGTTTTCCAGAGCATCGAGCCATCCTTATCAAAACGAAGCAGGAACCCTTCTGATACAACGGGAGCGAAAGAATCAGCTGCCCAAACCTCCTCATAAACCACAACGGCGAATCCGCCAGCCTTCAAGGGAAATACCGGCGAAAACATCATGTGATTTGCATTTGGCAACGTGGGTTCAAGGCTCTGCGACCAGACAAGGTTACCGGACAAATCCAGCCGGGTCAGCTTTCCAAGAGCAGGAAATCCCGTTTCATTTCCCAGCAGAAGGACGCCGTCATCGGCAGGCAAGGTTTGGAATCCACCGCCCATGATGCTCTCCGACGGCAGCTGGAAGAGCTGGTTTCCATCCCAATCAACAAAACAATCACCGATGATCTGCCAATCAGGTGACGATACAAGATAGGTGATGCACCGATCCGTAGAAGCGCTCAGAAGCATATTCTCCGTGAAAATACTGATTGGCCCTGTGAGCCGTTCGCCATCCTGCGAGAACTTGTATATGGCAGCATCTACCGTTGTTTGATCCATTGAATTCGTAAACACCGCGCCAAGCTGTCCATCCGGAAGCGGCTGAATATGGCTGAAACTGCATCTTCCGTCTGCCGGATGGATATAATCCCAGGCAATCGTTCCGTCTGTATTCAGGCAAAGGAGTCGCGCCTTCCGGTTTTGACCATCTTCAATTTCCCCGGCGCTGCCTGCGAAAATGATGCGTCCATCCGGGAGCGTATAAGGAGTCAAGGCGTCAGCTCCCGGCGTGCTCAAATCAATTTGCTCTTCTGCCAACGCAGGAGATGCGAGAAACAGGACGATCAGAAGCAAAGAAAGGATTCGTTTCATGGTTTATCCTCCTTCCGGTTTGTTCGCATGTGGTGAACGGTCTGTTGAGTGGGGTATCAATAGTCGTGATATTCTTTTTCCCGCCCAGTCGTCCATCCACTCCCTCTGCCTGATGTTCTACCACATTATAGCATTGGCTATTTGCTCCATCAACGCAATTGGTATCTTTTTACAATTGTGTAGCCTGAACGCAAATTGATCCATCTTCCTCCCCACCTGCGCAGACTCACTATATTAATGAAGCAAACCCTTTTCTTTTCACTCAGAAAATGGTATAATAGTAGATGTGGAAACATGGCTAAAATACTGACTTTTTCGTCCTTTTCCGCCATCAAAACGTCCGTGAAAACACGGCGCCAAGGGAGTGTAACCTGCGTGAGCGAAATGACCCCCGATATGACCCCTTTGAATGAGTTGGAAACCACCGCCGAAACTGCGGCAAATGCCACTCATGTTGAACAGAATGCATATGATGAATCTCAGATTCAGGTGCTGGAAGGTTTGGAAGCCGTCCGGAAGCGTCCGGGCATGTACATTGGCTCCACCGACTACCGGGGCCTGCATCACTGCGTCTACGAGATCGTGGATAACGCCGTGGACGAAGCGCTGGCTGGCTACTGTACCGACATCAACGTGACCCTGCACAAAGACGGCTCCTGCGAAGTGGAAGATAACGGCCGCGGCTTCCCCGTTGGCATCCATCCCAAGATCGGCCGCCCTGCCGTGGAAGTGTGCCTGACGGTGCTGCATGCCGGCGGTAAGTTCGGCGGCGACGGCTACAAGGTATCCGGCGGTCTGCACGGCGTGGGCGCCAGCGTGGTCAACGCCCTCAGCCGCCATCTGATGGTCACCGTCTATCAGGACGGCAAGATCTATCAGCAGGAGTACAACCGGGGCAAGATCTGCTACGATTTGAAGGTCGTTGGCGAAACCAACCGCACCGGCACCACCGTGCAATTCTGGCCCGATGCCCGCTGCGAAGAAAACCCCGACGGCGTGTTTGAAACCGGCGACTTCCAGTTCAACATCCTGAAAGTACGTCTCCGCGAGATGGCCTTCCTCAACAAGGGCATCCGCATCACCCTCACCGACAAGCGGGTGGAGCCCGAAGATCAGCGGGTGTATCACTACGAGGGCGGTATCATCGAGTTCGTCAAGTACCTGAACAAGAACAAAGAAGTCCTCTTCGATGAGCCCATCTACATGGAGGGCGTGGTGGACGAAGCTGCTGTGGAAGTGGCTCTCCAGTACAACGATAGCTATCAGGAGAACATTTACACCTTCGCCAACAACATCCACACCCCCGAAGGCGGTACCCACCTGACCGGCTTCAGCTCCGCCCTGACCCGCGCCATCAACGAGTATGGCCGCCAGTTCAAGATCCTCAAGGAAAATGACTCCAACCTGAAGAGCGAGGACGTGCGCGAGAGCATCGCCGCCATCGTCAGCGTCAAATTGAAGGAGCCTCAGTTTGAGGGCCAGACCAAGTCCAAGCTGGGCAACAGCGAAGTGCGCGGCATCGTGGATAAGCTGGTGTACGACCGCCTGTCCACCTTTATGGGGGAGAACCCCGCCATTGCCAAGGCCATTCTGGAGCGCTGCGTGGGCGCTGCCCGTGCCCGTGAAGCCGCTCGCAAAGCCCGTGAACTGACCCGCCGCAAGAGCGTGCTGGAAAGCGCCAGCCTGCCCGGTAAGCTGGCGGACTGCTCCGAGCGCGACCCCAAGAAGTGCGAGATCTTCCTCGTTGAGGGCGACAGCGCCGGCGGTACCGCCAAAACGGGCCGTGACCGCCATTTTCAGGCCATCCTGCCCCTGCGCGGCAAGATCCTTAACGTGGAGAAGGTACGCGTGGACAGAGCCCTCTCCAACGCCGAAATCAAGGCCATGATCACCGCCTTCGGCTGCGGCTGGGGCGATGAGTTCGATGCCTCCAAGCTGCGCTACCACCGCATCGTCTGCATGACGGACGCCGACGTGGATGGCGCCCACATCCGCATTTTGATGCTCACCTTCTTCTACCGCTACATGCGTCCCCTCATCGAGCAGGGCTATGTGTACGCCGCCATGCCGCCCTTGTACAAGGTGACCAAGGGCAAGAAGGAATGGTATGTCTACGATGACAACGAGCTTGAGAAGCTGCTGAACGAAATCGGTCGAGATCCCAAGCCGGACATCCAGCGCTACAAAGGTCTGGGCGAAATGAGCGCCGAGCAGCTGTGGCAGACCACCATGAACCCGGAAACCCGTTCCATGATGCAGGTTACCGTGGAGGATGCCATGGCAGCCGACGAGGTGATGAGCCTGCTCATGGGCGAGAAGGTGGAACCCCGCCGCGAATTCATCGAAGAGAACGCCACGCTGGTAAAGGATCTGGATATTTGATGATCCCTGCCGCTTTATCCAACCGATAAGGAGTGAACCATCCCCATGGCCTCTACCATTCAGGATAGACTCATCCCCATTGATCTGGAACACGAGATGAAGACCTCCTTCATCTCCTACGCCATGGCTGTTATCGTCAGCCGTGCGCTGCCGGATGTACGAGATGGCCTCAAGCCCGTGCACCGCCGTATCCTTTATGCCATGAACGAGCTGGGCATGACCCCCGATAAGCCCTTCCGCAAGAGCGCCCGTCTGGTGGGCGACGTGCTGGGTAAATACCACCCCCACGGTGACAGCAGCGTATACGATGCCATGGTGCGTCTGGCGCAGGATTTCAACATCCGCTACCCGCTGGTGGAAGGTCAGGGCAACTTCGGCTCTGTGGACGGCGACGGCGCTGCCGCCATGCGTTACACCGAAGCCCGTATGGAAAAGCTGACCCTGCACCTCTTGGGCGAGATCGACAAGGACACCGTGGATTTCTACCCCAACTTTGACGAGACTCTGCTCCAGCCTGTGGTGCTGCCTGCCCGCTACCCCAACCTGCTGGTGAACGGCTCCAGCGGTATCGCCGTGGGTATGGCGACCAATATCCCGCCCCACAACCTACGGGAAGTCATTGACGGCTGCATCCACATGATCGACCATCCCGACTGCACCGTGGATGACCTGATGCAGTTCATCAAGGCCCCCGACTTCCCCACCGGCGGCATCATTCTGGGCCATGCTGGTGTCCGCGCCGCTTACCATACCGGCAGAGGCCGCATCGTGGTGCGCGCCCGCACCGAGATCGAAGCCATGCAGAACAACCGTAACCGCATCGTGGTCACGGAGATCCCCTACATGGTCAACAAGGCACGTCTGGTGGAAAAGATCGCCGAGCTGGTGCACGAGAAGCGTCTGGAAGGCATCAGCGACATCCGCGACGAGAGCGACCGCAAGGGTATGCGCATCGTCATCGAACTCAAGCGGGACGTGCACCCCACCGTGGTGCTCAACTACCTCTACAAGCACACCTCCATGCAGGAGACCTTCGGCGCCAATATGCTGGCGCTGGTGGACGGCGTACCCAAGGTGCTCACCCTGCGGGAGATCCTCTATCACTACATCCGTCACCAAAAGGAAGTTGTCACCCGCCGCACCCAGTACGACCTTGCCAAGGCGGAAGCCCGCGCTCACATTTTGGAGGGTCTCATCAAGGCGCTGGATCACATTGACGAGATCGTTCAGATCATCAAGACCAGCGCGGATACGCCCACTGCCCGTGAGCGCCTGATGGAAACCTTCGGCTTCAGCGACAAGCAGGCCCAGGCCATTCTGGATATGCGTCTGGCCCGCCTGACCGGTCTGGAACGTGACAAGCTGATGGCTGAGTACGACGAGCTGATGAAGACCATCACCTACCTGCGCAGCCTGCTGGCGGACGAAGCCCTGCTGATGGGTGTCATCAAGGATGAGCTGGCGCTGATCCGCGATAAGTTCTCCGATGACCGCCGCACCGAGCTGACCCACATGGAAGGCGAAATCGACATCGAAGACCTGATTCAGGCCGACGATATGGTGGTCACCATGTCCCATCTGGGCTATGTGAAGCGCCTGCCCAAGAGCACCTACCGTGCCCAGCACCGCGGCGGCAAGGGTGTAACCGGCATGGCAACCCGGGATGAAGACTTTGTGGAGCGCATGATCGTAGTCAACACCCACGACGAGATCATGTTCTTCACCAACCGGGGCCGCGTGTACAACCTGAAGTGCTACCAGATCCCCGAAGCGGGACGCACTGCCCGCGGCATGGCGATTGTGAACCTGCTGCAGGTAGCCGGCGATGAGAAGATCACCGCCATGATCCCCGTACCCAAGGGCATGGATGAGCACTATCTGGTCATGATGACCAAGGGCGGCATGATCAAGCGCACGCCTTACAGCGAGTTTGCCAACCTGCGCAAGTCCGGCCTGATTGCCATCACCCTGAAGGAAGATGACGAACTCCGCGCCGTGAACCTGACCGACGGCAACATGAGCATGATCATTGCCAGCCGTCTGGGCCGTTCCCTGCGCTTCAACGAAAGCGCTATCCGCGTCATCGGACGCACCGGTATGGGCGTGCACGCCATGCGCCTGAAAGAGGGCGATGAGCTGATCGACATGTCCATGCTGCTGGAAGGCCAGCAGGTGCTCGCCATCACCACAAACGGCTACGGCAAGCGTACAGATCCTGATCAGTACCGCGAGCAAGGCCGTAACGGCATGGGTATCCGCGCCATGAACCTGACCGACAAGACCGGCGAACTGGCGGCTCATCTGGCGGTCAATCTGGATGAGGACATCCTGCTCATCACCGATGATGGCACCATCATCCGCATGGCAGTGAAGGACATCCGCGAAAGCAGCCGCGCCACGCAGGGCGTGCGCCTGATGCGCATTGCCGAAGGCGCCAAGATCGTCTCTGTGGCCCGGGCTGAGCAGGAACAGGTGGAGGAAGAAGCCATCATCGCTGATGAAGTACCGGTAGAGGTCTTGGGCGAGGATCCTTTCGCCACTGGCGATGTGGAGGAGCAGTTGGCTGCCGCTGAGGATATGAGCGGTGAGGACAGCGAAGAAATCGCCGAATCAACCGATGATTCCGATATCTGATCACCCATGGACAACCTGTCCTGAGGACAAATTTTCACAGGGGAGGGCGTTCCGCTCTCCCCTGTTCAGACTGTCGAAAAACCCATACTTCTGTTCAAAAGTCGCACATCTTGCACCTACGGTGCTCGCTGTGCTTGCTGAAAAGCGCTGCGGCGCAAGGTTTTGTGGGCTCTGCCCACACCCGGCAGGA
>SVGQ01000092.1 GCA_015056245.1 Clostridiales bacterium | reverse complement strand
CTATGATGATCCGCCATTTCCACCGCGGCGATCTTCGTATTCCTGCAGGTATGGAATGAACTGCTGCTGGCTACGGTGTTTACCACCGGCAAGGTGCGTACCCTGACGGTCGGTATTCAGCAGATGAGCGGTCAGTACCAGACGGACTACGGCTCCATGGGTGCTGCGCTGGTCATTGCTACACTTCCCACGCTGGTGCTGTACATGTGCATGAGCGGTCAGGTGCAGAAGAGCCTGATTGCTGGCGCTGTAAAGGGCTGATGAACTTCTGATTCCCTTATTGTCTCTCCCCTATGGTTATGCTTGCATGACCATAGGTTTTTTCATGCATCTCTGCTCTGTTCCATAGACTTCTCCCTCCGATTCGCTTGTACTTCTTACCGGAGTGTATTATAATAACAGTAGCATTGTTAAGGAGTGCAAAGCTATATGTTTTACGATGTGATCATTATTGGTGCCGGCCCCGGTGGTATTTTCTCTGCTTACGAACTGATCCAGAAGAATCCCCAACTGAAGATCGGCGTATTCGAGGCTGGTCATGCGCTAAATAAACGCCGCTGCCCCATCGACGGCGACAAGGTCAAATCCTGTATCAGCTGCAAAAGCTGCTCCATCATGAGCGGTTTTGGCGGCGCTGGTGCGTTCTCCGATGGCAAGTACAACATCACCAACGATTTCGGCGGTACATTGTATCAGTACATTGGCAAGCAGCAGGCGCTGGAGCTGATGCGCTACGTGGATGAGATCAACATGCGCTATGGCGGCGAAGGCACCAAGCTGTATTCCACCGCAGGCACCCGGTTCAAAACCATTTGCATTCAGAACGACCTTCACCTGCTGGATGCCTCTGTCCGTCATTTGGGTACCGACATCAATTATGTGGTGCTGGAAAACCTGTACAACGACCTCAAAGAGAAAGTACAGTTTTTCTTTGATATGCCCGTGCAATCCGTGGCGGTATGCGATGGCGGTTATGAGATCTCTTGCGCCGATGGCGTGTATACCTGCCGGGACTGTATCATCTCCGTGGGCCGCATCGGCAGCAAGTGGATGGAGAAAATCTGCAACGATCTGGAGATCCCAACCAAATCCAACCGTGTGGATATCGGCGTGCGCGTGGAACTGCCCGCAGCTGTCTTTGCCCATCTGACGGACGAACTGTACGAAAGCAAAATCGTTTACCGTACCCGGCAATACGGCGACTTGGTGCGCACCTTCTGCATGAATCCCAAGGGCGCAGTGGTCAGCGAGAACACCAACGGCATCATCACGGTCAATGGCCACAGCTACGAGGATCCCGCCAAGCAGACAGAGAATACCAACTTCGCGCTGTTGGTTGCCAAGCATTTTTCTGAACCCTTCAAGGATTCCAACGGCTACGGTGAATCCATCGCCCGCCTGAGCAACATGCTGGGTGGCGGCGTGATCGTTCAGCGTTTCGGTGATTTGATCCGTGGTCGCCGGTCAACGCCCAGCCGTATCACGGAAGCGTTCATCACCCCCACCATGAGCGCGACGCCCGGTGATTTGAGTCTGGTGTTGCCCAAGCGCATTCTGGACGGCATTATTGAAATGATCTATGCGCTGGACAAAGTTGCCCCCGGCACCGCCAATGACGACACCCTGCTCTATGGCGTGGAAGTCAAATTCTACAACATGGAGGTGGAGGTATCCAGCCAGCTGGAAAGCCGCCACAAAGGCCTGTACATCATCGGCGACGGCAGCGGTATTACCCACTCCCTGTCACATGCCTCCGCCAGTGGCGTGCACGTAGCCCGGAGCATTCTTGAAAAGTTGAACTGAGCATTTTCCCGAAGCTGCCTGCAACCCAATGCGGGCAGCTTTTTGCAACGGTTCTTTTTGAGCAGTATGCGGATAAAATCGACTGGCAGCCCCTTTTGCCAAAGTGCTACACTTGTGTTGCTTCCCATACGTTCATGTTTTACACACTGAACCCGTGTTGACCCAAAGAAGTGGTCAGCACAGGCGCTGTTTATGTTATAGCGGGAAGGTAAGAATCTGATGAAACAACTGCTTATCACCGGTTTTGACCCCTTTGGCGGAGAAGCCATCAATCCCTCCTGGGAGGCTGTCAAGCTTCTGGATGACACCATCGGGCAATACCGTCTGACCAAACTGCAACTGCCGACCGTGTTCGGCAAGGCAGCGCAGCAACTGCTGACCGTTGCCTCTTCCCTTTCGCCTGATGCGATTCTCTCCGTCGGTCAGGCTGGCGGGCGCGCAGGCATCACGCCGGAAGTGATCGGCATCAACCTGCGAGAAGCACGTATTGCAGATAATGAAGGCAATCAGCCTGTCAACGAACCGATTATTCCCTCAGGTCCTGCTGCCTGTTTTTCCACCCTGCCGGTTCGGGAGATGTCCGCCGCCATACAAGCAGGAAATCTCCCCGGCAGCCTTTCCTACAGCGCGGGAACATTTGTCTGCAATGACCTTCTGTATACAGTACTTCATCATTATGAGGGCACGTCCACGCAGGCCGGCTTTATACACGTTCCGTTTCTGCCCCAGCAGGCCAAAGACGGACAGCCATCTCTGGCATTGGATGACATCGTGCGCGGACTGACGCTGGCGATCCAATCCATGTGAAAACCAACGTACCCATTCCCCATCTGATAACAGAAAGGACAGACCATCATGCACGATTTACGGCCCTTTATCCGCAGCGTGGAGACAATTGTACAGAGGCACGCGCTGGAAAACCCCGGCGAATACACTCGATGGCTTACTCAGAACGAAAGCGGCAACCGGGATCTGGGCAGTACCCCTTATGGATGTGCCAACGCGGCAAACATCCTGTATACCATCGATGCCCTGCCGGATGCACCCCACGAACGACAGGCCATGATTCAGGTCCTGCAGCGATTTCAGGATGCAGAAACCGGGTTGTTTACCAGTCCCGGCAACTACGAAACCCATACCACTGCCTTTGTATCCGGTGCTTTGAAACTGCTTAACGCCAAACCGTTATACACTGCTAAAGCTTTACGCAAGTACGAAAGCAAAGCTGCCTTATACCAGTTCATGGATGATATCGATTGGGCAAAGAATCCATGGCTTGGCTCCCATCTGGGAGCTGGGTTGTATGCTTCCATGCTGCTGACCGGTACTTCCACTGATGCGTGGGAGGATCTCTATTTTTCATGGTTGGATGCCAACGCAGACCCGGAAACCGGCTTATGGAAGCGCGGCTTTTTGCATGGCGCGCCCCGGTTCCACTATCTGGCAGCTACCTTCCACTATGTATTCAATTACGAACACGCCAAACGTGCACTGCCCTACCCCAAAGAGTTGTTGGATACCTGCATTCAGGCATACCGGGAAGGCGCTTGCATCGACTTTGCCAAGGAAGTGGGCTGGCCTGATATTGACTTTGCGTACCTGTTAGCCCGTGTGCAACGCCGCGCGGGAACCCGTTTCGATGAAACCCAGACCATTTTGAGAGAGATTGCAGATGGTCTGATCAGTCAACTGCTTCGTATGGACACTATGGCCTCCGAAACCCTGAATGACCTGAACACGCTGTTTGCCATTGTTTGCGCATTAGCTGTTTTGCAGGATGCCCTGCCCGGGTATATCCGCACCTCCAAACCGCTGAAACTGGTGTTGGATCTCCGGCCTTTCCTTTAATTCTTGAGCAGTAAAAGTGATCCCCGGTTGCAGATTTTCGTCTGAAACCGGGGATTGTTCTATACAATTTAGCCTTCTATTTTGCTATCATCATATCCAAAATGACTCTGTCAGCCCGATCCATACCAGCACTGCCCAGATTTGCCAGATTCCGGATGCTTTCCTCCGCATCCTCATCAATGATCCCATCCAGTTTGGTAGCTGACACGCCAGCCATCGCCAGTTTGGCACATTGGATCGCACTGGCAAGTGAACTGGCAATTTTCAGCGCGCAACTGGCCTTTGCCCCATCACAAATCAAGCCGGAAATATCCGAAATCATATTCTGAATGGCATATTGGATCTCCCGAAGGCCGCCTCCCATCAGATAAGCAATACCGCTGGAAGAACCGATCGAAGACGCGATGGCGCAGCCGCAAAGAGGCGACAGCTTGCCGATATGGGTCTTGATATGAATGGTGATCAACTGACTAAGGGCCTCCGCCCGCATCATCTTCTCTTCACCGATTCCCAATTTGCGGGCTGCCGCCGCCACGGGCAGGCTGGCGCTGATCCCCTGATTGCCGCTGCCGGCGGTGCTCATCACTGGCAGGGTGGAACCCGCCATACGGGCATCCGCAGCCGCGGCAGTATAGGCGCACACATAGTCGGAAAGGGACAGTTCCTCCATGGTTTTGCCATTTTGGAGCACCTGTCCAACCCGCATACCGTAGGCATTGTTCAGGCCTTCCTGTGCGATGGTGTCGTTCAAAACGAGGCCTTCTTTCAGAAAGGCGATCCTCTCCACATCCACCCGGGTGATGAAATCATAAATACCCGCCACATCCATCTCGTACTCGGAGGTCGCGCCCGGATGCTGAGACTGAGACTTGCGGCTTTCAATCACCTGATCATCCAACTGCACATGAGTGATGGAGGTATGGGCATCCTCAATAATACAAATGGCTTCGTGACCGGCACCGGTTGCGTGGGCTTCAATGTACAGTTTCTTTTCCGTATCCTTGGTATGCACATGAATGCGCCCGCTGGCAGCATAAGTCCGGGCCTCAGCGCAATCCTGCGCGGATGCGCCGGAGAGAACTTCCAAGCCGTACTGAGAACGCCCGGCAATGCAGCTGAGCGCAGAGGCGATCTCCAAACCCACCATGCCTGTGCCGGGAATCCCCACACCCATGGCATTTTTCAGAATGTTGCAGCTCACCCACAAGTCGATCTGTTCCGGAAGACAACCGAGGGTTTCTTTGGCTTTGGCTACTGCCAGCGCGACAGCGATCGGCTCTGTACAGCCCAGCGCCGGTTTGATCTCCTGCCGCAGCGCGTCGAAGTACTTCTGATCGTTCATGGCTTACTCTCCTTGGTACTTGCGTGATGATGATCTTGCATTACATCTGGCTGCTCCCCAGCCGTTTATCCAACAATTCTGATGTAACAACTCTGTCAATAGCATCATAACTGGTTTCCAGTCCATTTACCTGTCCAATCCGGACAGAATCTATGCAAAACCGACCGATATACGACTCCACCAAAGAACGCTTTCTTCCAATCCAACGCTAAATCCAGCGGATCTCTTCCTTGAACTGTTGGGCCTCTTCTTCTGTAATGGTTTGATTGCCATACCGCGCCCGTTCGTACAGCTGAGCCGCCTCCATGGGCAGCGTATCCCGAACGGTATCGGAGGGTTGCCATTCCTCATGTTTCATGCGCAGCCGCTGATAGCGGTAACGTACACGCTGCTTGGGGGATAATTTGCTTTCATCCACCCGGACAAGCCGCTTCTTGAGCCTTTGCAGCGCGCTGGTCTTTTCGTACTGCGCCTCGTCGCGGGTATCGGTTACCTCGTCCTCGTAGTCCTTGGCGACAGCACTGGTGAACCATTCAAACCTTTTCCACAGCCACCGGAACAAACGCTTGCCCTTCTGCCACAGCTCATACCCCATCCAGATCAGCAGGGCGATACCCGCGACGAAAGCCAGTGCAAACAGAATCTTCTCCACAATGATCTGAAACAGCGTCGGTTCTGGCGTTTCCAGCGCGCCCAAACTTGCCGTCATGTCTGCTCCTCCCCCACCGCCGCCAGCGCTTTCGGCGGGAGAAAACAGCGAGCCGAACCAGTTTACGAATCTGGCAATAGAACTGGTAAATTCCTCCCACAACCGGCTCAGGAACGCGCCGATGGCAGGCAGGGCAGCCATGATCACAGCGAAAAGAAACAGTCCGATGGTCAGCACTTTATTCCTGCGCCGCATATTCAGCGGCACCTGTACCCGGTGCTGGGATGCATAGGTCAGGCTGAGCCGGTTGAGCGCCAGCATAGCCAGCAGTAAAAACAGCAGGAACGAAACCGTCAGCAACAAGGAAAACGCACGTTCATCAAAGAGCAGGCTTTCACCATTTCTTTGTGCGAAACGCAGATGAAGGTATACCAGCAAATGAAGCACTGCGCAAGCCACAGCCCAGACCGGTGACAGTTCATCCTCTCTGTTCCAGCCGCCCATGGGCAGGGTGAGCACCAGCAGCGCGCTGTACGCCACCGGAAGGATCAACAGGTAGTATTTGCCACGGATGGGCAGCAGCCAAAAAGCAATGCCAAAGAACAACGTTGTTCCAATACAACCAAACAGCCATCTCAGCTTACCGGGCACCAGCAGGCAAGTCCACGCCAGCAGCAGGGAAAGCCCGGAATAGAGCAGCGATATGGAAATCAAACCCGTAGGAAACCCTTCTGCCAGCAGGAACAGCGCCATTGGAAGCATACCTGCGATCATCATCAGGGAATGCTGCATCTTCCGGGGAAAATCTTGTAGTCTTTTTTTCATGCGGCACCTCCTTGCTGGCCTTCCAGCACGTGCAGCATGACACGGTTGTTCTGCCTGCGGAGTTTTTCCAATCCCAGTTGCATTTCCTCGCTGTCGTAGCAGGACAGAACGATGATATCCAGATCCGTCAGGTCGGTCAGTGTGCTGAGGAAGTATTTGAAGCTCTGGGTGCGCAGAATACTGAGCCGGGCGAAGGCGGTCAGCAATTCCTCCTCACGGGCAGGGCCGCCGCCCGGCGGAAGAACGACACTATCAACGCCCTTATCAATGGGCAGATTGGCGGCAAAGCCCGCCATCAGACCATTGCGAAGCGCCCACACGCACATGGTGGCCGCTACGGAAATGCCATATTCAATGCTCTCTTCCTCGTAATCCATCAGCTTGGAACCCCATTGTTCCTCGGTGAGCTGCCCGTTCAGAATCACCATCAACTTCATGCGGGTGGTATGCTCGAACAGGCGCACCTGTGCCTGACCCATCCGGGCCGTGGCAGGCCAGTGGATATCCCGCACCGGGTCACCCATCTGATAATCGCGGATACCCCGCACCAGAAAGGGATCGGTGAGCAATTGGCGCTGGGCAGATGCATCCCCCAGCAGAAGCGACAACGGAATGGGCATTTCCCGCTCATCCAGCAGCCGGGGGAATACCAACACCGGCACATGCATGGACTGTTCCCGGTTGGACTGAAACAACCCAAACAAATCGCCAACAGTCAAAGTGGCATTGCCAAGATCGTATGATCCCCGATGCAGAAACCGCACCCGATGGCGGCGGCGCACCTGCTGATAGGGCATCAGCGTAAACAGGCTGGAATAATGCCGTGCTTCGCTGATATTCACATTATCCTGCCGTCCCAGCTGGATATGGGGCGATAGGCTGCTTTCCATGCGCAGCCACGGGATCACCATGGGGCGATCATTTCGCACCACTTCCACCAGCTCGCCTTCTTCGCCGGCAAAGGCCGTCTGGCGGGAAAAGGTGCGGTGACATTGCAGTCCTTTCAAGCCAAACTTGGTCAACAGTACGCCCAGAATGCAATAAACTGCCGCCAGAATGATGAGTATTACAAATCCATTCATACGTTGGCCTCGGTGGGAACCGGTACTTTACTGAGAAGGCTGCTGATAAACTCCAGCGCGGTCATCTGGTAGTTCACACCCCGCAGAACAATGCGGTGGGCCAATACCGGCACCGCCAGTTCCTTTGCATCATCCGGGATCACATAATCCCGACCGCGGATCGCCGCCAAAGCCTGACAAGCCCGCATCAGCGCCAGCAACGCACGGGGAGACGGTCCCAGCTTCACCTTCTCGGGATCACGGGCAGCTTGACACAGATCTGCCATATAGCGCATCACATCCGGCTCCACCTGGATCTCCTTACAGGCTTCTGCGGCAGCGACCACCGCTTCGCCGGTAGCTACCGGTTCAAGGGTCGTCAAGGGCTGTTGGTGAATAAAGCGCTGCATCATCGCCACCGCCGCATCCCCCGTGGGATATCCCAGAGAAAGTTTCATCAGGAAGCGATCCAGCTGGGCCTCAGGCAAGGGAAAAGTACCCTGTGTTTCCACCGGATTCTGGGTGGCAATCACCACAAAGGGCGCGGACAAGGGATAGGTTGTGCCCCCTTCCGTGATCTGCTTTTCCTCCATGCACTCCAGCAAAGCGGATTGGGTACGGGGCGTGGCACGGTTGATCTCATCCGCCAGCAAAATGTTTGTAAACGCCGGGCCTTTCACAAAGGAGAAGGTTCCGCTGTGCTGCTCATACACCCGCATACCTGTGATGTCCGCAGGCAGCAGATCCGGCGTGAACTGCACCCGGGCAAAGCCGCAATCCAGTGATTTCGCCAAAGCCTTCGCCATGGTGGTCTTGCCGGTGCCGGGCATATCTTCCAAAAGCACATGTCCGCCGGAAAAAACAGCGGTCAGCAGCAGTTCGATTTCTTTTTCACGTCCGATGATCACCTTGTTGATGTTTTCCTGTATGGCTTTTGCCAGAGGGGCTACCTTTTCAAATGCCATCATTGCCACTTCCTTTTGTACCATTGTTTGTTTTCATGATACCACAGACCAAAAGCATGCTCAAGAGAAAACCTTGCACACTTCGCCGCATTTCCTCCACGAAAAACACCCCGTCTGTGATGCGCCATCAAGCCTTTCACAGACGGGGTGTCGTTCATTTGTTGTTTGTCACTCAGGCAACGATATGGCCTTTAGCGCGGATCACCTCAATGACGGAATCCACATACTTCTGGCAAATCTCGTTGCTCTCGGCTTCCACCATCACGCGGATGACGGGTTCGGTGCCGCTTTCGCGAACCAGAATGCGACCGGAATCGCCCAGCTCATCAGCAACCTTCTTCACGGCAGCCTGCACATCGGGATCGTTCTGGGCTTCGGGCTTGCTGTTAACACGCACGTTCTTGAGCACCTGCGGATAGAACACCACGGGAGCAGCCAGCTCGCTCATGGGCTTCTGCTTCGCCAGCAGCACTTCCATCATCTTCAGGCTGGTCAGGATACCGTCGCCGGTGGTGGCGTACTTGGAGAAAATGATATGACCGGACTGTTCGCCGCCGATGCGGTGACCATTGGCAACCATGTTCTCGTAAACGTACTTATCGCCAACAGCGGTCTTTTCGTACTCGATGCCCACCTTATCCAAAGCCTTGTACAGGCCGAAATTGGACATGATGGTGGTAACAATCTTGTTGTTGAGCAGCTTGCCGCGCTCCTTCATGTACAGGCCGTAGATGTAGAGGATATGGTCGCCGGTGATCTCGTTGCCCTTCTCATCCACGCACAGGCAGCGGTCAGCGTCGCCGTCGTAGGCAAAGCCCACATCCAGCCCGTTATCCACAACGAACTTCTGCAGATGCTTGATGTGGGTGCTGCCGCAGTCGGTGTTGATATTGTAACCGTCGGGGGCATCGTTGATCACATACACCTTGGCACCCAGCGCTTCAAACACACCCTTGGCGATCTGCCAGGCAGCGCCGTTGGCGACATCCAGACCTACCTTCACATCCTTGAAGCTGTACTTGGACATGGAGATCAGATAGCCGATGTAGCGGTTTCTGCCAGCGGCAAAGTCTACCGTGCGGCCGATATCGTTGCGCTCAGCAATCGGGATCTCGATCTTGCCGTCGATGTAATCTTCCACCAGCAGGATGGTCTCCTCGTCCATCTTCTCGCCGTTGCCGTTGAGCAGCTTGATGCCGTTATCGTAGTAGGGGTTGTGGGAAGCGGAGATCATGATGCCGCAGTCGAAATCATCCACGCGGGTGATGTAAGCCACAGAAGGCGTGGTGGTTACGTGCATGATGTAAGCATCTGCGCCGGAAGCCATCAGACCGGTGCACAGGGCGTACTCGAACATATAGGAGCTGCGCCGGGTATCCTTGCCGATGACGATCTTGGCCTTCTTGCCCTGCTTGGCACCGTAGTACCAGCCCAGGAAGCGACCGATCTTTACTGCATGTTCAAAGGACAGATCCTTATTGGCCTCGCCGCGGAAACCGTCCGTACCGAAATACTTACCCATGATTACCGTTCCTCCTTGTGAATCACTTCGCCGTTATTCTTCCAGATGGAGTTCGCCGGGACCACGCCTCTGACGCAGGAGGTGGGATACACATTGGAGTGGCAGCCCACCACGGTACCCGGATTCAAAACGGCATTGCAGCCTACTTCCACATAATTACCCAGCATTGCGCCGAACTTCTTCACGCCGGTTTCGATCTTTTCGGTGCCGTTGTGCACAACCACCAGTTTCTTGTCAGACTTGACGTTGCTGGTGATGCTGCCGGCGCCCATGTGGCTGTAGTAGCCCAGAATGGAGTCGCCCACATAATTGTAGTGGGGAGTCTGCACATGATCAAACAGGATCACATTCTTTAGCTCCACGGAGTTGCCCACCACACAGTCCGCGCCGACCAGAGCGGAGCCGCGGATGAAGGCGCAGTGGCGAACCTCAGTGTTGGGGCCGATGATGCAAGGCGCGCCCAGATAAGCGGTAGGAGCCACCTGTGCGGTCTTATGCACCCACACATGCTCCTCTTTCTCCTCGTATTCCTCTCCCAAGGTGGGGCCCAGCGCAAGGATCATGTCCTTGATGCCCTTGAGGGCTTCCCAGGGATAGGTGAACTGGCGAAGATAATCCGCCGCAAGGGTGTGATCCAGATCGTACAGATCAGCAATGGTATACATTACAGTCGTTCCCCTCTCTCGATATCCAGGAAATACTTATAGGTATCCACAATCAGTTCGCCGCAGGCAGCCTCATCGCAGGCGATGATGGCACCGTTGTGGTTCTGCAGCGCAGAGCAGGTCCACTTGGAGCTGACAGCGCCTTCCACGGTGGCAGCCAGAGCGCGGGCCTTGTTGTGACCATTGATCAGAATCAGCACTTCCTTGGAATCAGTCACCGTGCCAACGCCAACGGACAGCGCCTGAGAAGGTACCTTCTCGGGATCGTTGCCAAAGAAGCGGGAATTGACGATGCGGGTATCGCTGGTCAGGTTGCGCACGCCGGTGCGGGAGGTCAGGCTGGTGAAGGGCTCGTTGAACGCGATGTGACCGTCCACGCCGATGCCGCCCATGAACAGGTCGATGCCGCCGTAGGAAGCGATCTTTTCTTCGTAGCGGGCGCACTCGCCTTCGGGATCATCAGTCATGCCGTTGAGAATGTTGATGTTCTCAGGCTTCATGTCCACCAGATGATCGAAGAAGTTCTCGTGCATGAAGTACCAGTAGCTCTGGTCATGCTCACGGGGCAGGCCCAGGTACTCATCCATATTGAAGGTGACCACATTGGCGAAAGACAATTCGCCGGCCTTGTTCATGCGGGCCAGCTCCTTGTACACGCCGATGGGAGAAGAACCGGTGGGCAGACCCAGAATGAAGGGGCGG
>SVGQ01000091.1 GCA_015056245.1 Clostridiales bacterium | reverse complement strand
CCGAGGCGCGAGGACAGCGCGAAGCGCTCCCGCAGTGCCGAAGCCCAAAACAAACCGAAGGTTGGGTTTGGGCCGCAACACATGTCGCTGGTTTCGGATTTTTAGTCAGAGGGTTGCGGCCCGACCACACCTCTTGGGGGTTTCGACAGTCTGTGGCGGCTGCTGTTATTTGCCGCCGCCTTTCTGTAACGCATTTCACTGACAGGAGGTTTGTTTATGCCCGCACCAACCCCGCAAACTGAAGCCATCATGCTGGAGCGCTTTTCTCAGGACAGTATCATAGCCCTTGCCACATCCGTCGATCATATTCCTTTCGTGCGCAATGTGGATGCGTTTTATCAGGACGGTGCTTTCTATGTGCTTACTTATGCGCTGTCCGGCAAAATGCAGCAGATCGCACAAAACCCTGTCGTTGCCCTCGCAGGCGAATGGTTTACCGCCCATGGGGTGGGTGAAAACCTGGGCTGGTTCGGAAGCGGGGAAAACGCGCACATTGCAGAAAAAATGCGCAAAGCCTTTGCCGCATGGATCGATAACGGACATAACAACTTTGACGATCCAAACACCGTCATTCTGCGCATCCGTCTGACACATGCCGTGTTGTTCTCTCATGGCACGCGGTATGAACTGGACTATGAATAACGCCTACGCGGCATGTGCAAACCATTCAGGCGGAGCAGACCCACAGGATACAAACAGCCCCGGGATACCTTTCCCATATGGAAAGGATCCCGGGGCCGTTGCTTTCTTTGTTCATTCATCAACCGGCATCAGCTGACTGCATATCGGCAAAGTTCAGTCGCCCAGACAGATGCCCATATCCCGGGCGGTAGCCACCACAGGGTTGTCCTTCTCCACAGGCTTGGGCACGCCAGCGATATCGCTGAGCTTGTTGTGGGTGATCTGATTGCCTTTGAGGGCCACAGTCACGCCGTAGATTTCATCACGGATGAGCTGGGCAGCATGCACGCCGAACTGGGTGGACAGCACGCGATCGTAAG
The DNA here is from genome assembly GCA_015056245.1 of Clostridiales bacterium. Classification (GTDB taxonomy): domain Bacteria; phylum Bacillota; class Clostridia; order Christensenellales; family Aristaeellaceae; genus Limiplasma. Next base: position 10,479 of record SVGQ01000091.1, on the reverse strand, counting down.
CGCTGGGGCTGCCACCGCGCTGGATGTGACCCGGCACCACATGGCGGGCTTCAACGCCCACCAACTCCTGCAATTCAGCAGCAATACGCTTGCTGATGCAATCGTAAGGCAGGGTGGCGCGATAGGCTTCACGTTCCTTCTTTTTCATCTTGGCTTCTTCGCGGCTCATGGCACCTTCTGCCACAGCGATGATGGAGAACGCCTTCTTGCTCTTGGCGCGGGCTTCCACCACCTTGGCAACTTCCTTGATATCATAGGGAATTTCGGGCAGCAGGATCACATCTGCACCGCCGGCAACGCCAGAGTACAGGGTAAGCCAGCCCGCCTTGTTGCCCATGATCTCGATCACCATGCAGCGACCATGGCTGGTGGCGGTGGTGTGGATGCGGTCAATGACCTCGGTGGCGATATCCACAGCGGTGTGGAAGCCAAAGGTGAAATCCGTGCCGAAGATGTCGTTATCGATGGTCTTGGGCAGGCCGATCACATTGAGGCCTTCCTCACTGAGCAGATTGGCGGTCTTATGGGTGCCGTTACCGCCCAAGGTGACCAAGCAATCCAGTTTGAGATCCTTGTAGGTCTTTTTCATAGCAGCGACCTTGTCCACACCGTCTTCTTCCACCACGCGCATGTTGCGGAAAGGACGGCGGCTGGTGCCCAGAATGGTGCCGCCCAAGGTGAGGATACCGGAGAACTGCTTTTTGCTCATCTCCTGATACTCGCCCTCGATCAGGCCGCCGTAACCATTGCGGATACCGATGATCTCAGCGTCAAAAAGTTCATAAGCAGCACGGGCGACGCCACGGATCGCTGCATTCAGACCGGGGCAATCCCCGCCGCTGGTGAGAATACCGATTTTTCTTTTCATAAGGATGACCTCCTTTTTGTTACTCTGATTATATCATCCCGGGCTTTTCTTGGCAATGGGTGTCAAAAAATCGCGCAGACAGCCTGCCTGTGGTCTGTTGCGCCATTGACAATCCCCTTGGTTTGATTGATAATATTTCGGTAACAGTCAGGTTTTGGGGCCGACTGAACGACAGGAGGATGCTCAATGGAGTTTTTGCCGATTTCCATGTCGGATATGAAAAAACGCGGCTGGGATGCGCCGGATTTTGTCTATGTGGTGGGAGAAGCCTATGTGGACCATCCCTCTTTTGGACATGCCATCATCAGCCGTGTGCTGGAACACGCAGGGTATCGTATTGCCATGCTGTGTCTGCCGGAGTATCACAGCGCAGAGGATTTCCGCCGTTTCGGCAAGCCCAAGCTGGGCTTTCTGGTATCCTCCGGCGTGATCGACAGCATGGTGAACCACTACACCGCCGCCAAAAAGCGCCGCAATGAGGATGCCTATGCCCCCGGCGGAAAAGCGGGCATGCGCCCCGACCGTGCCGTGACGGTTTACTGCAACCGGATTCACGAGGCCTATCCCGGTATGCCGGTGCTCATCGGCGGCGTGGAAGCTTCCCTTCGCCGTTTTTCCCACTATGATTACTGGGATGACAAGGTACGCCGCAGCGTTCTGGTGGACAGCGCCGCTACACTGCTCATGTACGGCATGGGCGAAAAAACCATCATCGACTGTTGTGACTGGGTGCGCCGGGGCATGCCAGCCCATGAACTGATGAAGCTCAGCGGTATTTGCTACATGGCGAAACAGCCGCCAAAGGATGCCATCGTGATTCCTTCTCACGACGAAGTGGCTAAGGATCCCAAAGCTTATGCCAAGGCCTTTATGCTGGAGTACGGCGAGCAGGATCCCGTACGGGGCGGCGTATTGTGCCAGATGCAAGATACGCAGCGATATCTGGTGCAGAATCCTCCTGCCATGCCGCTGAATACGGAAGAGCTGGATTCCGTCTACGATCTGCCCTTTACAAGGCGTGCCCATCCTTGCTACGACAAATTGGGCGGCGTGCCCGCCCTCAAGGAAGTTCGCTTTTCCCTCAGTGCGGTACGCGGCTGCTACGGTGCCTGCAATTTCTGCGCCCTTACTTTCCATCAGGGACGCATCGTCACTGCCAGAAGCGAAAGATCCCTATTGAAGGAAGCCCGCTTGCTCACCACTTTCCCAGACTTCAAGGGCTATATCCACGATGTGGGCGGCCCCACTGCCAACTTCCGTGCCCCCGCCTGTGAAAAACAGCTGAAAAGCGGCGCCTGTAAGAATCGCCAGTGCCTCTACCCCACTCCCTGCAAAAATCTGAAAGTAAGCCACAGGGAACTGTGTCAGCTGCTGGAAAAAATGCGTGCACTGCCTAAGGTGAAAAAGGTATTCATCCGTTCCGGCATCCGCTTCGATTATGTGATGGCGGACAAAGATCCTGCGTTCCTGCGCCAGTTGTGCCAGCATCATGTGAGCGGTCAGCTGAAGGTGGCTCCGGAGCATATCAGCCCCAATGTGCTTGCCAAAATGGGCAAACCCAATCGGGACGTTTACGATCGCTTCGTGCAGAAATACGAACAAATCAACAAAAACCTGGGCCTCAAGCAGTATCTGGTGCCCTATCTGATGAGCAGTCACCCCGGCAGCACCCTGAATGATGCCATTCTGCTGGCAGAATATCTGCGGGATATCGGTCATCAGCCGGAACAGGTACAGGACTTCTATCCCACCCCTGGCACCTTGAGCACCTGTATGTATCACACCGGGCTGGATCCCCGGGACATGACTCCTGTTTATGTGCCCAAAACTGCCCATGAGAAAGCCATGCAGCGCGCTTTGCTCCAGTATAAAAATCCCCGCAACCATGATCTGGTGCGGGAAGCGTTGCGGATTTGCAGCCGCGAGGATCTGATCGGATACGTTCCCCATGCGCTGGTGCCGCCGGAGCGGGGGGCTAACACTGGACGTGTTGGCCCGAACCGTCGGGAAAACGCCGCCGGTTCAGGTGGACGCAACGCCGCCAGAAGAGGTACGGAAAGCAAGGCAGGCAGCCGGTCTGGAAGAGCCAGTGGCGCAAGCAGCCGCAAAGCCTCAGTTGCCCACACCAGCCGTGACCACGCGCACCCGCGCAACGGCCAAGGGACTACAGCCCGCAATTCAAGGGGAAACCGCAGAAAATAATGCTTCTTTCCTGTTGGATAAGCCCCTTATCCAATCACCCATACAGAAAAACCGTGATCCTGCGGCACAGCCCGTAAGATCACGGTTTTCTATTTTGTCAATTATCCACAGTTGCGCACCACATGACGCTGATCAACCCGCAGCCAGCTCATCCACACCAAAGCTGTTGAGCAAATAGCCGTTATACATGCTGTACTCGCTCATCAGACTGGTCAGATAGCGCAGCTGAGTCTGGTACACATAATCCTTTGTTACCACATATACATCGAATACCGCGTAACCGTCAGCCGTGTAGGAAATCGTGCCGTAGCTCAATTCCTCGTTCACATCCACCACCGCACCGGTCAGCTGGGCAGAAGCGGCAGCCACATGATCTGCCAGCGCATTGCCTGCAGCATTCTCCGTGCGGCGGGCGAAGAAAGAAACGCTGTTATCAGGCAGAGCGGCAGAAACACCATTGGCATCCTCCACCAGCAGGTCATCAGTAAACACTGCCGGATACAACACCATAAAGCCCAGCTTGGTATTCACATATTCCACCACAATGCTTTCGGAATAGGCCTGCATTTCTTCCTCCACACTCAGTTCCAGACCAGTGGAGAAGCCCATCAGACGAAAACCATTCATGGCAGTAGCATCGCTCTTGAAGGTGAAGATCGCGCGATCGATCCAAAGCACATCGGTAAACTCGTTTTCAGTCAGCTGAACAAGGGGCTTGGGAGCCATGTACATCTCGCCAACAATCTGCAAAGAACCCTCATCGCCAGTGTTGTTTACTGTAACGGGCTTAAAGCCTACATACTGAGTACCCACATCGGCAGCGACCACCAGCTCCGTTTTGGGCAGCTGGGCAGCAAAGATGCTTTGAAGCAGTGCCGTCTGGGCTGCCGGATCGGCCATGGTTTCGCCGGTGATTCCCAGCGCACCCCGTACCTGACCCAAACGAATGAAGGCATCCACAAAGTTGATCTCCAAAACGCCTTCATTGTCCGGCACCATCAGGGCAGTACCTGCGGTGGGGTCATAACCGGCAGCGCAGACCAGATCCATCAGCGGATAGAGAGCTTCCAAATCTGCAGTGGCCTGAGTTTCAGCAGCAGCAACGCCGCAAAAAATGATGCAAAGGGCTACCAGCAGCGCAGATACACGATGGTACAGATGATTTTTCATAGTGGATTTCCTCCTATCGCTCAGGTTGGGCCGTATTTTGTCCTCGCTGATTCAACGAATCAGCAAAGCATTTTCATCCTCGTTTGGCAAGAAAAGCCGCTGCGGAAATGGCGGCAATGTTTCCCTCGCCCACCGCTTTGGCAATCTGCAAGGGTTGTCCCGTGCAATCCCCCGCAGCAAAAACGCCGGGAATATTGGTTTTCATCTCCCGATCCACAGGGATAAAGCTGCCTTCCGTCTTCAGATCGCTCAGCAGCATCCCCAGCGGCATAGCAGCCCGGAAGATAAAGATACCGTCATAGTGCTTGCTTTCCTGATCGGTGGTCAGCAGAAGGCCGCTGTCATTGCGGCTGATGGACAAAGGCTTTCCTGTCATCATGACAGCCAAATCAGGCAGCTCGTCGGTAAGATGCGGTTTCAGGGCATAGTAGTCCAAACCGCTGACAAGACCTGCCAGAAAAGAGCTTTCCTCAACCCCTTGCAGGGAGGATGACAGCACGGCAATATTTTTGCCGCGATAGAACATGCCATCGCAAGTGGCGCAATAGCTCACACCCCGGCCCAGATGTTCCTCCTCGCCGGGCAGCAGTTTGGGACGGGCCGCTCCCATCGCCAGCACAACAGTGCCCGCTTCCATTACATCGTTCTCCACCAGCAGCATAAAATGCCCGCTCATGGGCATAATCTGCCGAACGAGACCATGCATCTCCTCTGCGCCCATTGCCAGTGCCTGCTCCCGAAAGGCTTCCAGCATATCCTTACCGCTGACCTGCGGCATGCCGGGATAGTTGTCAATCCGTTCTGCTGTGCGGAGCCAGCCAGTATCGTTCCGGGGAGCGATCACTGTGGCGGTCAGGCCGCGCATCCGGGCAGTCATGGCGCATGACCAACCAGCCGGACCCTTTCCAATGATGGCAATATCCACCATGATACTGTGCCTCCCTTCTCCAATCAACTGCTTTTCATTCACATTGTATCAAAATTGTTTCGTGATTGCAAGTTTTTTGACACATTCTAAACACTTTTGACAAATTTCAGGAAGAGAAAAAGCGGATGTAACTCGCATCCGCTTGATCACTTCTAATCAGACATCCAGCCAGTCAGCACATAGCCGCCAAGGCCAACTTGCGAGCCTGAAACCCTTTCAAATCCGAGCTTTTCTAAAATCTGCCGTGCATTTTGAAAACAGAGCCATTCATTCTCGTCAACGCTTCGCCATAGATTTTCCATACGCTGCAAAATCAAAGGCAGGCTTTTCATACCAAGCACCAGCTGACCGCCCGGTTTCAGCACGCGCTTGCATTCACCAAGCTGCTCCAGAAGCGCCTCCTTGCGATTGTCAGATGGATGCAGCAGAGCAACATCAAAGCTGTTTTCCGGCCATGGGATATCACCGATGGCGGCATAGACAAAATCACCGCCATACAGCGTGCTGCGCATCTGGCGAACAGCTTCCATCTGATCCGATATACCGCACACATGGCAGCTTGTGTTCTTCAGCAGATATTCCGCTATCTGACCAGTGCATGCATTGCCGTCCAATACTTTGCCCAAGGCATTGAATGACACTTGGTTCAACATAGCTTTCTCAAGTGGGCAAAGCAGCAACTGATTGGCTGAAAACTGCTGCAAGTACTGTTTTTCCTGTACTCGGGTGGTCATCCTCTGCCTCCTTTGCATGGAGTTGCTCTCCATGCAAAGGAATTATATCACACTTTTGAAACAAAATCACGCAATTTTGTAACAATTGTTCATATTTTACAAATCAATGAACCAGATAGGCCTTGGCAGCTTTGCTGTTGAGCCACAGAACTGCCAGCGTATCCAGCGCCAGCGACAACAGAAGCACGATTGCCAAGGAGCCATACCAGCCCACGTTCCACTTCATCAATAGGAAGAAGGCCCCCACCAGCAAAGCGATCAGCACCAAACTGAGCAACATACCGATCATAGCGTTTATATTCTGCTTGATGGCTTCGATTTCTGTTTTCCAGTTCAGTTTGGGGAAATGAGCATCCACAATGACACCAACGATGCTGAGCAAAAAGGCCAGCGGAAGAGCGCAAAGGGTCGCTACGATATTCTCCACCCAAAACTCAGGCAGCAGAATACACAACAGAATCAGCACCACCAACATTCCCGCCGCATTGAACACCATACCCATATACACCTTCGCCCGCAGTTGCATGCCTGCGCTGACCGGGTATGTTTTTCGCAATTCGTGGCACTTACCCTCACGGGAAACCGCCGTGCTGGAAGCCATACACATAGCCCCCATCATGCCCAGCACACCGGTGGCAACCGCCAGATAAGCGCCATTCGGCACCAATCCAAGAAGTTCTTTGACTTCATTCAGACCTCCCGCCTCACCGGAAGAAAACATTGCCACGCAAATCATCAGAGGCATAACGATCATACCGGTGAGACTATTGGTGGCATAGGCGGGAACCGTAAGCACATCCCGCACTTCTTGCCACAGCAGAGCAGCCACAGGCTTGCGTTCTCCGATGTGTTCTTTGCCGCGTCTTCTGCTCCGGTTGATCTGCCCAATGGCCTCGGACTGCCGAATCGCCAGCTTCATATAGCTGCCGCCCAGCAGCCAGACAACCAGCGCTGCAACCGCCAGTGAGACCAGCGCGAACAATCCCACAAGCCGCCAGCCATTGATGCCAGCCGTCAATATGCCGTCATTGGCCCACTGCAGCCACGGGATATTCCGCAAGAGCAGATTCGCCAGCGACTGTCTGCCAATCAGCAGGGACAGAAGCCACTTGGAGATCTCGTCCTCACTGATGGCCTGCAGACTGAATTCCGCTGCCAGAATGCCAATCATCAGCACAAAGGTCAGAATGGTGGTCACGCCTTCCCGACGTTTCCACAAAGCGCTGATGCGAATCAGCACAAAGCTGAGCAGCATGGCAATCATCAGCGGCAGCACAGGAACCAGTGCAAAGGCTGCAACGCTCTTCAGGTAATAGGCAATACCCGCACCACTTGTAATGCCGTAGCTGACCACCAATGGCGCACAGAAGAGCAGCGATACCCCTGCCTCTCCAACGGCTACAGAAAGCATCTTTCCCGTAAGTACCGTGTGAGAACGAATGGGCAGGGCTGCGAGGAACTGCGTATCCTTGCTGAAAAACAGGGTGCCATTCACATGGAAAAAGCCATACAGCAGGGTGATCATGGTGCAGCCAAGCAAGGCAAGGCCAATGACCGCTTTCCCCTGTCCCACCCCATTGAGCAGATCAAACACCATGTATTCCAGAAAAGCGATGGAACCGTATAGGAGCAACATCAGCAGAGCAAAGCCAACCACTTTCAAAACAGCCACTACCTTGGACTTTCCATTCTTGGCGTAACTGCCGGGTTTGAAGGCGGCAAGGCGGTTCTGCATCAGCATACGAAGATAGGCCGCCATGGTTTACTCCCCTTTCTCCACCAGTTCCAGGAACAGTTCTTCCAGCGTGCTGTCGCCTTCGCCCCGGAGCTGTTCCAGCGTGCCCTTGGCAATCAGCTGTCCCTGCTTGATAATGCCGATCTCATCACACAGGCGCTCCGCCACATCCAATACATGGGTGGAGAAGAACACCGTGTTGCCCTTATCCGCATGGGCGCGCATTTCTTCCTTGAGCAGGAACACGCTCTGGGGATCCAGACCTACCATAGGTTCATCCAGAATCCAGATGCTGGGATCGTGCATCAAAGCGCCAATGATCGCCAGTTTCTGCTTCATGCCGTGGGAATAGCTGCGGATCTGTTGATCGTAGGCATCCTCCAAGGAGAACAATTGCAAATACTTCTCAATATTGGCCTTGCGCTGAGCCTGCGCAACGCAATAGAGATCGCCCATGAAACGCAGGTATTCCCGCCCGGTGAGACGTTCGTACATATCAAAGGTATCCGGCACAAAGCCGAAGCGGTGCTTGGCTTCAATAGGATCCTTGGCAATATCGATACCATCCACCTTGATCACACCGGTATCCGGCGCAACGATGCCGGTCATCAGTTTGATCGTGGTTGTTTTACCAGCTCCGTTTGGGCCCAGAAAAGAAAAAATCCGTCCGTCCTCTATCGTCATGGACAGATTATCGACTGCCCGCTTGCTGCCATAGGTTTTTGTCACATTCTCAAAGGTAATCATGAGGGGCCTCCTTGGTTGCTTTTCCCTGATTCTTTCGGGATGATAGCATTTTAGCACAAATAAAAACCGGGGAGAAGCGTTTTTGTCGCTTCCCCTCGGTTTGATGGTTCCAAAGATACATTTTTCTGGTTCAAAATCACTTAGCCACATCAATACGGGCGAGGGCACGCTTGAGCTTGGCAGAGGCGATCTGAAACTCCTTGTCATCACGTTGCAAGGTTTTGAGCATTTCTTCTGCCTGCATCTGCGCACGCTCGGCGCGGGCCAAATCGATTTCATCCGACCATTCAAAGGTGGTAGCCATCAGGATGGCTTCGCCGCCATAGACCGTCAGCATACCGCCGCTGCAAGCTGCTGCGCGCTCCTTGCCTGTCTCATCCACCAGATGCGCTGCGCCGATTCCCAGCGGAGCTGCATAGTCGATATGCTTGGCAAGGATGCAAACATCGCCGCCAACGGTACGGGCAACCACGCGTTCCACTTGACCGTCAAACACCAGACGATCCGGCGTTACGATTTGCAAATGAAAGGTAGCCATGCTTATTCACCCTTCTGCGCTTTAGCGACTGCTTCGTCAATGGTACCTACGAACAGGAAGGCGCTCTCGGGCAGATCGTCGTGCTTGCCCTCGATGATCTCGCGGAAGCCGCGGATGGTTTCCTTCAGAGGCACATACTTGCCTTCCATGCCAGTGAACTGCTCAGCCACGCTGAAGGGCTGGCTCAGGAAACGCTGCACCTTACGGGCGCGGGACACGATCATCTTGTCCTCATCGCTGAGTTCATCCATACCCATGATGGCGATGATATCCTGCAGTTCCTTGTAGCGCTGGAGGATACCCTGCACCTGACGGGCCACTTCGTAGTGCTCATGTCCAACCACTTCGGGGCTGAGGATGCGGCTGGTGGAATCCAGCGGATCCACGGCGGGATAGATGCCCAGAGAGGCGATGGAACGGCTGAGAACCGTGGTAGCGTCAAGGTGGGCAAAGGTAGTGGCGGGAGCGGGGTCGGTCAAGTCGTCCGCAGGCACATATACAGCCTGAACGGAGGTGATGGAACCCTGTTTGGTGGAGGTGATGCGCTCCTGCAGCGCGCCCATCTCGGTTGCCAGCGTGGGCTGGTAACCAACGGCGCTGGGCATACGGCCCAACAGAGCAGACACCTCAGAACCGGCCTGGGTGAAACGGAAGATGTTGTCGATGAACAAAAGCACGTCCTGCTTTTCACGATCGCGGAAATACTCCGCCATGGTCAGACCGCTGAGACCCACGCGCATACGGGCTCCCGGCGGCTCGTTCATCTGACCGTATACCAGAGCGGTCTTGGAAAGAACGCCGCTTTCCTTCATTTCGTTGTACAGGTCGTTACCCTCGCGGGTACGCTCGCCAACACCAGCGAACACAGACAGACCGCCGTGCTGCTTGGCAACGTTGTTGATCAATTCCATGATCAGAACCGTCTTGCCAACGCCAGCGCCGCCAAACAAACCGATCTTGCCGCCCTTGGCATAGGGAGCGATCAGGTCAACCACCTTGATGCCGGTTTCCAGAATCTCAGTGGAGGTTTCCTGTTCCTCGTAGGAGGGAGCCGCACGATGGATAGGCCAACGCTCAGCGCTTTCGGGCTGGGGCTGGTCGTCGATGGCTTCGCCCAGCAGGTTGAAGATACGGCCCAGACAATCGGTGCCAACAGGCACCGTGATGGGGCTGCCGGTATCCACGGCTTCCATGCCGCGCACCATACCGTCGGTGGCATTCATGGAAATACAGCGGGCTACGTTGTCGCCGATATGCTGCGCAACTTCAGCCACAACCTTGTTATCGCCGTTCATGATCTCAATAGCGGACAAAAGTTCTGGCAAGTGACCGTCTTCAAAGCGGATGTCAAGCACCGGGCCGATGACCTGTACCACCTTGCCAATATTTTGCGTATTCACAATGGTTTTCTCCTTTCCCGATGCTTATTCTTCTGCGCCAGCCACAATTTCGGTGATCTCCTGCGTGATGGCGCCCTGACGGGCACGGTTGTAACGCAAGCGGAGGTCGCTGATCATGGCATCGGCATTCTTGGTGGCGGAATCCATAGCGTTGCGG
>SVGQ01000090.1 GCA_015056245.1 Clostridiales bacterium | reverse complement strand
GAACGCCGACTGAGGTTGCGGAACACTTGCGCGAAGCGCAAAACGACCCGAAGTCGTCAACCGAAACGAGTGTGGGCTACGGCAGTAGCCTACACGACAATTGAGGTTGCGGAACAGAGCCCACAAAACCTTGCGCCGCAACGCGTTCTCTGTCCGAAGGACGATTTACAGCAATACCCCGGTCACAAAAATCTCGATCCCGATCAAAATCAGGATCACGCCGCCCAGAATGGAGGCTTTGCCAGCCATTTTGGTACCGAACTTGCGTCCAATGACCAATCCGCCCATGCAGATGATAAAGGTGACCACAGCGATGATCAGGGCGCAGCAAAGGGCCATCAGCCAGTTGTAGTCCGCGATGGTGAAGCCCACGGACAGAGCGTCGATGGAGGTGGCAACCCCCTGCACCAGCAGCGCGGTGAAGGTGACCGCGCCTGCGCCGCACTCCTCCTGCTGGTTTTTCAGGCCGTCCAGCAGCATCTTGCCGCCGATGAAGCAAAGCAGCGCCAGCGCGATCCATGGGATCAGCTTCTCAAAAGCGGAGAAGGCCTGGGTAATGGTGTGGACGCACAGCCAGCCAAGCAGCGGCATCAGGGCCTGAAAGAAGGCGAAAACACCGGCGATCATCAGCATGCGGGGCTTTTTCATGCAGGGCTCGTTGAGGCCGTTTGCCAGCGATACAGAGAAGGCATCCATGGCAAGGCCTGCGCCCAGCAGCACGCTTGTAACAACAAATGAGATGCTCCATTCCATTGAAAGATCCCTCCAAGATTCATCAGCGGTAAAGAAAACACCCGGGCCGTTGCTATGCCCGGGTGGTGATGCCTTGTAGAAGGGCAGACTCCATGCATAGCTTGGCAGATACGCATGAGTCTCGCAATTGAAAGCAAGCCAGGCGGTAAAGCCAGTATGTTGACTTGCTACGCACGGTGTGCGCTCGCTACTCCCTCATTGGTGCAAGGACGATTGTAACAGACGGATGGAGATGCGTCAAGGGGAAAAAGGGCGGTTTATCGGGCAGGAACGGTGCCGATATAGGTGTAGCCCTCCACCTGCGGCGCGTCCTCCAGCCGGGCGAGAGTGAAATCCCCTTCGCTGGTCACTGCCAGATGGCACAGGGCGATGCCTATGTCGATGCAGTTCATTTTGCCAAGGGTCATGCGTTTCAGCGGTCCCTGGATCACCTGATACACATGGAGCTGGTCTCCCTGATGGGTAAAATACCATGGCTGGGAGTTGGTGGCGGAAGGGGCCAGCCGCACGCATTCCAGCCGGGGATCCGGGGTGTCAGCGATGTGGGAGAGGGCTTTGCGGCTGAACTGGGATACCTCTTCCCGCCACACCGGCTCCGCGGCGATGCCGAAGGGCATCAGGATGGCGTGAGTCAGGTTCTCGTCCAGATCCTTGCGGGGCCCGCCCAGTCCTACCCAGCAGACGCCCAGCCCCTTGGATTGCAGGTACAGATCCAGCTGCTGGAACAAAAAGCCCACATTGATGAAAGCATCCGCTGTGTCCAGTGTGCTGACGGCAACAAAATGGGGCGTTTTCCAGGGCTGCATGCAGCGCACCTGAGAGGCGTCCAGAATCTCGGCGCGATAGGGCAGCTCCGGGAAAAGCGGCTGCAAGTCAGCCATAAAAGCCTTGATCTCCGCCAGCTGTTCCGGGGTGAGGGCTTCCTCCCTGTAGCTGCGGGTGGATTTGCGCTTGGTGATGATCTCTGCCAGTGCCGGGTTCCGTTTCATCTGGATATCCCCCTTTGGATGTGGAAATATTGCTGCATACAGTATAGCATAGCGGATGCATTTGATAAACAGCACTGCGTTTTTTGATGCTCAGAGCTGTTTCAGAGGCGCGGCATGGGGGTATATCATGGGGGGAGAAATGGACTGCCCGGGGATGCGGTGCTGCCTGTTTTTCTTTGTACAGACGCGCCGCAGGTCCATTGACAATCCCCCCGGTAAATGCTACCATCGAAAAAAACAAAACCGCATACCGGCAAAGGAGGATTTTTCGATGAAGATTTTTGTCACCGGCGGTACCGGCAACATCGGTCAGCATGTGACGCTGGCACTGGCTCAGCGGGGTCATCAGGTGGAATTGCTCACCCGCACCCCGGAGCGGATTCCGGCTTTCCAGACCATGGAAAACGTGCATGTGGTAAAGGGCTGCCTGCAGGAGCCGGAAACCATGACCGCTGCCCTTCAGGGCTGCGACGCGGTGATCCACATTGCCCTTGGCTGGGGCGTGACCCCCGAGGAAATGATGATGAACGACACCCGGGTGACCGCTATTTTGCTGGACGCGGCAGAGCAGGCCGGGGTGAAGAACTTCATCTACACCAGCTCCACGGCAGCGGCGGGCGATCTGTACAATGGCATGGATGAGACCGGGCTGCGGGCGCCCACGGATCTGTACGGCGCCACCAAGGCAGCCACCGAAGTGTACCTGATGGGCTTTCGGCAGTACTACAGCCGCAAGGGCGGCTACGGCGACAAGGTACGCATGCGCCGCAATGTGATCCGCCCCGGCTATACCTTCTCCAGCCCGGCAGTGCCAGGCGGCGCGTCCCAGTCGGATAAGCGGTTCCAGAACATCGCCGAGGCCATTGTGGAAGGCCGGGACCTGACCTTCCCCGCCGGGGACGGTACCCAGTTTCTGTCCTCCCGCCAGATCGCGCAGGTGTATGTGCAGCTGGTGGAAAGCGACCTGAACGAAGAGATTTTCTACGCGCTGGGCGACAAGTTCATCACATGGTATGAGATCGCCTGCATGGCAAAGGACATGACCCCCGGCTGCCAGAGCCGCATCACCGCTGAGGGTGAGAAGGGTCAGCCCAACCTGTACTGTGTGGATAAGATCGACCGGGTATTCGGCCTGCGCTTTGACGGCGGGGACGACCTGCGGGAGCACATCCAGTGGAATCTGGAGCGTGCCAAAGCGAAACTGGCTGGCGAACCCCTCCACGACCCGGTGCATTCCTACTGATTTTTCGTTTGACACAAAGGAGGTTTCCTTATGCAAATGGTTCTGCTGACGGCTCTTGGCGTGGGCGGCGCGACGGTATTGGGCGCGCTGCTGGGCTTTGCTACCAAAAAGATCAGTCATCGGTTCAGCGATATCGTGCTGGCCTTTGCCGCGGGCGTGATGCTGGCGGCTGCGGTGATCGGGCTGATCGTGCCCTCACTGGAATACGGCGGCCCCGGCGGTCTGCCGGTGACGGTGGTGGGCATCTTCTGCGGCGCGCTGTGCCTGAACCTGCTGGATAAGCTGGTGCCCCATCTGCACCGGCTCAGCGGAGTGGATCAGGAGGCCCATCCCGGCAAGACCGAGCAACTGAACAAGGTGCTGCTGTTTGTGATGGCTATCGCCATCCACAACCTGCCGGAGGGCATCGCCGCGGGCGTTGGCTTCGGCACCGGCGATGTGGGCGAAGCGGTGACCATTGCGGCAGGTATTGCCCTGCAGAACATCCCCGAAGGCATGGTGATCATCGCGCCCATGCTGGCGGCAGGCATGAGCAAGGGCCGCACCTTCATTGCCGCCCTGATGACCGGCGTGGTGGAAGTGCTGGGCGCGCTGCTGGGGTATGTGGCAGTGAGCGTCTCCACGGCGATTCTGCCCTTTGCGCTGGCTTTTGCCGGCGGCACCATGCTGTATGTGATCAGCGACGAGATGATCCCCGAAACCCACGCCCACGGCTCAGAACGGGGCGCAACTTATTCCCTGCTGGCAGGTTTCTGCCTGATGCTTGCCATGAGCCACTATCTGGGATAAGAGCCGGGTTTCGCAACTGAACAGACAAACGGCCCCCGGAAGACGGTAAAAAACCGTTTCCCGGAGGCCGTTCCAGACTGTCGAAAAACCCATACTTCTGTTCAAAAGTCGCACATCTTGCACCTACGGTGCTCGCTGTGCTTGCTGAAAAACGCTGCGGCGCAAGGTTTTGTGGGCTCTGCCCACACCCGGCAGGAAACTGAGTTTCCTGCACCTTCCCCTTTTTTGACAACCTGAAACGGCCCCCGGAAGACGGTAAAAAACCGTTTCCCGGAGGCCGTTCTTTGATCGGCGCGTATCCTACACGCCATACTTGCGGCGCACCCGCTCCAGTTTTCGCCCCACAGGCTTTGCCAGAAACCACAGGAACACCAGATTGGAGGCGCAGTACAGCAGCGTATGGGGCAGGGCAGCCGTCATGGCGCTCAGGTACAGGGACCAGCGGAAACCGCCGTCATACCACAGAACGGTCCATACATCCATGACCAGCGAGTAAAGCACACCGCACAGGCCGCCGTAGATCATCAGGAACAGGCGGCTCTTTTTCAGCGGGGCATGGAGCCATCCGGCAACCAGTCCGATCATCCCCCATGCCAGCATCTGAAACGCTGTCCACGGGCCTTGCCCAAATGTGAAGTTGCTCAGTATCGCCGCCATGGATCCCACCAGAAACCCGGTTTCACAGCCCAGATACATCCCCGCCAGAATGATGATGGCGGTGACGGGCTTTATCAGCGGAAGCATCCGTCCGGTAACGCACAGGGCAATGAGCACCGCTGCCAGCACCAACCGGCGGGAGCCGGTGAGCCTGCGTTCAAATCCGCACAGGAACAACAAAAGGGAAAGCCCTGCCACACCCAGCGAGACCAGCAGATGCCGCTTCTGCGGAAACACCAGCGCGCCCAGTGCCACCACGGCAGGGATCAGCACCAGAGGGATCAGCCAGCGGAGGGTATCCCGCCATGCCTTTTTTTCAATAACGATCATTGGTTCTGCACCTCCCGGGGCGCAGAGGAAAGTTGATCACGGGCTTTATCCAGCAGGGCCTCAGCGGCATCCTCCACGGTGACGCACCCTGTCAACAGGCCCCGGGTCATGCGGCTGACCGGGGTGGTATAGAACAGATTTTCCCGGAAAAAGGCGGCTGGTTCGCTCTGCGATACCACCTGCCCCCGGAACAAAAGAGCGCAGCGGTCAGCGCATTGGGCCGCGAAGGTTACATCGTGGGTCACGATCAGAACCGCCATGCCCTGGGCTTTCAAGCGTTGCAACAGCGCCCCCAGCCGGTATCGCGCGCCGGCATCCAGCCCTTTGGTGGGCTCGTCCATCAGCATCAGCCGGGGTTGTTGGGCCAGTACACGGGCCATAGCCAGCAATTGCTGTTCGCCGCCGGACAGGTCGTAGGGGTGGCGGTCCATCAGATGGGTCAGGTCAAAGGGCAGAGCGGACAGATCGCAGCCGCCCTGACGAAGCTCCTCTGAAACCGTATCGCACAGAAACACCGTCTGCACATCCTGAGGCAGCATCGCCACGCAGTGCTGATACAGGCTCTGTCCTTTGTAGGCGCTGATCCGCTGCCCGAACACCTCCACCTGACCATGCTGAGGACGCTGAAGGCCTGCGGCAAGGCTGAGCAGCGTGCTTTTTCCGGAGCCGTTTCCGCCCATCAGGCAGACGATCTCTCCGGGCTGGACGGTCAGGCTGGTCCCGGTGAGCACATCCCGGCTGTTTCGCTGATAGCGGAAATACGCATCCTGAATGCGCAGGGCAGGCAGAGCTCCCGTGACAGCTCCGGTGCGCTGAGGGTGGGGCTGGCTGTTTCCTTTCGGGCTGGATTCAGCTTCTGCTTGGGAAGGGACAGAACCCTCTGCCAGCAAGGCTTCCACCATGCGCCGTCCTTCCGTCAGGCTGAGGGGGCTTTCACCGCTTCTGCCCAGCCGGTGATGCAGCTGCGCCGCAGCGGGCATGCCCAGCAGCAGCTCCTTACGGCCCGTCAGCGATGCCACCGCTTTGCGGGGCGCGCCGCAGGTGAGCAGGCGGCCTTCTTCCAATACGATCACCCGGTCGCACAGGGGCAGAAGCTCCTCCAGCCGGTGCTCGATCACCAGCACCGTCAGCCCCAGCTCCCGGTTCAACCGGTGTACAGTGGCGGTAAAATCCGCTGCTGCAATGGGATCCAACTGGGCGGTGGGCTCGTCCAGAATGAGTACCTTGGGTTGCATCACCATAACGGCTGCCAGATTTAATAACTGCTTCTGTCCGCCGCTGAGCTGGTCAACCGGCTGCTCATACCAGCTTTCCATGCCGAAATAAGCGGCGGTTTCCGCAATCCGCCGGGCCATTTCCTGCTGGCTCAGCCCCATGTTTTCCAGCCCGAAGGCCAGTTCATGCCATACTTTATCCGTTACGATCTGTTCATCGGGCCGCTGGGCTACATACCCAACGGAAAACGCCGATACCTTCTCCGGCAGATTGGAGAGCGGCACGCCCTCCAGACAGATCTGCCCCGTCAGCTGGCCTTGAGGCGTCAATTCCCGCTTGATCAGCCGCAGCAGGGTGGACTTGCCGCTGCCGGTTGCGCCGCAGATGCAGACCATCTCGCCTGCTTCCACCGCAAAGGAGATCTCCCGAAGGGCAGGGGAGGCTGCACCGGCATAGGTAAAGCTTACCTGTTTGAGTTCCACCATCGCCATGCCAACGCCTCCTTTCCCTGAATGATGTGTGGCAGAATCATCAATGCGCCGTAGGCGGCATAGCCCGTCCAGTGGCGCAGCGTCATGGGAGCCGCCAGCAGGCGGGGGTAGTACGCAATGCTCCGCGCGCCCCACAGGGCCAGCGCTGCCAGCAGCAGGCTCAGCCCGGTCAGCAGACCGTCGTGCAGGCCGAAGGAAACCTTCCGGAAGTGGCTGCGGCATCCAAGGCCGTAGCCCCGGGCTGTCATGCTGTCTGCGGTGATCACGCCGTTTTCCAGCGCCCATGTGGTCATAATGGAAAACACCCGCAGCCCGGCGCGGCAGCGGTCCATGCTGTTTTCCTCCCGGTACAGCCCCAGCGCACGCTGGGTTTGTTGGGTTTTCTTCCATTGCCGCCCAAACAGCGGCACATACCGGAGCGCCATACTCACCACCAGCGACAGCCTTGGGCTCAGCCCACCCAGCAGTACCAGCAACCGGTCGCTGGTCATTACCTGACTGAAACCCCGGAACCAGTACACCATGCCAACGACCATCCCGGCAGCGCTCAGGCCGTAAAGACAGGCTTCCAGCGTAATGGGCCGGTGGTTGACCACCAGCAGCACCGTGACGCCGTCATGGTGAGTCAGCGGGTTGAGAGCTGCCAGCACCAGAAAGAGCAGCAGCATGCCCCCTTGCCAGCGCAGGGAACCCAGTCCGCCGGTAAGCGCGCACAGGCCTACCGCCCCTGCCAGGGAAAGCGCCAGCACCACCGGATCCATGCTGAACATGGCAACGCCGGCCGCAGCGGCGAAATAGGCCGCCTGAGCAACTGGGTGGAAATCAGCAAAGGTGCGCATGGGCAGGGTCTCCTTTCGTGGAATGGGAAGCAGGCAAAGCAGGCAGTCAGCCCCGCGTCAGTCGGCTGCCGTCCTCGTGGATGGGATAGAAAAACGGTCGTTCCTCCAGATGGGCATTGGGGCTGTGCAGGGTCAGGTACAGCTGACCATCCAGCCCGCGGAATACCATGCCGTGACCGCCATCATCCATAAACAGGGGATCCGTCTGGGTGAAACGCCCGGTAATGTCGCCGTTGTCCGAAACCGCTACGGCTTCGGTGTAGCCCCCTTCGGAAAAACTGGCCCACAGGCACAGCAGGGTGCCGTCCCCGGTGCGCCAGAAAAACGGCCCGTCGGTCACGCAGCCGCTGATACCGCTGGAATGATGCATGACCTTGCACCAAGGAGCATCGGAGGCATGGAACAAAAGGAAGGGTTCGCCTGCGGGGGCTTTCAGGTCATCCGTCAGGGGAAGGGCGCAGATCTCGCCATCTCCCGCCTGTACCCATTCGTGGCAGAAAACCATGTAGGGCTTGCCCGCAGGGCTCAGGTACAGCGTGCCGTCCAGACATTCCCAGTCCTTGGGGGTGACGCAGCCATCCGAGTGAGGCCGGAAGGGGCCCAGAGGCGAATCCGCCTTCAGGATGGCGGTGCCCCGGCGTGTTGTTTCGCTTTTGAAGCTGGCGAACAGATAGAACGCCCCCTGATAAGCGTACACCTCCGGGGCCCAGTAGTTGCGGTCTGCCCAGAAGGTGCCGTCGTTGTGGAAGCATTCCATGGGGCCGTCCCAGTGCTCCAGATCGCTGCCCACATACACATCGAAGCCGTCCGCAGGGCCCCAGCAGGTGGCGCCCCGGGTACCGTAGAGATAGTATTTGCCTTCGTTAACCAGCACAAAGGGGTCGCGGATATTGATTTCATTGCGGTTGATCATCTGTCTCCATCCTTTCGACCCTTATCATACCATTGATGGCCTTGCGCCGTAAAGCCGCACTTTTCCGACCTGTTTTCATCAAATGATGACTTCTGTCCCATTTTGTGTTGGAAAACGACCTGCTTTGCGCTATAATGTATCCACAAAATCGGTGAAAACTGCGAGGTGACTCCATGCATCCCATCACCAGTGTGACCTTCCGTACCGCAAATGCGGTTTTGCAGCGGCTGTATGATACCGCCGAGGCCAAATGCCTGACCAATCTGCAGTGGTTCGGCTCCCAGCAGGTACTGGTGGAGGGCGGCGGTTATGAAAAGATCTGGCTGGAGACCCAGCCCATGGGCGGCGAGATGTACGCCAAACGCAACCTGACCGCCGGGGTGAACAACTCGCTCCTGTTCATGCGCACCCAGCGGGAGGACGGCCGCCTTGCCGGATCCATTCAGGGCTTTCCTGACGGCAGCATCGAGGCCCAGTTCAACAAATTTCAGGGGTTCTGCTTTCCGGATCCGGCGTTGAACCTGTACTGGTGGCTGGGAGAGGACAAGGACTATCTGCGGGAATTGCGGGACTGTCTGCGCCGCTTTGACGAGTACCTGTGGCGCACCCGGGACTCCAACGGAGACGGCTGTCTGGAGTCCTTCTGCGTATACGATACCGGCGAGGACAACGCTGTGCGCTACGGAGACGCGCCGGTGTACTGCACCACCGACACACCGCCCGAAGGCAGCAGCGTGGTGCCCATGGCTTCCATGGATATCATGTCCTTTTCCTACGCCGCCAGGGATACCCTGCGGGAGATCAGCCTTCTGCTGGGAGACGGGCAGGAAGCCCGATGGCAGCAGGCAGCCGATACGGTTGCCGCCGCCCTCAAAGCCCACCTGTGGGATGAACAGCAGGGCGCGTGCTACGACCGGGACCGCTTTGGCAACCGAATGCCCATCCTGACCCACAACAACCTGCGCTGCATGCACTGGGGCAGCTTTTCGCAGCAGATGGCGGACCGCTTTGTCCGGGAACACCTGATGAATCCGCAGGAGTTCTGGACGCCCATGCCTCTGCCCTCGGTTGCTGCAAACGACCCGGCCTTCCGCAACGCTCCGGAAAACAACTGGAGCGGGCAGCCGGAAGGACTCACCTACCAGCGGGCCATCCGGGCGCTGGAACGCTACGGATACGAACCGCTGGTCACACGGCTGGGACACCGGCTGATGCAGGCCGTCATGGACGGCGGGTATGTGTTCACCCAGCAGTTCGATCCCTTTACCGGCGCGCCCAGCCGGGTCTCCTCCATCACCAAGGAACCCATGCAGCCCGGCTCCTGCGATCCTTTTCAGGATGCCTACGGCCCCACGGTGCTGTCCGTGCTGGAGTACATGGCCCACATCTGGGGCGTGCACATGCACCGGGGACAGATCTGGTTCAGCCTTGGCAGCGGCGACCCGTACACTTATGAGCAGCGCTGGGGCAACAGGAGCTACCGCATTGAAAGCGACGGAAAAACCGCCCGCATCTTCGTGGATGGGGTGCAAAAGCACTCGTCGCCCTGCGGTGTGCGCCTGATCACCGATCCCTCCGGGCAGCTGAGCCAGACCCGCGTCATTGAGGAATCCCCCCGGTAGAACCCATTGCTTTTGGGCTGGCGCGCAGCCGTCCATAGGTATCTGTTTTCACAATTCCTATCACATAAACGGAGGAACAACACCATGCAAAGCACCAACGACAACAAGCGTACCGGTCTGAATGTGGCCTATATCGGCGGCGGCAGCCGCGGCTGGGCCTGGGGTTTTATGATGGACCTTGCCATGGATGAACAGCTCTGCGGCACCGTGCGCCTGTATGACATCGACCACGACGCTGCACGCCGCAACCAGATCATCGGCAGCAAGATCAGCGCCCATCCGGATGCTGTATCCCGCTGGGAATACACCGTTTCCGGCAGCCTTCAGGAAGCCCTCACCGGCGCGGATTTCGTGGTCATCTCCATTCTGCCCGGCACCTTTGAGGAAATGCGCTCCGATGTGCATCTGCCCGAGCGGGTGGGCGTGTATCAACCTGTGGGCGATACCGTGGGCCCCGGCGGCTTCATGCGCGCCATGCGCACCATCCCCATGTTCGTGGAGATTGCCGAGGCGATCAAGGCCTATGCTCCCGAGGCTTGGGTCATCAACTACACCAACCCCATGACCCTGTGCATCCGCACCCTGTATGAGGTGTTCCCCCAGATCAAGGCCTTTGGCTGCTGCCATGAGGTGTTCGGTACCCAGCACCTGATGTGCCAGATGCTGGAGGATCAGCTGGGCATCAAGGGCGCCAGCCGCCACGATATCCACACCACGGTCACCGGCATCAACCATTTCACGTGGATCACCGCTGCCAGCTACAAGGGCATCGACCTGTGGCCCCTGTATGAAAAGTTTGTGGAAACCTATGCAGATACCGGTTATGACAAGGGCGGCGACAAGAACTGGATGAATTCCTCCTTCTCCAGCGCAGAGCGGGTGAAGATGGATCTGTTCCGCAAGTACGGCGTTATCGCCGCCGCAGGCGACCGCCACTTGGCGGAGTTCATGCCGCCCTGGTACACCCGCGACCCGGAAACCGTCCGTGGCTGGATGTTCGGTCTCACCACGGTGGATTGGCGCGTGGAGGATCTGAAAAACCGCCTGCAGCGCAGTGATGACCTGATTTCCGGCAAGGAGGAACTGAAGCTGAAGGCCTCCGGCGAGGAAGGTCACCTGCTGCTCAAAGCCATTCTGGGCCTTGGCGATCTGGTGAGCAATGTGAACATCCCCAACCGGGGCCAGATCAGCAACCTGCCCCTTGGCGCAGTGGTGGAGACCAATGCCATTTTCGGCCGGGACCGCATCCAGCCGGTGTTTGCGGGCGATATGCCGCAGAATGTGCTGCCTCTGGTAGCACGCCATGTGTACAATCAGGAGAACACCCTCAAGGCTGCCATGACCTGCGACCGCCAGCTGGGTTTCACCACCTTTATGAACGATCCCCAGATGGGCTGCGTGACCCCCGCAGATGGGCAGAAACTCTTTGATGATATGCTGGAAAACCAGCGCAAGTATCTGCCTGAGAAATGGTTCTGATGAATGGAAAAATCCTGCACGTGAAGCATCGTGCAGGATTTTTCAGGTTGTCAAAAAAGGGGAAGGTGCAGGAAACTCAGTTTCCTGCCGGGTGTGGGCAGAGCCCACAAAACCTTGCGCCGCAGCGCTTTTCAGCAAGCACAGCGAGCACCGTAGGTGCAAGATGT
>SVGQ01000089.1 GCA_015056245.1 Clostridiales bacterium | reverse complement strand
CAGGAAACTCAGTTTCCTGCCGGGTGTGGGCAGAGCCCACAAAACCTTGCGCCGCAGCGCTTTTCAGCAAGCACAGCGAGCACCGTAGGTGCAAGATGTGCGACTTTTGAACAGAAGTATGGCTTTTTCGACAGTCTGGCGCAGGGGGGAACCCCTGCGCTTGTTTTGTTTAGACAGTCCGTCGTATCTTTGCGCATCAGCGCGGCATATACAAAGGGATAAGATACGTACGGTTCTGATCCACAGAAATGAGGTTTTCAACAGACCAAGGTGTGAAAAGTATCCCCGGTTGATGACAGTGGATCCGATATTCCCTCGCCATCTCCCCAGACCAGTACCGCTCAATATCGGTACATGCCGGTATCTCTGCCGGGAACCATCTCCTTCAGGGATATAGAGGGCAGCGCGGGCAGCCGGTCACCCCCCCACCTACCACCCCAGTGTCAGGATCGCATGGATCAAGCCGATCAGACCCAACAGAGCGCACAGCAGCAGTATGACAGTCCCCAGGCTGCCCATGAATCGGCTTCGGGCTTGCCTGCTTTGCGTTGCCTGTGAATGCCGGGCTTCGCTGACCTGAGTGGTACTTCCCCAGAAAGTGGGGGAGGTATCGCCGGTTTTCTGACCGTCTGCTCCGTAGTGACGGATCCGTCCGGGATAGGCTGTATAGGAAGAGCCGGTCCGGTTGCCGGAGGCATCGTAGTGGGTCATGCGTCCGGAGGGATTGCCGTAGCTGCGTCCGGTTTCGTTTCCCTGCGCGTCGTAGTGGATCACGCGCCCGCCGGAGGGGCTTTGATAGCTTTCGCCCACTTTGTTACCGGCCTCGTCATAGTGCACGGTGCGCCCGTGCCGGTTGGTATAGCTTTTGATGCCGCTCATGGATTCGCCTCCTTGGCGGATGGATGATGCAGTGTGGATGAGCTTATCATCCCACCGGCGGAGGCGGATGTCAAGGGCGAAGGCGGCCCAGAATAAAGGAGAAGCAGCGTACCGGCGGCGGAACGCTGCTTCTGTTGGCTGTTCAGCTCTCAGGCATTCGCAAACTTGTTGTGCACCTGCTGGATCTGCTGCTGTTGGGCTTGCTGCATGGGATACCAGCCCTGCTGGGACATTTCGTTGTAGATCTGGCTTTGCATGCACAGATTCTGGCTCAGGGCATCGTCAAAGGCAGCGTGCACGTTCTGGGTGGAGGACTCGATCACTCCGTGCAGGTACAGGTCGCACACACCCTTGGTGGTTTGCAAAAGGTTCTCCATGATCTCCTTGTCGTTCATCCGTCTGCCTCCTTTACACCAGCTGATACAGCTTCTGGAACAGCTGATTGTGGTTCTTCGCCATCTGGCTGACGCAGTTTTTCAGCTGCGGGTTCTGCAGCGCCTGAGCAGCCTGCTGGAATTGGCTCTGCAAAAACTGTTCGTGGTTCAGCGCGTCCTCGATGTACATCAGTTCCTTGGGACTCATAGGGAACATCACCTCCGCTGGATAGGATGCCCACCGGTGGGAAAAGCATGCATGAAAAAAGGCCCGGGTTGCGGGCATATAGAGTTGTGAAAAAATGATGGGTGCAGGGAGATCGTGCCCCCTGCGGCTGAGCGGGGCGGAGCCGAGCAATCCTGCGCCGCAGCGCGAAAACCCATGCGCACCCAAGGCGCAGGATACGCGACGTCCATTGTGAAGCATGGGCTGTACCACGCCTTTAGCCTCCCGGACAGCGCCCGTCCTCACGCCTTCAGCAGTTCCAGCACCGCCACGGTTACCTCTTTGGCGATGTTTGCCGCCTTGTCGCAGTTTTCCTCAAAATGTCCCTCACCGCTGTGGCTGGCATTGTCCGTCATGGATCGGATGGACAGAAAAGGAATCCGGTTCGCATAACAGACATGGGCGATGCTGGCGGTTTCCATGTCCACTGACAGGGGCGAAAACTGCCTGTTGATGGCCTGTCTGCCCTCATCGGCGATGAAGGCTTCGCCGGTGACCATGCGGCCCCAATATACGTTGCTTTTGAGTGTCAGCTTTGATACGGCGCGCTTGCTGAGCGCCACCAGCCGAGGATCCGCCTGAAAGAAAACGCTGTCCATCCAGGGATGGAATTCCGTCAGGATATGAGGCGCCACATCATGATAGGCAACCTCCGTGGAGATGACCACATCAAAGAGCGCCAGCCGGGGATCCATGCCGCCTGCCGTGCCTGCATTGAGGATGACTTCCACACCGAAGGTGTCGATCAGGATCTGGGCAGCAATGGCGGCGTTCACTTTGC
Organism: Clostridiales bacterium; assembly: GCA_015056245.1. Lineage (GTDB taxonomy): Bacteria > Bacillota > Clostridia > Christensenellales > Aristaeellaceae > Limiplasma. The sequence goes on along the minus strand of SVGQ01000089.1, from coordinate 9,277 downwards.
ATACGCCGCTGTACAGCACCACAACGCTGACCCCGCAGAGGATTCCCTCGTGGAAGGTCAACATGGCTTTTTGGGTGATCTTTTCGTTCTCGATCAGAGGCAGAAAGGGCGCTGCCTCCCGGTCACCGGCACAGAGGATTCCAATGCGCATAACCATGCCCTCCCTTTGTATTTGCTACATCATATCAAAAAAGAAGCAGGGCAGCAAGGCTGACGGTTGCTGGGGGGAGGGTTCTTAAGGAACAATTTATCCTGCAACGAACAAACGAGCATCCGTGTTTGGATGCTCGTTTGTTTATATGGGTGTACAAACGCAATGCACTGGTTCAGTGCGAATAATTGCGCCCTCCCCAAATGGCGGGAGAATGAGTTTTTCGTCTGCTCGGCAAATTGGTATTTGTCAAATGTTGAGAATCAAATATACAACAATAAAGACTAATATACCTTCTATAGCTCCTTTGACAATTTTCTTGATTAGGAGTTTGTTACTGTATTCAGCCACTTTTTTTATTGTATCCTTGTTTTCGTTATCCATATTCTCGCTTTTCCTTTCTCCATCAATTATTTCATGAATCTCCACATCGTAGAAATCTGCAAGTTCAATGAGCATCTCCACATCTGGCATATTCCGCCCAGTTTCCCATCGTGATACGGTTCGAGAGGAAACATAGAAATGTTCTGCCAGTTGTTCTTGGGTCAACCCTTTGTCATTGCGAAGGTGTTTCAGAAATTCACCTATTTTTTGTTGGTTCATTCATACCCCTCCTTTCGTGAAAATCATATCAATGCTTCAATGCAAAAACCACGACACAAAGCGAGAAATGCCGTGGTTTATGAGGTAGACACGATGTGTCTATATCACAAAATTCATGTTTGTTGCTTTCATTCTATCATAGCCGTACAAGAAACAGCAAGCCTTTTCCGGCTTGCTGTTTCGGTTTGTTTGTGATCGTTCGCTATGAACCAGATACCGTCATGATGTAATATGAAAGACGAATCCTTCCTTTACACCATGCCATCTGCGGTGCCTCTGTTGGTTATTCACTTTCGCTGTCCTCATCTGCCAGGCGGCTCAGGCAGGCATTGAGAAAGATGGTGTGGGATACCGCCGTGATGGCGCTGCGAAGCATCTCCTTTTCGATGGAGGAGGTCTCACCGATGTCGTCGATGGTATCCTTCAAGCCGAAGCGGTACCGGAGCACGTTTTCCAGCTCCATGCAGAAGTAATCATAAGCCACCGGGACGGAATATACTTGCTTCTGCCGCCGAAACAGCGTCAGGATCTGATCCAGCGGCACCACCTGCTTGAGCAGCGTCACCGCTGTGATGTAGGCGATGTGCTGGGCATAATACTGCTTCTTGACCGGGTTTTCGATCAGGCCCATCTTGACATAGTTGCGCACCATGGAGCCGGTGATCTCCACATACTCCAGCGGCGCAAACAGCTGGTTTGCATACTTGACGGTCTGTTCCAGATACAGGCCCATATCGGGCAGCTGATCATACCGGGGAAGGGAAAACTGCTTCATGGAATCGGCCATGAACCGTTGCATTATCTGTTTCATGGGCACTATTATAGCGGCTGACTGTGTACTTGTCAACTCGTCAGAGGTTTTTGAATAACCTGTGAACGATTTTTGTTCATCCTTGACATAGTGCGCGGGAGTTGGTATAGTAGAATAGCATTGAAAGAATATGCTGCACCAAAGGCCAATGGAAAGGAAACAGGCTATGATGAATCGCAATATCCGTCTTGTATCGGACTCTTCTATCAATCTGCTGAGCTTTGAGGGTTTCGACTACGCTGCTGTGCCTATGAAAGTGGTCGCCGGAGATACCGAATATGTGGATAACTCCGCGCTGGATCTGCCTGCTATGCTCAAGGGTCTCAAGGAATACAAGGGCAAGTCCAGTACTGCCTGCCCCAGCGTAGGCGAGTGGCTGGAGGCCTTCGGCGACGCGGACGAGGTGCTGGGCGTTGCCATCACCAGCAATCTGTCCGGCTGCTACAATGCTTCTCAGGTGGCTGCCAAGCAGTATCTGAAGAGCCATCCCAACGCCAAGGTGTTTATTCTGGACAGCTACTCCACCGGCCCGGAAATGCACCTGATTCTGGAAAAGTATGCCGAGCTGATCAACGAAGGCCTTTCTTTTGAGGAAATCGTGGAAGCCATCAAGGAATACTCCAAAAAGACCCATTTGATGTTCTCTCTGGCCAGCCTGAGCAACTTTGCCAAGAATGGTCGCATCAGCCCGGCGGTTGCCGCTGCTGTGGGTCTTCTGAATATCCGCATCGTTGGCAAAGCCAGCGACGAAGGCACGCTGGAGCCCATGCACAAGTGCCGCGGCGAAAAGCGGGCCATGGCTCAGCTGCTCAGCTGCATGGAAGCTGTGGGCTTCAAAGGCGGCAAGGTGCATCTGTGCCACACCTACAATCTGGAAATGGCTGAAAAATTCGCCGAAATGCTGCGTCAGAAATATGCTGATGTGAAGCTGACCATCCGCCAGAATCTGGGCCTGTGCAGCTACTACGCCGAGGAAGGCGCACTGCTGGTGGGCTTTGAGGGCTGACCCGGCAGGGTACAAGATACCCTTACCCCGTGCTCTGCGTCGCTTTGCAGGCGCAGGGGGGAATCCCCTGTACGATAAAACAAAAAGAAGTTGTTGCATGAAAAGCATTGCCAACAACTTCTTTTTTGTTGATGTTCCTATTCTTTTCGTGGATTCGCCATTTATGGGGAAGACATTTTCCCCGGGTTGTGATAGGCTTTTGCCTGAGGAGGGATGCCAAATGGATCAAGCCAAAGCCGGCGTTTTCATCGCTCAGCTGCGCAAAGAAGCGGGGCTGACACAGGCGCAGCTGGGAGAGCGCGTGGGCGTGACCAACAAGACGGTGTCTCGTTGGGAAAACGGCAACTATATGCCCGATCTGGATACCTGCCTGCAACTGTCGGAACTGTTTGGCGTAACGGTCAACGAGCTGCTGCTGGGGCAGCGCCTCAGCGATGGCGAACTCCGCCAGAGCGCCAATCAGGTGATGGCGGGAGTGATGCATTATGAGATGTTTTCTGTAAAGGAGCGCATCCAATACTGGAAAACCAAATGGCGCAGAGATCATTGGCTGCTGCTGGTGCTGCTGGCAGCGGGCTGGCTCCTGCTGCTGGTATGGGCCTGTTTCCAGCTGGATGGTCTGGGCCAGTGGAAACCGCTGGCAGGCAGTGCGGTCTTCCTGCTGGGCGTGTGTGCCTACGGCTGGCAGAACAACCGGATGATGACCTATGTGGAAGACAGGGTATTCGGAGAAAAGCAGGGAAGGTAAGAGAGAAGGCGGGTTATGCAGATGGCGGCTGTTCATTTGGAATAAAGGAAAGCAATCAGCAACAGCAAGGTTTACCAGCGCTCCCCATCCTCCGCGCAGCCTGCGCCATCCGAAACCCTTACTCCTCCATCGCCTGCCTGAGCCAGCGCATGTCCCCGCCGCATTCGGCAGCAAAAGCCGCTTCCAGAGCGGCGCACAGGCTGGCCCGCTGTTCGGGAGTCAAGGCCTCATCAGCCCGGATGGCTCTGAGCATATCTGCCACAGGCGCTGACAGCACCTTTGCTGCGTTTCGCTCCAGCTGGAAGCCCATTAGCCGGGGCATGTACTGGTTGCTGCCAAAGAGAAATACCTGAATAAATTCCCGGCAGAGCCGTTCCAGATAGTGGGTCATGAAAGCTTCCGGGGAGGCAGCCAATGACAGGCAGCGCTGCAGTTGCGGATCCTCAAACAATTCCTGACGCATGGCCTGCTGCCGGGTCAGCGGAAAATCCTCCGGAGTCAGGTAGAAATGGAGCAGATGGCATTTGATGCCGCTGTAATCCAGTACCTGAGCCGCTTTCTGGGGCAGCTTGCCCTGAAAGAGCCATTCCTCCTCCACTGCCAGACAATCCGGGAATTCCTCCCGGGCTTTTTGCAAAAGAGCCAGCTTTTTGCGGTTGTTGTGCTGCTGGCTGGCCTTTTGTAAAAGGGCGGCTGCACCGGCGGGCACAAGGTCGGTTTGCTGCGCAAGAGGCGCGCCGCAGAACGGGCAAAAGACGGCCTCTGGCTGGGTGATCTCCCGGCTGCACCGGGGACAGAGAGTGCTCTGCATAATCGGACTCCTTTCGGATATCATGACGGATAGACTCGGTCGGAAAGGCCCATGCGTTCTGGGTGCAGGGCTGTTCGCCAATTGCGGCGCAGGGCAGCCGCACAGGGTGCAGCCGGTCAGGCAGCAGTGGTCCTCCATGGCTGTTCCTTGCCGTACCGGAATGGTAACACGCCCGGCAAAGGGTGTCAATCTTGGGTGGGCGAGACCGGTTTCATCCGACTGCCGCCAATCATGGCAATTCCGTAACTTTTTCGCTTTTTCTACTCTCCCGGCTTGAATGCGGTCTGTTTTAATGATATACTAAAACTACCACCGACCCCGTAAGGGGCAACGGACAATCTTAAAGGAGGAAACATCCATATGAAGAAGTTTCTTGCTACTCTTCTGGCTCTGGTGATGGTGTTCTCTTGCGTCGCTTGCTTCGCCGAAGCTGTGGACCCCGAGACCATTCCCGATGAGTTCGAATCCGAAAACGGCGTCTTTGAGCTCGCCTTCGTTACTGACGTGGGTCAGCTGAAGGACAAGTCCTTCAACCAGGGCACCTGGAACGGCGTGAAGAGCTACGCTGCTGCCAACGGCCTGAGCTACAAGTACTATCAGCCCGCCAACGGCGACCAGGCTACCGATGATGACCGCTACGAAGCCATGAAGGCTGCCTGCGAAGGCGGCGCCAAGGTTGTCGTGTGCGCTGGCTTCATGCAGGCTGCCGCGCTGGAAAAGGCTGCTACTGAGTATCCCGACACCAAGTTCGTCTTCATCGACGGCTGGCAGATGGGCCTCAAGAACGTTGCCCCCATCGCCTTCATGGAAGAGCAGAGCGGCTATCTGGCTGGCTATGCCATCGTGAAGGAAGGCTTCACCAAGCTGGGCTTCATGGGTGGCGGCGGCGGCACCAACCCCGCTTGCTGCCGTTACGGCTACGGCTTCGCGCAGGGCGCCAACGCTGCTGCTGCTGAGCTGGGCGTGAACGTTGAGCTGAAGTACTCCTGGCAGTACGGCGCTTCCTTCGGCGCTTCCCCCGAGCTGGAAGCCATGGCTAAGGGCTGGTACATGAACGGCACCGAAGTGATCTTCGCTTGCGGCGGCTCCATGTTCTCCTCCATCGTTTCCGCTGCTTCCGCTAACGACCTGTTCGTTATCGGCGTGGACGTTGACCAGAGCTTCGAGTCCGAGACCGTTGTGACCTCCGCCCTCAAGGGCCTGGTCTCCGCCACCGAGTGGGCCATCGGCAAGTTCTACGCCGGCGAATGGGATTCCATCGGCGACGTGGCTAACAACCTGGGCGCTACCGACAACGCCGTGGGTCTGCCCACCGCTACCTGGTCTCTGGAGAACTGGACCGTTGCCGAGTACGAAGCTCTGCTGGCTTCCATCGTTGACGGCACTCTGACCATCGACAACACCGTGCTGGAAGCTGACGCCATCACCGGCGCTGGCCTGGCCAACCTGACCGTGATCTACGAATAATCCTCGTAGCTCCAGCCCTGCCGCAAGGCAGGGCTTTTTGCATACCTGCGGGTTGCTTTTCTACGCCAGACCGGGCGGCAGCACAGGCGCACCCCGCTGCCAGCCGGTGTGGCAGCTGCCAGCGATTAACAAGCCCCCCCACACAGCTGCCCAGCCGCGTTGGCAGGGCAAAGGGATCCATTGCCCCAATGGGCTTTTCTATGGCGGCTCAAGCGCAATCCCGGCTGCCCCTCGCCACCTTCGGCAGCTTGTACAGCCGTATTGGCAGTCACTCCCCTCCATCAACTGGACATTATCGAAAAAAAGGCTTAATATACCCTTGAAGACTCTTCTTTTCTTCATCTCATGAGACTTTCTCTCCCAAAGGAGGTATTCCCATGCCCGCAACCATCCATGTTTCGCTGAACGGATCGGAAAGAGACATTCCCCGGGGAATCCGGCTGCAGGATGCACTGCGCCTGTTTGAGGACACCAATGCCTCCCCCGGCGGGCAGGCTGCTCCCATTCTGGCGTGCATGAGCGGCGGTCGGGTGCTGGAACTGTCCGGGCAGCTGGATGGGGATACCGCCCTGATCCCGCTGACCTATCAGCACGAGGAAGGCCGCCGGCTTTACGAGCGCTCGCTTCGGTTTCTGTTCCTTGCCAGCATGAAGCGGCTGTTTCCCGGCATGCGGGTGAGGATGCAGCATTCCGTGGGCCATGGGCTGTACATCAAGCCCCAGAACGGCGCTCTGTCCCATGAGGATGTGCGGGCGCTGGAGAAGGATATGCGGGCGCTGGTCAGCGAAAACCTGCCCTTTGAAAAGGAGGAGTGGACGCGCCAGCAGGCCATTGCCTTCTTTGAGGCTGAAGGCTGGCAGGACAAGGCCGAGCTGCTGCGGTACCGGCCCAAGGAGACCATCCCCATGTACCGGATGGCTGGACTGTGCGAGTACTTCTACGGGGCCATGCTGCCCTCCACCGGTATGCTGACGGCCTTCCAGCTGAAACCTCATCACCCCGGCGTGGTACTCAGCGCGCCCAGCCCGGAGCATCCGGATCAGCCTGCGCCCTATGTGCCCCGGAAGAAGTTTTTGCGGGTGTTTGACGAAAGCCAGCGCTGGTGCAGTATTCTGGGAGCCCGGAATGTGTCCGACGTGAACCGGATGATCAAAGATGGCAAGATCCGGGAGTTTATCCGGGTCAGCGAGGCGCTCCATGACCGTTCCATTGCCGCTATTGCGGATGATATCGTCAAGCGTCAGGCACGGATCGTGATGATCTTTGGGCCATCCTCCAGCGGTAAGACCACCTTTGCCAACCGGCTGGCGGTGCATCTGCGGGTGCTGGGTCAGAGACCCCACCTGATTTCGCTGGATGATTTCTACCGCAACCGGGCTGATCTGCCGCTGGAAGCCGACGGCACGCCGGATCTGGAGCATGTGGACGCGCTGGATATTCCCTGCCTGACCCGCTGTCTGGAAGGGCTGCTCAGCGGCGAGACGGTGGAAATGCCGCTGTATGATTTCAAGCGCTCCTGCCGCAGCGAGGAGACCCACCGCATGCAGCTGGGTCAGGGTGAACCCCTGCTGGTGGAGGGCATCCATGGCATGAATGACCGGATCGTATCCGAATTGCCGGAGCAGCTGATGTACGGCGTATATGTCAGCGCGCTGGGCTGCATCAATCTGGATGACCACAACCGTATCCGTACCACGGATGTGCGGCTTTTGCGCCGCATGGTGCGGGATATGCGCAAGCGCAATACCTCCCCCACGGAAACCATCGATATGTGGCCCAAGGTGCGCGCCGGTGAGGAAAAATGGATCTTCCCCTATCAGGAGCGGGCGGATGTGATGTTCAACACCTCCCTGCACTATGAGCTGCCCATTCTGAAAAATATGGCTTATGAGCTGCTGCTCCAGATTCCGCCGTCCGCGCCCCAGTACCTGACGGCCCGCCGGTTGCTGAAAGTGCTGCATTATTTTTTGCCTGCCACCGGCCCTGTGATGGAGGAAATCCCGCCGCTGAGCATCCTTCGGGAGTTTGTGGGCGATTCTGCGTTCTACGACATCCATTGACAGAACCCGCGCAATATAGTATAAATATTAACTGGTATCCTATGTCCATGACCTCTTGAAAGGATGTTATGACCGTGCAAATCGCGATTGCGATCGTTGAGCGCCTGATGATGATCTTCAGCGGCTGGTTGATGTTTTTGATGATTTATCAGATTGTGCTGAGCTTTGTTGGTTTCAAGCGCAAGACAAAGGATTATCAGGATCACGATCCGGAAGCCCGCTTTCTGGTGCTGGTACCCGCCCACAATGAGGAAAAGGTTATCGCCACCATGATCGATAACCTGAACCGGATGGATTATCCCAAGGAACTCTATGATTACGTGATCCTTGCCGATAATTGCACCGACCGCACCGAAGAGATCGCCCGCGGTCTGGGCGCGGAGGTACTGGTGAGCCGCCGGGAGAGCGAGGATGAGCCCACCGGCAAGCCCATCGTTCTGCAAAAGGCCCTCAAGGCATTGGGGAACTACCACGAGAAGTACGATCTGGTGATGTTCTTTGACGCGGATAACATGATCGACCTGAACATGTTCCGGGAAGTGAACAGCCAGTACATCGATTCCGGCCGCAAGGCAGATGTGATCCAGTGCTATCTGGGCTGCAAGAACAAGCAGGGCATGGTGGCCTTTGCCGACTATGTGAGCTACACCATCACCAACCGCTTCATGCAGTATTCCAAGCAGCGCATCGGCCTGAATGCAGCCATCGGCGGCACCGGTTTCTGCGTATCTGCTCAGTATCTGTTCGATCGCGGCGGCTGGACTTCCCTTTCCCTGACGGAGGACTTTGAATTGCAGATTGAAACCATCTGCGAGGGCCGCCGCCTTTTGTGGAACAACGAGGTCCGCATTCACGATGAAAAACCCACCAAGCTCAAGGCTTGCGCCCGTCAGCGTCTGCGCTGGGCGCAGGGCCGCTGGTTTGTTTCCTTCAAAAATACCCCCCGGCTGTTCAAGGCCATGTTTACCGGCAAGATCAGCTTCTGGGAGTTCCTGAGCACCTTCTGGGGCATGTACAATATGTCGCCCTTTGCTGTGCTCACGCTGGAAGGCATCCTGATGCTGTTCCTTGAACTGGCGCGGGCGTACATCCCCACTGCGTCCTACTATGTGACGCTGCGGTTCTCCTCCATGTTCAGCTTCAATTTCTTCAGCATTCTGGTGATGTTCTACAGCATCTATGTGCTGTTCTATGTGGCGGATTATCTGGATAACCACCGCACCCCCAAGCTGAAAGAAATCTGGCCGGTGTTCGTGTCTATTTTCATCAACATGGGTCTGGGCGGTTTTGTGAACTTGATCGGTTTGTTCAAGCACCGCAAGCAGAACGTGTGGGTCAAGACCGAGCACTCCATCAACGTGGATATGGATACCGTGCTGGCATCCACTGCACAGACGCTGGAAACCAAGGCAGAACCCGCCGCGGAAGACGCTGCGGAATCTTTGGAAGGCTGATTTGAATCAAATAAGGCAACCCGACCGGAATGATATGAATCCGGTCGGGTTGTCAGACTGTCGAAAAACCCATACTTCTGTTCAAAAGTCGCACATCTTGCACCTACGGTGCTCGCTGTGCTTGCTGAAAAGCGCTGCGGCGCAAGGTTTTGTGGGCTCTGTTCCG
>SVGQ01000088.1 GCA_015056245.1 Clostridiales bacterium | reverse complement strand
TCATGGGGGGCAGGCCGATAAAGCTGGCAACAAACAGGTTGTTGGGGGTATCGTAGAGTTCCAGCGGCGTGCCGATCTGCTGCACCCGTCCCATGGACATGCACACGATGCGGTCCGCCAGCGTCAGGGCTTCGGTCTGGTCGTGGGTCACGTAGAGCATGGTGGCGTTCATGCGCTTATGGAGCAGCAGGATCTCCCGGCGGGTAGCGCCGCGGAGTTTGGCATCCAGATTGGAAAGCGGCTCGTCAAACAGGAATACCTTGGGGTTGCGCACGATGGCACGGCCCATGGCAACGCGCTGCCGCTGACCGCCGGAAAGCTGTTTGGGCTTCTTGTTGAGCTGATCCGTCAGGCCCAGGATCTCCGCCGCCGCCAGCACCTTTTTATGGATGACGTTGGGGTCTTCCTTGCGCAGCGTCAGGGAGAAGGCCATGTTTTCGTACACGGTCATGTGGGCGTAGAGAGCATAGTTCTGGAACACCATCGCCATGTCGCGGTCCTTGGCGGGAGCGGTGGTGATGTCCTTGCCGTCCAGCAGGAGCTTGCCAGCGCTGATGTCCTCCAGACCGGCGATCATGCGCAGGGTGGTGGACTTGCCGCAGCCGGAAGGACCCACCAGTACGATGAACTCGCCGTCCTTCACTTCCAGATTGAAATCGTACACAGCCTGTACGTTGTTATCGTAGATCTTGTCCAGATGCTGTAAGCTGATATTTGCCATAGGGCATCTCCTTTACGCGGCCTTTTCGCTCAGGGAAGCATTGTAGGCTTCCAGCGTGCGGCTCTGTTTGATGCCGGCCAGACCGGCGATGAGGCAGCAGAGGGCGGACAGGCAGAGCATGACCACCACATAGAGGAACTGAGGCGTCTGCATAACGGGCAGCACTTCGTTCTTGATCTTCACGGTGGCGTTGAGCGCCTGCATGGGCAGGATAAAGATGCGCACCACCTGACCCACCGCCAGCCCCAGCAGCAGCCAGGAATAACCGATGTGGTAATTCTTCACGCCTTCAGAGGCCAGGAAGGCCAGCAGCATAAACAGCAGGTTGTACACGATGGAGGCGCCGATCAGAATGGAGTAGTACCAGGAGCCCACATCGGTGGAGTAGATGCTGACGAAATACAGCACATCAAAGACGATCGCCAGCAGCGTCAGCCGGGAGGAAAGGGTGTTCTTGGTATAGCGCATGCGGTCCAGTTGGATCTGCTTCTGCTCCGCAGCGGTCATGATGGTGGTTTCACTCATGCGGATGCCTTCTTTCCTTCTTCAATCAGCCGCTTTTCGGCATTCATCAGGGAGAACTTCCAGCAAAGGTTCACAATCAGCAGGATGCCCACCAGCAGCACCAGCGCGAACACCGCGTAGTGCGCGTCAAACCAGAAGGTGGAATCGATGTAAGGCTTTTTCATCATCTTGGAGAACATCTCCAGGCTCTTGAAGTCCACCTGCAAAAACTCAGCCTTGAATAGTTCGCTCTGCCCATGGGCCCAGAAGGAAATCACCGCGCCGGCAACCGTCCATGCCACGGAGGTGAGGATGTTGCCCACATAATAGCGGCGGCGACTGTGGGTGTTGGTGATGAACAGGGCGCAGCTCAATAGGATCATCACGATGGAGGCGCTGAGCAACTGCTTGTTGTAGGGCTGCATGTGGTAGTAGATCTGCGAGCCGGGCACGTAGGTGTTATCAATGTTGTTGGGATCCATCATGGCGGGGTACAGGCTGTCGTACAGGTCAGTCATGAGCCCCAGGGCATAGAGAAATACGATCGCGCTGACCGCGATCGCGGCAAAGCAGAGGATTTTCTGCCAGGTCAACTGTTTGCGGTACATAATGACCTCCCATAACATTGCATTCGCTTGCAGGATTCAGATCAGCCTCAGGTTTCTCAGGCTTCCGTCAACCGCCCGGAAAGGTGGGGGAGACTGACGGAAACCCGAGACGGGAGCCGAAGCTCCCGTCCCGGTGATCACTCGGGAAAAATTACTTGGCCAGAGTGTTGTAGTATTCCACCAGACGGGTCCAGGCAGCCTGCTTCAGGAACAGGTACTGGGCGCCGCCCATGGTGTCGGCAACGTAAGCAGCGGATTCATCGGCGCTGCCCATGCCTTCCACAGCATAGCCGTTCACGATCTGATCGATGAACAGGTTCTGGCCATCCTTGCCCTCGTTGTACTTGGTGGACAGATCAGCCAGTTCGTTGATCATGCCATTTTCAACGGTGGTGTTGGGCAGCACAGTGGGCACGGAGGTGTACCAGGGATTCTCAGTCAGAGCCAGTTCGGGGTGCTTGATGGTACCCAGACCGATGGCAGTGGAGATCTTGCCGGCGCCTTCCTTACCAACAGCGTGAGTGCACTGGTACTCGAAAGCCTGGCTCTTGGCGAAGCTCAGAGTGGAGCCCAGGAACTGACGGGCGTAGTTGGTGTAGTTACCGGAAGCCTTCTCCCACAGTTCGGTGAAGGTAGCATCGGCGATGACGGGCATTTCCTGACCGTTGAAGTTGAAGGTCACGTAGGAGCCATCTTCGTTGGTCTTGATGAAGGCATCGGGGCCGTAGCTCATCAGGATCATGCCTTCGGGGCTGTAAGCGTAGTCGATCAGCTTGAGGGCAGCGTTCAGCTTGTCAGCATTGCCTTCAACACCGGCAACGGAGATGCCCCAGCCGTCAACCTTCACGGAACGCCAGCTCTCGGTGAAGCGCATGAAGGTGCCTTCCTCGGAGGAGCCGTCGAACCAGCGGGCAACGGGAACCATCACGGCCATGTACTTTTCGCCGTCCTGCAGGGCGGTTTCGTTGTACACGGTCTGGGTCTGGTTGTAGTCGTAGTGCATGAAGCCCAGGTCGTTGGTCAGATAGGTCTTGGTGGATTCCTCAGCGGTCTCCAGGAAAGCCTTGGAGATCAGGCCCTCCTGAGCCATGGTGTTGAGGCGCTCCATAGCGGCGTAAGCGTCAGCTTCCTGACGGGCATCACGCAGCATGCCGGTGGAGTCGATCCAGAGAGAATCCTGACGGGATTCCAGACCACGCACGCCGAACAGCACGCCGGCAAAGCGCTTCATGTCAACACGACGCTGGTTGTTGTTATCTTCGCGGCTGAACAGGCCCTGCACGGAATCGGTGCCGTTGAGGGTCTGGGGGTTAGCGACGACGCAGCGCAGCAGGGCGACCAGTTCGTCAGCGTCCCAGGCAGCGTTCTGACCGATGAACAGGTTGGAACGCTCGGTGCCGTAGTAGCCGTTGTAAGCGGTGTCGATGTAGGTACGGAGCATGTTGACGGCGGCAACGCCATCCAGTTCGCCAGCGGCGTTCATGGTGGCCACGATGTTGCCAGCGGCGTCATAGTTCTTGGTGACCTTTTCCACGGCGGTGCCGTCCAGGGTCACAACGTCAACTTCCACGGTGCCGGTGGTGGGCATGTAGGGCTGGTACACGGGAGCAGCCAGCTTGTTGGAAACTTCAGCGGTGAATTCGCCTTCGCCGTCCAGCAGCTTCACGACCCAGTCAGTACGCATCAGGGGCATACGCTCGATGTCGTTCACGCCGTCGAAGTAGGGGCTGAAGTAGATAGCGCCGGTGGTGGTGTTACCGGTGATGGAGAGACGAACGATGGGGTTAGCTTCCAGATAAGCCTTGAAGTTGGGCATCTTGTCCAGATGCTCGGCAATGTTCACGATGCTGCCGGCTTCGCCGTACTCAGACAGCTTGGAAGCGGTGCCGCTGACCATGTCAACTTCGTTGAGGCGCTCTTTCCAGAAATCGAATTCCTTGGTAGCGCTGTTGCCCTGGTACTGGTTCTCGAAAACCACGCCCAGGTCGTTCTGCACTTCCACCCAAGTGGGCTTCAGGTCGCCGGTGTGATAGGTCACGCCGTCAGCCAGGGTGACGCCTTCGCCAGCCACTTCTGCGTCGAAGAACAGGCCAGTCTTAGCGCTGTTGTAGCCGGTGGCCATGCGCAGCACGGTGCCCTCGGCGTAGGTCAGTTCGGCTGTTTCAGCCATAGCGGTGCCGACGAACATGGTCATGATCATGGCCAGAACCATCAGCAAAGAGACAGTACGCTTCATAATAAATTCCCTCCTGTTTATATTGTTCACCGGGTATCCATCCCGGAAAACATCGTTGGTTGGTTACTCCTTCACGCCACCGGCGTTGACACCCTTGGCAAAGTACTTCTGGATGAAGGGGTAAATGATGAGGATCGGCACGATGGAGCACACGATCAGGGCGTAGATGACGGAGTCGGACGAGTAGACCGCGTTCCAGCCAGCCATGGCCTCGGGGTCGGTGTAGTACTCCAGACGCAGGCGGATGAACACCTGCAGGGGATGTTCGTTGGAATTGGAGATCATCTGACGGGCCCAGAAGTAGCCGTTCCAGCGGGAGATGGCAAAGAACAGGGCCACGGTGGCGATGGTGGACTTGCTCATGGGGATGTAGACCTTGCTGAGCACCTGGAATTCGGTGGCGCCGTCCACCACGGCGGCTTCCTCGATCTCGCTGGGCACGCCCTCAAAGGCGTTGCGCAGCAGGATAATGTTCATGGCAGCCATACCCATGGCGATGACCACCAGCCACTTATCATCGGTGATGCCGGCAGCGTTGAACACGGCCTTGGTGTCCAGGTAGTTCAGGTACTGGGGCACGATACCGGCGGAAAACAGCATCGTGAACACCAGGAAGAAGTTGAAGAAACGGCGGAACAGAAGGCGCTTCTTAGACAGGGCGTAAGCGCCCAGAATGGCTACGAACAGCGCCCAGATGGTGCCGTAGAAGGTCAGGAACAGGGTGTTGGAGTAGGAATTCCAGAACATGTTGTCATTGAACATCTGGGCAAAAGCCTCGAACTGGATATCCTTGGGGAAGAGCACCACCTTGCCGTAGTCCACTGCGTCCGCGCCGCTGATGGAAGCGGAAATGGCATACACGAACGGGTACAGGCAGGCAAGGGAGAAGATGCACAGCAGCGTGTAGCTGATGACCTTGAAGATCAACTCAGAGGTTTCAAGCTTTCTTTTCATAAGTCTCTCCTCTTAGTACAGCGAAGTATCGGAAGCCTTGCGGGCAATGGTGTTGGCGCTGATGACCAGCAGCATGCCGATGACGTTGTTCATCATTTCGGCGGCGGCTGCCAGACCCTTCTGAGCGCCTTCCAGACCGTAGCGCTGGGCGAAGGTGGAAACCACGTCGGCGGTCATGTAGGTGTTCACGTTGTAGAGCAGCAGCACTTTTTCATAGCCAACGTTCAACAGGGAACCGATACGGGTGATCAGCATAATAACGATGGTGGATAGGATGCTGGGCAGCACCACGTAGCGCATCTGAGCCATTTTGCCAGCGCCGTCGATCTGGGCGGCTTCGTAGCTGGTGGGGGAGATGGCGATGATGGCGGCGAAGTACACAATGCTGTCGTAGCCTGCGCCTTCCCAGATACCGGAGATCTGGTAGATGGCCCGGAAGAAAGCCGGGTTGTTCAGAAGACCGGCGTTGGCAACTTCCTCGGAGATGAGCCCCAGCGAGGCCAGCGCCTGCGAGATGATACCCATACTGGAGGTGAGGGAACCCTGCTTGACCAGCATGGTGACCAGGGAGGTCATAACAACGGTGGACATGAACTTGGGCAGGTAGGTGAGCACCTGACAAGTGCTGCGCACGATGTTGGAACGGATCTCATTGAAGAACAGGGCCAGCAGGATCGGCATGGGGAAACCGAAGCACAGGCCGTAGAAGCTGAGCAGGAAAGTGTTGCGCAGCGCCCGCCAGAACTCGGTGGACATACTGTCGCCCGCGCCGCCTACCAGCAGCCGCTTGAAGTAGGAAAAACCAGAGAACAGCTGATCTGCCACCGGCTTTACCTCATCGGGCACCTTGAAGCAGCCCAGCAGTTCGTACATGGGCAGGTAGCGCCACAGGAGGAACACCAACAGCATAGGCACCAGCATCAGGTACAGCCGCCAGTCCTTCAGAATGGTCTGACCGATGTGCCGCCAGTTATGTTTCTCTACATCGTCGCGTACGGCTTGTTCAGGGTTTTCGCGATATACGCCGGCCGCCTCGTCATAGACAAGAAAGTCTGCTGCTTTCGCTCTCATGGGGTCATCCTCCTTGCCTGGTTATCGTCTTCGTCCTGAATGCGTTTCAGGTAGTCCTTCTGATCTTCCAGAATACCGTCCAGTCTCCGGCTGATCCAGCAAAGAAGAACAGCGAAGAGTACGGAAAGAACATCGGTGGTAATGAAGCCCACACAGATGGCGGGGGGATTGCCCAGCGCCAGTGCGATGAGGAAGCGGCCTGCCTGCATCAGCAGGGTTACCAGCGCGCCATAAACCATGGTGAGCAGTACGTTTTCGTGGAGTTTGCGCCAGTTCCACTGGTTTTTCACCAGCGGCAGCAGTGAAAGGGCTGCCAGATTGCCCAGCAGGTAGATCAGGTACTGGGCAGGGGCTGCGCTGGAAGCCAGACAGAACACCAACGCGCCCGCAACGGCGGGAATGACAGCGAATGCACCCCAGCGCACCATCACAATGGCGGTTACTGCGGATGTAAGCGATAACGTATAGGGTTCGCCGGGGAACCAGCGGGTGGATGCGAAAGCGATTAACGTTTCGCACAGGCAGAGCAAAGCGGTAAAAAAGAACACGTCCATGCCCCTGTATTGCTGGAAGGTGATGCCTCGCTTCATGTTTCACCCTCCTGACATTCAATAGGATTTGCAGGTTTGGCAGTTGCAGCCGATGGTTGGTTGCTTCTGCGCGGGATGTAGTCGCTTTTGGTAAGACTTACAACATTATTGTACATGGGTTTCCTTGTCTCGTACATGACCAAAAACAGTCGCTTTATGTACATTTTCGACTTTTTCACGGACTGTTTTTGGCACAAATTTCGCGAAAACCGTTGCGTTTCAACGGTTTGGGAATGGTTTTGGAATGGAAAAATCGTCTGTAAGCACTTTCTTATTGTGAAAGGAACGGAGCAGACTGATCAAGTGCAACAAGAGTAAAAATCGGAGAAAATGCAAGCATTTCAACCTTTTTTGACTGCTGATGCCGATCCGTCCGGTGGATTCCTTTTTGTGCTGATATGATTATAGCAGAAAGGTAATCATTTGTCACTGATGCAAAATGGACGGAATCAAGAAGAAAACCGCCGATTTTAGCAATAAACCAGCGGTTTTCTGTCCATTACAGATCCAAATCGATAGAAATTTTGTAAGCTTTTTCGTTTTCGTAGATGGCAGTCAGCTCGTCCCAATGAACCAGTGCTGTCATAGCGATTTTCGGGTCATACATGATGCCAATATTCTTTTCAATCTCTGTACGGCAGGTATCCAGCGGCAGCGCTTTCCGATAGGCACGCGCAGAGGCCATGGCATCGATGGAGTCGCATACGGCGATGATTCTTGCGCCAAGGGGAATATAGTCCAGCTCGTTGTTGTTGGGATAACCGCGCCCATCATAGCGTTCATGGTGGTTCAGAATAATCTGGGCGATTTCCTGAAACCCCGAAGCATGGCAAAGGATCTCAGCGCCGATTTTCGGATGATCTTTCATAACTGCCCATTCCTGGTCGTTCAGCCGGGCAGGCTTGCGCAGGATAGCATCCGGAATACCAATCTTGCCAATATCGTGGAGATGGGCTGCAATATGGATGATTTGGGTCTCCTGCTCGGACAGGCCAAGATAACGGCACAGCATGCAGGCCATATCGCTGACCCTGCGGGAATGGTTGCCGGTGTAGGGATCCCGCGCATCCAGTGCGTTGGCGATGCACTCGATCAGCTCGTGGGATTCGTAGTTTTCCTCGCAATGACAATGGTCGTGTTCCATAGCAGCCTCCACAAGTGATATTGGTTTGGGGCACATACGCATCCTATCACGAATAGAATGAGGAAACAAGGAGCGAAGCATTAAGATTTTCTGCATATATCAAGATAGTGATTGGTAATACCGATCATATCAGGTCTTTCACAGATGAGAAAATGATATTTCAGATAATATTCATACATTTCATCGCTCATCTCATCAATGGTGTTCTTGATATATTGCGTCATCATGTCCGTTCCGATGAAGTGGAGACGCTCGGCAGGCAGACCCGCCATCAGAGCATCGATCTCGTGGGGACGATGCAGCACGAAGCGGTCCTCAGGATTGGAGTTGCACTTGAACGTTTCCTTATCGATCAAGGGGAAGAAGTGAGGATCCATCAGATAGCCCCGCATGAAGCAGAAGTTATAGATAGTGGCTTCGTTGTTGCAGTAGGCAGTGAACAACAGACCGCCGGATTTGGTCACCCGCAGCGCTTCTGACAGTGCTTTGTGCTGCTCCTCCGTGGTGAAGAGATGGTACATGGGGCCAAGCAGCAGAGTGATGTCGTAGCTTTCATCTTCAAAGCCGGACAGATCGATGGCGTTGCCTTGGCGGATGGTGATCTTTTCATCGGGCAGCGTGTTCTGCTTGAAGATGTCAATGTTGCAGTCCAACAGCTCCAGCGCATCCACCTGATACCCCATTCTTGCCAGAGTGTGGCTGTAGCGGCCCGTGGCAGCGCCGATTTCCAGAATGCGCATACCTGGCTTCAGATACTTTTCGATATAGCGCATGGTGGTCAGAAATTCGAGCTGTCCTGACCGGCTGGTGAGGCGGGCGTCCTCATCGTGGCTTTCGTAGTAGATTTGCAGGTGGTCTTTGATTTGCATGGTTGTTTCCTCCTTTCAATACAAAAAAGCAGTGCAGGCGATGCCCATTCAGCAAGCCTGCACTGCTTGTGCTTTTGAAAACCAAAAGCCTTAC
The DNA here is from genome assembly GCA_015056245.1 of Clostridiales bacterium. Classification (GTDB taxonomy): domain Bacteria; phylum Bacillota; class Clostridia; order Christensenellales; family Aristaeellaceae; genus Limiplasma. Next base: position 3,155 of record SVGQ01000088.1, on the reverse strand, counting down.
CCCAAAGAAGGGTACCACAATGAAAGCCTGCTGAAACGCCATACGGCGACAGCCTGCCATACAGTATAGACACTGCAGGAAGCAAAAGCCTTCATCCGATACCCCTCCTTTCAGAATGATTGCTAGAATTAAACCACAGATCAACCCAGCTGTCAAGAAAAAAACGACTGCATGTTTGAATTGGAAAAAGCAAGAACATTCTCTGCATATGAAAACAGAGGATACCCGATTGCTCGGGTACCCTCCGTTTGTTACTGAGCGGACTTTATGACCGCGCCGCCTTACTTGGCGATGGTGCAGTTCATGAAGTACTTGTAGCCCAGGGGGTTGGAGTAGAAGCCTTCCACGGAGTCATCCAGCATGTAGATGTCGGTGTAGAAGTACAGGGGCACGATGCAGCCGGTGGCCATCAGCATGTCCTCAGCAACGTGCATCAGGGCATAGCGGGTGGTGTTGTCGGTGCAGCTCTTGATGGTGTTGATCAGCACGTCGTAGGTCTCAGCCCAGGTGCCGTTTTCAACCTTGATGTCATAACCGAAAGCGGTCAGATCCAGGTTGTACATGGCCAGCTCAGCGTGAGCGCCCTTGCCGTACTGCACATCGTTGTTGCCGGAGAAGGAAGTCCACATATCCAGGAAGCAGATGGGATCGTTGTAGTCAGCCAGCCAGCCGTTGCGGGCGATGGAGTACTGACCATCCTTACGGGTGTTCAGGAAGGTGTTCCACTCCTGGTTGACCAGAGTCATGTTGATGCCCACAGCGGCGAAAGCGCTCTGCAGGTATTCACCGATGGCCTTGTGGCCTTCGGAGGTGTTGTAGAGGTACTCCATGGCGGGGAAGTTGGTGAACATACCGGTGGCTTCGTCCACGGTGTAGTACTTCTCCAGAACGGTCAGGGCAGCATCCCAGTTGGCGTCGATGGCGTCAACAGCGGTGTTGTAGTAGCCCAGATAGTCCTCGGAAACGTTGCAGTTCTTGTAGAACTCGCTGCCGTCAGCATCGGTCAGACCCATGGCGACGAAGCTGGAAGCAGGAACCTGACCAGCCTGGCCAATCTCTTCGCAGATGTAGTTACGGTCCAGCAGCAGGCCCAGAGCGTTGCGGATCTCAGCGCGGGCAGCTTCAGCCTCAGCACCGGTCAGCTCGCAGCCTTCGGGCAGGATCTCTTCGTTCACGTTCCAGCAAACGTAGTAGGTACCAATCTGGCCAGCGATCACGAACTCTTCGGGATAGTTGACCTTCAGGTTGGCGATTTCAGCGGTGGGCACATCGTCGATGAGCAGCCAGTCGCCGTTTTCGAAGTTAGCCAGCATGTTGTTGGCATCGTCGGACAGATAGCACTCGATCTTGTCCATGGTGACGGTGTCAGCCTTGAAGTAGTTGGGGTTCTTCTGCAGGGTGATCACGCTGTTGTGGGCCCAGTCGCTCATGGTGTAGGGACCATTGCAGACATAGGTGGCAGCTTCGGTAGCCCAAGCTTCGCTGGCAACCACATCTTCACGTACGGGGAAGTAGGTGGGGAAGGCCAGCAGCTCGTTCCAGTAAGCCACGGAGTTGTTCAGGGTCACCACGATGGTCTTGTCATCGGTGGCTTCCACAGCCAGCTCGTCGGGATAGCCCTTCACAACTTCGAACATGTAGCCGTAGTCAGCGCCCAGAGCGGTAGAGGCAGCGCGCTTCCAAGCGAACACGAAGTCGTTGGCGGTCAGAGCCTTGCCGTCGGACCAGGTCAGGCCGTCCTTCAGGGTGTAGGTGTAGGTGATGGTGCCGTCTTCGTTGGCAACGCCTTCGGTCAGTTCCTCAGCGCACTCAGCAACGATGACCAGCTTGCCGTTCTCATCGGTGCTCCAGGTAGCCAGACCGGAGAACAGGTGGGCCAGCATGGTGGCGCCGTCAACAGCAGAGTTGAGGGCGGGATCCAGGGTGTCCGGCTCAGAGGAGAGGCAGACAGCGATGGAAGTGGCGTCTTCGGCGGAAGCGAAGGCCACGCAGGACATCGCCATAACCAAAGCCAGCACGAGAGCCAAAAGCTTTTTCATAGTAGTTTCCTCCTGATTTTATTTTTCAAACATACGATATTGCGTATGGTTGAATCACGATCAGCCGATTTCCTTGATGCGGTGGCAAGCCACAAAGTGACCGGGCTCCACCTCTTCAAAGGGCGGCATGGACTGAGCGCACTGCTCGGTTGCATAGCGGCAGCGGGTGCGGAAGGGGCAGCCGGAAGGTGCGTTCAGAGGGCTGGGGATATCGCCGGTGAGAGCGATACGCTGGTTTGCGCGGGCAGCCTTGGGGTCAGGCAGCGGCACGGCGCTGAGCAGGGACTGGGAGTAGGGGTGCAGGGGATGGTTATAGATCTCATCAGCATCAGCCAACTCCACCATCTTGCCCAGATACATAACGGCAATGCGGTCGGAAATGTGACGGACCACCAGCAGGTCGTGGGCAATGAACAGATAGGTCAGGCCCAGCTTATCCTGCAGCTCGTCGAACATGTTGATGACCTGAGCCTGAATGGACACGTCCAGCGCGGACACGGGTTCGTCGCAAACGATGAATTCCGGATTGACTGCCAGAGCGCGGGCAATACCGATACGCTGGCGCTGACCGCCGGAAAACTCATGGGCATAACGGGAGGCGTGTTCGCTGTTCAGGCCTACATAGCCCATCAGTTCCAGAATGCGCTCCTCGCGTTCCTTTTTGCTGGAATACAGCTTGTGCACATCCAGCGGCTCGCCCACGATGTCGGATACCGTCATACGGGGATTCAGGGAAGAATAGGGATCCTGAAAAACCATGGTGGCTTTCTTGCGGAATTCCTGGATATCTTCCTTGGTTTCCAGCTTTTTGCCATTGTACCATACTTCGCCGCCGGTGGGTTTGTACAGGTGAAGGATGGTACGGCCAACGGTGGTCTTACCGCAGCCGGATTCACCCACGAGACCGAGGGTTTCACCCTTCTTGATGGCGAAGGATACATCATCCACAGCCTTGAGGGGCTTGGAACGGAAGAAGCCCATGTTGATATCGAAGTACTGCTTCAGATTCTTGACCTCAAGCAGATTGGGGGTCTTGGGGGCCTCACTCATGGTCTTCTCCTCCTTCCTCTGCGGCGGGATCCGCTTCAAGGGTAATGCTACCCTCGTCCAGACCCT
>SVGQ01000087.1 GCA_015056245.1 Clostridiales bacterium | reverse complement strand
ACAGATCACAGGAGGGCGCAATTATACGCACCGTTCCTGTGCATTGCGTTTGAGGACTACATAAACAAACGAGCATCCAAACACGGATGCTCGTTTGTTCGTTGCAGGATAAATTGTTCCTTAACAACCCTCCCGCCAGGAGGGAACTGACAGCGCTTTGCCTGCGGCAGCCACCGCTGCCCCGGGGGTTTCCAGCCCGGGGAACTCTTCTTTTCTCGCGCTGGGGTGGCCTTCCACGCCAGCCATGTACCATAACGCCTGCATGGCCTCCATGCCCAAAGCCCGGGCGGCCTCCAATTCCTGACTGCCGCCATCGCCGATGAACAGGCATTCCCCGGCAGTGACCCCCAGCTGTGCCATGCACCGCCGGTAGATTTCCGGGTCGGGTTTCCGGACGCCCTGCTCGCAGCTGAGCAGCAGCGCGTCAAACAGGCGGCTGCCCTCCCATTGCCGGATCACCTGCGCCTCCTCCAGATAGCAGTTGCTCACCACCGCCAGCTTGAGTCCCTGCTCCTTTAAGCTGTTCAGCATAGGCAGAATGTCCGGGTGCAGACTGCGCAGGCAGTCCCGCTTGGTCTGGCAGCGCTTTTGACACATCTGCCGGATCAGCGCCGCCAGACGGTTTTCCTCCACGATGCCGCACCGGGGCAGGATGTACTCCAAAAGCGCCTCCAGCGACAGCTCCCCCAGCGTGCGGGCTTCCTCCCGGGCCGCATCCCGCCACAGGGGCAGGAAGATCTCCCGGTCAATGCCCGCGTCATCCGCCATCTGCGCCCCGAAATACAGGGGGCAGCGGTAGTGGCTGCACAGGGTCTCGTACATATCAAACAAAACAGCGCGAATCATCGGGGAAAAACGCTCCTTTCCGCCATTTGTCCAGTACCAGTATAGCATACTGCACAAGGGGCACGCCACGTTGTTTCCCGGCTGTTTTCTTTTGGAAAGTTATTGCTTTCACCCCTTGACAACCGGCAGATCCTTCTTTACAATAAAGTTATCAAACATTGTTATGAAACTCACTTTCTCATCCTACGGAGGGAGCGTATCCATTTTGAAGAAGCTTGTATCCTTTCTGTTGAGCCTGATGTTGCTGCTGAGCTGCCTTTCCGTCGCAGCCGCCGCTGATCTGTACACCTACCAGTCCGACTTTTCCGCCGGTACCGACGGCTGGTACGCCCGCTCCACCGGCGGCGCGTCCCTGATCTTTCAGGATGGCGCGCTGACCATCACCGGCCGCGATACGGACTGGCATTCCCCGGGCCGCGACTTCCCCCTGGAGAACACCGGCGTTTACGATTTGAGCGTTCAGGTGTATCAGGACAGCGTGGACAGCGCCAACCTGATGATCTCCATTGCCCACAAGACCGCTGATGGCGCGGAGACCTACGAGAATTTGGCCTTCGGCAATGCCAAAAAGGGTCAGTGGACCACCCTGAAGGGCACGTACACCGCCGGTGATTTCACCACCTATGTGCTGTATGTGGAAACCAGCGGCGCAGGAGAATTGGAGTTTTCTATGAAGGATTTCACCGTCACCCAGACCAAGGCCGCCACGGTTCAGCCCGCCGCCCAGCAGACCGACCTGATCGATCCCACGACGCTGCCCGCCCTGAAGGACGCTTACGCGGACAAATTCGATGTGGGCTGCGCCGTCAACGGCTGGGATGCCGCCAACCCCAAAAAGATGGACATCTATGCGTCCCAGTTCAACATCTTCACCCACGAGAACGACCTGAAGCCCGACTCCGTGCTGGATGTGAACGCCAGCCGCAAGCTGGTCAAGGACAGCGGCGACCAGACCTGCGCCGCCGTGAACATCGCCAAGGCCTCTTCCCTTTTGGAGTACTGCCAAAAGAACGGCATCAAGCTGCACGGTCACGTGCTGGTGTGGCATAACCAGACCCCCGAGGCCTTCTTCCATGAGGACTACAACCCCGCTGCTCCCTACCTGAGCCGCGAAGCCATGCTGGGCCGCATGGAGAACTACATCGAGGCCGTGCTCACCACCATCCAGACCCAGTACCCGGGCGTGGTGGTCAGCTGGGACGTGGTCAACGAAGCCGTGGCAGACGGCAACGCCGCCCTGCGCCAGTCCAACTGGACCAAGGTAGTGGGCGAGGACTTTGTCAATCATGCCTTCGCCTTTGCCCGCAAGTACGCCGATCCGGGCGTGCAGCTCTACTACAACGACTACTCCACCCCCTACGAGCCCAAGCTCACCGGCATCTGCAACCTGCTGGACAGCCTCATCGCCGACGGCAACATCGACGGCTACGGCTTCCAGTGCCACTATCAGCTGAACAGCCCCAGCTACAGCCAGCTCCGCGCCGCCTTTGAGCGCATTGCCCAAAAGGGTCTGAAGCTCCGCGTCAGCGAGCTGGATATCACCATCTCCGATACCACCGAAGCCACCCTGCTGCGTCAGGCCGAGCGCTACCAGCGCCTGTTTGACATCTATGCCCAGTACGCCGACCAGATGGAAGCCGTGCAGGTATGGGGCGTCACCGATGACCGCAGCTGGAAGAGCAGCGAGCATCCCCTGCTGTTTGACAAGAACCTGCAGCCCAAGCCCGCCTTCTGGGCCATCACCGATCCCAGCCAGCTGCCCGCTGCTGAAACCGAAGTGGAGGAAGCCCCCGCTTCCCTGCCGGTAGCCAAGGCTGTTTATGGCCTCAGTGCGCTGGAAACCGCCCCGGAGATCTCCATGGTGGCCTCCCTCAGCGCGGACTATTCCGAAGGCGGCAAGGTATCCGCCGTTGGCAAGGCCGCCTGGGATGAAACCAACCTGTATGTGCAAATCACCGTCACCGACCCGTGGCTCAACGCTTCCAGCCCCAACAGCTACGAGCAGGACAGCGTGGAGCTGTTCGTGGACGAAGCCAACAACCGCTCCGCCACCTACGATGCCGATGACCACCACTACCGGGTCAACTACAAGGGCGAAGTGACCATCGATGCCGGTTTTGACACCGTCGCCGCCGATGTGGCCCTCACCGATACCGGCTTCACCGCCCTGTTCACCATGCCCTTTACCAAGGCCGTCAAAGCCGGCGACCAGCTGGGCTTCGACCTTCGCTACAACGATGCCGCTCCCGACGGCGTGCGCCGCCTGATGAACTTCTGCGACGCTTCCGATACCGGCTGGAACGATCCCACCGTGTTCGGTCTTCTGGAGCTGAGCAAGTAACCCCCGTACATCGTCTGCCGGACGGTACGCTTCCATCCTCCCTCCCTGTTGCAAGCGTTTCATCATGACCTTTTCCTGTCCGACAGTTTCCTCCCCGCAGGCGTAGCTCTCCATGCGCCTTAGGGAATACCGACAAGAAGCCCCCTGCGCAATGGGCGTTGCATTGCGCAGGGGGGCAATTGTTTGCTTTGGGGCGTTGGGAAATGGGGAGCCTTACCGCAGCTTCAGCCCATTCCCGTCGTGATCCACCACCACATGCTGCCCGGGCAGTACATCCCCGGCAACGATGGCACGTGCCAGCATGGTTTCCAGCTGGCTCTGCATGTACCGCTTCAGGGGCCGCGCGCCGTAGACCGGGTCAAAGCCCGCTTCGGCAATGGCATCGATGGCGGCGTCCGTCAGTTCGATGGTGATCTCCCGGGCGGCAAGGCGCGCCTGTAGGCCTTTCAGCATCAGGCCCACGATGGAGCGGATCTCGCTTTGCTCCAGCGGCTTGTAGAACACGATATCGTCGATGCGGTTGATGAACTCAGGCCGGAACTGGCTGCGCAAAAGGCGCATGACCCCATCCCGGGCTTCCTGGGTGATCTGCCCGTTCTCGATGCCCTCCAAAAGGAACTGGCTGCCCAGATTGGAGGTCATGATGATGATGGTGTTCTTGAAGTCCACGGTGCGGCCTTGACTGTCGGTGATGCGTCCGTCATCCAGCACCTGCAAAAGGATGTTGAACACATCCGGGTGAGCCTTTTCCACCTCGTCCAGCAGCACCACGCAGTAGGGCTTGCGGCGCACGGCCTCGGTCAGCTGACCTCCCTCGTCGTAGCCCACGTATCCGGGAGGTGCGCCAATGAGGCGGCTGACGGAGAACTTCTCCATGTACTCGCTCATATCGATGCGCACCATGTTCTTCTCATCGTCAAACAGGGCCTGCGCCAAGGCCTTTGCCAGCTCGGTCTTGCCCACGCCGGTGGGGCCCAGGAACAGGAAGGAGCCAATGGGCCGGTTTTCGTCGGCGATCCCTGCCCGGCTGCGCAGGATGGCCTCGGATACCTTCTGCACGGCCTCATCCTGACCAATGACCCGCTGGTGCAGCTGCTCGGGCAGACGCAGCAGCTTCTCCCGTTCGCCCTCCTTCAGGCGGGTGACGGGGATGCCCGTCCAGCGGCTGATGATGCGAGCAATCTCCTCATCGGTGACCTTGTCCCTGAGCAGGGTGGCGGCCTTCTGGTCGGCTTCCTCTTCCAGCTGCCGGAGCTCCTGCTGCAGCTGGGGCAGCCGACCGTATTTCAGCTCGGCAGCCTTGCCCAGATCGTACTCCCGCTCGGCGGTGGCGATGTCCGCATTCACCTGCTCCAGCTCTTCGCGCAGCTTCTGCACCCGCCCGATGGCGTTCTTTTCGTTCTCCCAGCGGGCTTTCATTTCGCTCATTTCGCTGCGGTGCTGGCTGAGTTCTTCCTCCAGTATGTCCAGACGGCGGCGGCTGCCCTCGTCGGTTTCTTTTTTCAATGCGGCCTGCTCGATCTCCAGCTGCATGATGCGGCGGCTCACCTGATCCAGTTCCGCAGGCATGGAGTCGATCTCCGTACGGATCATGGCGCAGGCTTCATCCACCAGATCGATGGCCTTGTCCGGCAGGAAACGGTCGGTGATGTAGCGGTTGGAAAGGGTGGCGGCGGCGATCAGCGCGCCATCCTGAATTTTCACGCCGTGGAATACCTCGTAGCGTTCCTTAAGGCCGCGCAGGATGGAGATGGTGTCCTCCACGGTGGGCTCGGTCACCAGCACCGGCTGGAAGCGGCGTTCCAAAGCCGCATCCTTTTCGATGTACTTGCGGTATTCTTCCAAGGTGGTGGCGCCGATCAGGTGCAGTTCACCCCTTGCCAGCATGGGCTTGAGCAGATTACCCGCGTCCATGCTGCCCTCGGTTTTGCCCGCGCCCACAATGGTGTGCAGCTCGTCGATGAACAACAGGATCTTGCCTTCGCTCTTCTTGATCTCCGCCAGCACGGCTTTCAGGCGTTCCTCGAATTCTCCGCGGAATTTCGCGCCCGCGATCAGGCTGCCCATGTCCAGACAGAACACCGTACGGCCTTTCAGGCTTTCCGGCACATCTCCCCGGACGATACGCTGGGCCAGCCCTTCCGCAATGGCGGTTTTGCCCACGCCCGGCTCGCCGATGAGCACCGGGTTGTTCTTGGTTTTGCGGCTCAGAATGCGGATCACGGAACGGATCTCGTTATCCCGCCCAATGACCGGATCCAGCTTCTGTTTCTTGGCAAGGGCCGTCAGGTCCTGACCATACTTGGTGAGCACGTCGTAGGTTTCCTCCGGGGTTTCGCCGGTGACCCGGGCATTGCCCCGCACGCTTTGCAGCGCGGGCAGGAAGGTCTTTTCCGTAATGGCGTAGCTTTTCCAGATCTCCGCCATGGTGCGGCTGGGCTTATCCAACAGGCCCAGAAAGAGATGCTCCACGCTCAGGTACTCGTCCTTCATCTGCTCTGCCCGCTCCCAGGCAGCATGGATGGCCTTCTCGGTATCGTTGTTGATGTAGAGCTTATCCATTTCCCGGCCGCCGCCCATCACCTTGGGCAGGCGGGCAATGGCAGTTTCCAGCCGGGCACGGATTTCCTCCGGGTTCTTGCCCATCTTGGTCAAAAGCTGGGGGATCAGCCCCTGGGGGTCGCTGAGCAGGGCGCAGGCCAGATGCTCCTGACTGACCTCCTGGTTCTGATACGTTACCGTCAACTGCCGGGCATTGGAAAGAGCCTCGCGGCTTTTTTCGGTAAATTGCAATTGATTCATATTGGCAGCCTCCTTTGTCCATACTAAAACAGGCGTTGCGGATTGCGCAGAAGATCAAATCAGGAAGAAATTTGTCTGACTTTCTTTGACCTTCGATCAAAGTATAGCACATTTCGGCGGGATGTCAAGCCCTGCAAAGAAATTTCTGCTCCGGGGGCTGCCTTATGTCCTCATTCCGGGAATGGTATTTTCATTGTATTGTTGCCATGAACGCAAAAATTTTTCTTTGCCAACGGCGCATTATGCTGTATAATATTTCGGGAAAAAACCAAGCCGGATTTTCCGTCAACTCTTTTTCCCAATAAGGAGTGGTTTTTCATGAGCCGTATGATCGGAACTGTCTCCATGGGCGTGCGCGCGCCTATCATCCGTCAGGGCGACGATCTGGCAGCCATCGTGGTGGATTCTATCCAGCAGGCCATTGCCGAGGGCAGCATTACCCCCCGCGACCGGGACGTGGTTGCCATGACCGAAGCCATCGTAGCCCGTGCCCAGGGCAACTATGCCACCGTGGATGCCATTGCTCAGGATGTCCGTACCAAGCTGGGCGGCGAAACCGTGGGCGTGATCTTCCCCATTTTGAGCCGCAACCGTTTTGCCATCTGCCTGCGCGGCATCGCCAAGGGCGCCAAGAAAATCGTACTGATGCTGTCCTACCCCTCCGACGAAGTGGGCAACCACCTCATCGACTGGGATCTGATGGATCAGAACAACGTGGATCCCTACAAGGATGTGCTCTCCGAGGAGCAGTACCGCGCCATGTTTGGCTATATCAAGCATCCCTTCACCGGTGTTGACTACGTGGAATACTACGGCAACCTGATCCGGGAATGCGGCGCTGAGTGCGAAATCGTCTTTGCCAACGATCCCCGCGCCATCCTCAGCTACACCAAGAATGTGCTGAATTGCGACATCCACACCCGCCAGCGCACCAAGCGCCTTTTGAAGGCCGCCGGTGCCGAGCGCGTCTTTGGTCTGGATGAGATCATGACCGAGTCCGTGAACGGCAGCGGCTGCAATCCTCGCTACGGTCTGCTGGGCTCCAACAAGTCCACCGAGGATACCGTCAAGCTGTTCCCCCGGGAGTGCCAGGATCTGGTGGAGGATATTCAGGCGCGCCTGCTCACCGCCACCGGCAAGCACATCGAAGTGATGGTCTACGGCGACGGCGCTTTCAAGGATCCCGTGGGCAAGATCTGGGAGCTGGCTGACCCGGTGGTTTCCCCGGCCTACACCGCCGGTCTGGAAGGCACCCCCAACGAGCTGAAGCTCAAGTATCTGGCTGATAATGATTTTGCCAGTCTTTCCGGCGAAGCCCTCCGAGATGCCATCCGCGGCGCCATCCAGCAGAAGGACGGTTCCAGCCTGGTAGGCAACATGGCAGCTCAGGGCACCACCCCCCGCCGCCTTACCGACCTGATCGGCTCCCTGTGCGACCTGACCAGCGGCTCCGGCGACAAGGGCACGCCCATCGTGTACATTCAGGGCTATTTTGACAACTACACCAACGACTAATTGCACATCCGCCCCGTCCTCCTATCGGAGGGCGGGGCGTTTGCGCTAGGGGTTGGACAACAGAAGCCGCGGCTAACGTGGCAGGGGCCCTGCCCTGCCACCGCCGCTCACTTGAGGGCCCGTCCTCGCAGGTGGAACGCCCGCGCTCCCGCCCGCTTTGCGGTCGGGCGGCGGATCGTCCCCCTGCTGCGTTGCGGGCCCCCGCTGGGCGGGGATTGGATTTGATATGGCTATGGCGATGTGCTTGGCTTGTTGGGCGGGCAGAGGCGTTGCGGGCGGGCAGTGAAATGGGCAAAGTGCGCGGCAGCACCAGCTGTGATGGTGGAATGCCCGGGACGAAGCTCTGCCTTGCTGTTGCCGCTTGTTGGGCGGGAGTGAAGCGGGCAAAGTGCGCGGCAGCACTTGCTGTGATGGTGGAATGCCCGGAGCGAAGCTCTGCCTTGCTGTTGCCGCTTGTTGGGCGGGAGTGAAGCGGGCAAAGCGCGCGGCTGCACTTGCTGTGATGGTGGAATGCCCGGGACGAAGCTCTGCCTTGCTGTTGACGCTCGTTGGGCGGGAGTGAAGCGTTGCGGCTGGCAACTCATTTTGGGATCATCTGATGATATTGCGACCGTATGCTGTCGCAGACCGTCAGGTTGGTTGATGGTTTCCGGCGTTTGCCGTTCCATATTCATAGAACAATCCCCTCCGCATGCCCACAGGCAAACGGAGGGGATTGTTCAGTATTCATCTTTCTGCCCGCAGACTGCCGGACAGCCGGTTACTCCACGATGCCGGGCGCTTCATACCGGATGCGCATCTGCGGTGCTTTTTCCAGCACGATGCGGTAATTGTAGGCCCAGTCCTCGCTGCCGTCATCCACGTTCACGCCGTCAGTGGGGGTCGCGAACAGCTTCATCGTCAGGGTCTGGGGGCCGGAAAGCGGCTTGTCAAAGAAGGCGGACATCAGGTCGATGGTCTGCACATGGGCGGCCTTGTAGAACCATTTGCCGTTCAGCTCCACCATCAGGGCAATGGGCTGATCCAGCGTCAGCTCGCAGAAGACCGGACTGCCCTCAAAGGCGATGGGCAAAGCCAGACCGTCCGCGTCCTCGCTGCCGCCCCAGCGCAGGGTGGCAGGCAGGGAGATTTCTTCGCCCTCGGTCATGGCGGGCATGAAATAGGGATCGTGCAGCACCTGATCCCGGTACTGGCGCAGGAGAGGCTGCTCAATGCCCACCGCATTGTTGTTGGGATCCTCGATCTCCAGCCCCAGACGGCCCCGGTCGCGGAACTGATACATGCTCACAGCCTGGAACCAGTTCAGCTTCTGATCCCGCACCGTGTGGAAGAACCGCACCAGCGATTCGCCCTGCATCAGGGGGCCGGTCACATCGCCGTCGGTGTTGAACTCAGCGCAGATCATGGGCTTATCCTGACCGGTCAGTTCCTTGGCCCGCCGGTAGGTGCGCTGGAACCGCTGGATATAATCCTCTACGGATTCAGCCTTATGGCTGGTGCCGCCCACTTCCGCCACATCGTTGGGCCAGCCCCAGTGCAGGGCCAGATAGCAGTCGCAGCTCCAGTAATCGGCTGCCTTGTAGCACTCCTGATAGGCATCCTCCTGCTCGATGGTGCCGTCCGCCTTGCCCCAGCCGCCGCAGAAAATAACGCGCACATTGGGGGCTTCTTCCTTGAGGATGTTGCGGAAGCGTACAAAGAACGCGCCGATCTCCGCGTAGGAGAAACGCTTGTTGTGGGTGAACCAGCTGCCGCAGCACTCGTGATTGATGCGCAGGATCATCTGTCCGAAGGGCTTCAGATCCCGGGCCACCTGCCGCAGTTCCTCATCGGTGAGGGCGCAGTCCACGGTCAGGGTCAGCAGCGCATCCTGACCATGACGGCGGATGTCCTTCATCTGCTCAAAGGGCTGGCCCTCCGCGCCGTAGGGGAAGTAGTCATCGTAGGGATAGCCCCATGCATTGGATTTGTTGGTGCTCTCGCACACCTTGGAGATGCGGGCGGGCCACTGCGGCTCATAGGGATAATAGGTATACATGATGTTCACCGCCCGGTGGGGACGGCCCAGCTTATGGAGAATGTAGTCCTGATTCACATATTCAGCCCGTTCGCTGCCGTCGCCCAGATCCAGCGCGCACTGAGCGGGGCCCATGTGGAGTTTCTTCATGGCGGGGATGCTCCTTTATGGTCATAGATCATGTTTGGTCGTTACTGGCGAAACATAAGGGTAGTGTATCACAGAAGAGTTGTTGCGTCCAGTTTTGCTATCGTTTCTGTGATATTTGTCATGGTATGGCGATAGGAGGATGGCACGGCAGCCGTCCAAACAACCAACCGATGAATATGGAACAATTGCTGTTTGGAAGGATCGATGATACAATCAGCGGGAAGGACTTGCATTTACTGCCCATTGGGTTTGGGAGGAAAAAAACGATGGATTGCGTATTCTGTCAAATCGTAAGCGGAGAGATTCCCGGTATGAAGGTATACGAGGACGAATGTACCCTGGTTTTCATGGATATTGCCAAGGATGTGGATGGTCATATGGTTGCCATCCCCAAGAAACATGTGAAAAGCATCCTCGATTGCGATGTGGAAACCTTGACGCATCTGATGGCAACGGTGAAAAAGGTGTCCAACCACTGCGTTGATCATTGCGGGTACGAGGGTGTGAACCTGCTCAACGCCAGCGATGAAAGCGCAGGGCAGTCCGTGCCGCATTTTCATATTCATATCATTCCAAGGAAACAGAGTGACGGGATTGATGCCTGGCCCAGGTTCGATGGAGCGAAACAGGAGATCGGGACGCTCTTTCAGCAGCTCAGAATGCGGTAAATCTGGAATGATCGGGCACACTGGGGCTATGATCACCGATTACTTGAAGCGCCTGAATATAGCTGGTATCCTTTGTGCTTTTATTCGTTCTATCCATTATACAAACGGGCAGCCGGCTTTACCGGTTGCCCGTTTGCCATTGGCAGAATTGAATTTTTTGCCTTACTTCAATTGCTCATACCAGTCGATGGCTCTCTCGGGCCAGCCTTCCATGCACATGCCGGTGCCATCGGCAAAACCGTGCCCGCCGGTGGGGCCTACTTCCAACCGGCAGGGGATGCCCGCGTTCTCCAATGCCTTTGCCAGCAGCCGCGAATGCTCCGGATCCACCAGCTCATCCTCAGCAGCCAAGAAGATCGCCGTGGGCGGGAATTCTTCCGCATGCTGCGGGATCTCAAAGCAGCTGTTGCAGGCCTGCTGCATGGTGCAGCCGGTGCCGGACTTGGCAAAGGCGTCTTTGTCTTCGCCCTCCTCCCACTCCTCAGCGTCCATCAGCCGGTAGGAAGTGACGGGATAAATGGGGAAGCATGCCTCAGGCTTCTTGAGACCAAAGGCCGGATATCCGGCTTCGGTGTTCCACAAGCACACGATGTACCCGCCGGCAGAGAATCCGCAGGTGATGTAACGCTCCGGGTTCACATGGAATTCGTCCTTCCGGGCGGCGATGATCTCCATAGCCCGGGCGATGTCATCCATGGCTTTGAGGGCGCTGGCTTCCACCTTCACCTGATAGGTCAGGATGAACACATGGTAGCCGCGCTCATTGTAATGCCGTGCCACAGGCCAGCCCTCCGTCAGGTTCCACACGTTGACAAAGCCGCCGCCGGGCACCAGCAGGATGAAAGGACGGTCATCCGCTGCCGGATCATCCGAGGGGAAATAAACCAGACTGGCGCTTTCCTTGGCAGGTTCTTCTGCCCAGTCACTTTCGGTGTACAGCTTGGTGTAGAAGCTATCCCGCTTCGCTGCCTGAAACAGGCTCATAAAGCCCCGCTCCAGCACCTGCCAGCCCATCTTGTCGGCAATTTCCTGCAATGTCCAGTGATAGAATTCTTCCTTGGACAGATCCCATTTGCTGATGGCATCGGGTGCAATGGACGCAATTGCCGGATCCTCCAGCAGGGATTTAAGTGTTCTTTCCATATACATGGTGTTGTCCTCCTGTATGTGATTTGCGCTGTAACGTACGGTTGTTGTGTCCATCATAGCACAAACCGCGGGGGGCTACAAGCGGCAGCACATTGTACCGCTGTTGTTTTCCCCTGTCATTCCCGGTGGGGTTGGAGTATAATAGGCAGCGTATTCCATGATTGATGTATGCGCCTCTGTGCGCCGGATTGCTAAGATATCCCTGCGTGCTGATTACAGCCGCGCATCTTGCGCCTTTGGCGCTCGCTGCGCTTGCGAGGTTTGCGCTGCGGCGCAAAGTTTGCGAGGCGCTGCCTCGCGCTCCGGCAGGGGCGACATAGGGTAGCGCGTGCCCAGTGGGCACTTGCGCGAAGCGCAAAACGACCCGAAGTCGCGGGCCGAAACGAGTGCGGGCTACGTGTCGAAAAACCCATACTTCTGTTCAAAAGTCGCACATCTTGCACCTACGGTGCTCGCTGTGCTTGCTGAAAAGCGCTGCGGCGCAAGGTTTTGTGGGCTCTGCCCACACCCGGCAGGAAACTGAGT
>SVGQ01000086.1 GCA_015056245.1 Clostridiales bacterium | reverse complement strand
AGATCTCGCCGTCCAGATCGGCGGCAGAGGTGGTTTTCTCGTAGAAATGGGGTACATTTGCCATGATGCCCTCCACGGTGTAGAAGGGATCGTCCTTGGACAGGGGCAGATCGATGGTCTGGCCCACAGCGCCGGATTTGAAAATGCCGGTGATCAGCTCGATGGTGCGGCGACCGTCCTCGCCGGTGATGGCGGGCTGGGTGTCGGTTTCAATGGCGGTGAGCATGTTCTCCAGCTGACCGGGATGGATCTCGTACTGCACCTTGGGCAGGCTTTCCGCAAAGGCTGCGATCTCCTGCTCCAGTGCATCGTTACGCACCGGAAAGCCGTTGGGCAGGGAGATGGAGGCATAGCAGGTGAAGGGCGCGGCGATCTTGGCCTTTTCGCACTGGAACACCAGCTGCTGCTCCTCGCCGTGGTGCACCACGGAAGCGGTGAGCTGGGCCAGCGCGCCGGGGTACTGCAGAATGCTGGCAGAGAGATCCTCCACCTCGGCGTTGTCGTGGGCCACGTTCGCCAAAACGCTGGTCACCTTCTGGGGCAGGCCCATCATCCAGGCCAGCATGTCAATGTGATGCACCGCATGGTTCAGGGTGCAGCCGCCGCCCTCTTTTTCCCAAGTGCCGCGCCACCACAGGTCGTAGTAGCAATGGCCCCGCCACCAGAAGCTGTCCACCTGCACGGAGCGCACAGGGCCGGCAATGCCGCTGTCCAACAGGGCTTTCAGGTTGGCAATGGGCTGACGGAAACGGTTCTGGGCAATAATGGAAAGCTTCTTGCCGCTTTCGTCCCGGGCGCGGATCATGGCATCGCATTCCTCAAGGGAAGCTGCCATGGGCTTTTCGCACACCACGTTCTTGCCGGAACGCAGGCAGTTGATACTGATGGAGGCATGCACATAGGGCGGGGTGCAAACATCCACCAGATCGATATCAGTGCGGGAGAGGATCTTCTCGTGGTCGTCGTACACATCCGCGTCCAGATGATAGGTTTCCTTCATGCGCTGGGCTTTCTCAGGCACGATATCCACCAGTGCGACGATCTTGCAGCGGTCAGGGAATTCCAGATAGCCCTTCACATGGGCATGGGAGATATTACCGGTACCAACAATGGCTACACGAATCACGGGGACACACCTCCATATTGCAGTTGTCCAATTTTGTTAGCACCATTATAGTCAGCCAAAAGTGCGTTGTCTATGGAATTGTGGCAACGATTTATGCAGATGTAGCATAACAAATTCAATCCTGACGCTTGGGATCCTTCTGGGCTTCCTTGCTGCGCTTGCGGAAAGCGGAGGGGGACATACCCGCCATTTTGGAAAACACCCGCAGAAAATTGGAATAGTCGTTAAAACCGCAGCGGTAGGCCACCTCATTGAGGGGAATGGCCTCGGTGATCATGGCCTTTGCCATCTGCACCCGGCGGTGGAGCACATAATCGTAAACACTGCGGCCTGTGTAGCGCACAAACTCGTGGCTCAGGAAAGAAACGCTGACGCCGAACTGATGGGCCAGGGTTTCCAGCTTCATCTGCTGGGTGTAGTTTTCATTTATATAGGAAAGGATCTCGTGCATCACTTCATTGACCACGATGGGCTCCGAGGTGGTTTTGGCGTTTTTCATGTTCTGGCACACGATGGAGAGAAAATTCACCATGCGCACATGGTTGGTAAAGCGGGTCATGGAGGAGGTACTGTGCAAATCCTGCGCCATCTGCTGTAGGAGAATCTTGCACTGCTGCGCATCCTCGTGGGACATCTGGAAATGGCACTGCCCGCTCTGGATGTATTTGTTCAAAAAACGTTCCAGATCAATGGTTCCAGCGCCGCACAGCTGGAGCGTGGCGGGGGTGATATACAGAAACGCCCGCTCATAGTTCCGGGGTGCACTGTCGCCCAGCAGCCCATGCATACAAAATGGCGGCACCACCACCAGCTGATCCGGCTCCAGCGGGTACACATTGTTGTCCACGCAGTAGAGTTTGGCTCCGCCGTAGTGGATGTAAAGCTCGTAAAAATCGTGGCAATGCAAGCCATACAGGCCCCATTCCTCGTGGTAGTTGTAGCAGGCGTCGTAGTCGTGGCGCTCGTTGTTCATGCCCTCAAAAGAGGCGGTTGTGCGGATGGCGTGGTTCATTTCTTCACCCCCGGATTGTGGTGCGATTGTGACATGATATGCATAGATTTCAACCTGAGGGTTTGGAATTCCTCTCATTTTGTCATGGTGTGCAGAATTTGCATACATTCAAGCAATATCCTCCATACTATGCAAAGACAGTTACGAAAGTTTGTTACATACTGCCAGATTTACATAGAACCAAGCAGAATAAACGTGGAAATAGCACATCATGAAACGTATAATAAAGCCATCCGATGAATGGAAGAATTGGTCGTATTTCGGCCTTATTTCGCATATCATTCTTTACGAAAGGGGATCGCGCCTATGACCACAGCAAAAACGCCCCGTAAGAAGACCGGCTGGTTCAAACGGGACTGGCGCCTGTACCTGATGCTGCTGATTCCGGTGGTCTGGTACCTGTTGTTCTGCTACAAGCCCATGGCAGGCGTGATGATCGCCTTCCAGAAATACAGTCTGGTCAAGGGTATGTGGGGCAGCAAGTTTGTCGGCTGGAAGAACTTCGCGTTCGTCATGAAGCAGCGCGACTTCCTGCCTGCCCTCATCAATACGCTGAAGCTCAACATCATGGGCCTGATCGTAGGTTTCCCTGTGCCGGTTGTTCTGGCGATCATGCTCAACGAGATCCAGTCCAGGGGCGTCAAGCGCGTCAGCCAGACGCTGCTGTACCTGCCCCACTTCCTCAGCTGGATCATCATCGGCGGTATGATGCTGAAGATCTTCGCTCCCACCACCGGCGTTGTGAACGCCACCCTGCTCAAGTGGGGCTGGATTAAAGAAAACATCCCCTTCCTCAGCGACGGTCCCACATGGCAATGGACCTACACCCTCATTGGTGTGTGGCAGAACATGGGCTGGGGCACCATCCTGTACCTGAGCGCCATTACCGGCATCAACATGGAACTGTTTGAAGCCGCCAAGATCGACGGCGCCAACAAGCTCCAGCAGATCTGGCACGTAACCCTGCCCGGCATCCGCTCCACCATCGTGGTGCTGCTGATCCTCAACATCGGTCAGATGATGAACATCAGCTTCGACCGGCCCTACATTCTGGGCAACACCCTGGTGCAGGACTACTGCGACGTGCTTTCCACCTATGTGTACCGCACTGGTATCACCAACGCCAAGTTCGACCGTGCCACTGCCATCGGCCTGTTCCAGTCCGTGGTCGGCTTTATCATGATCACCGCAGCCAACTTCGTTACCAAGCGGCTTGGCGAGGACGGCATCTGGTAAGAAAGGAGGAGAACGCAAATGACAACGGTTCCTGCCAATGTACAGTTCAACAAGCAGAAGTCCAAGTGGACCATCGGTCAGATCGTTCTGGTAGCTGTCATCTTCGTGTTTGTGCTCACCTGCGTTTTGCCCTTTCTGAACGTGATCGCCATCTCCTTCAGCTCCAAGTCCGCCATCCTGCGCGGCGATGTAAGCTTCTGGCCTGTAGAATTTGAAACCAAGGCCTACGAGATCATCTTCGCCGACAAGACCATGATCGACTGCCTGTTCTACACCGTCAAGCTGACGGTGATCTACACGGCTCTTGCCATGGTGCTCACCATCCTGATGGCCTATCCTCTCACCAAGAGCCGCCTGAAGGGACGCAAGTTCTTTAACCTGCTGGCCCTGTTCACCATGTACTTCTCCGGCGGTACCATTCCGATCTACCTGAATGTGCGCGATCTGGGCATGCTGGATACCATGTGGTCGCTGATCATCCCCGGTCTGCTTTCCACCTACAACATGATCATCATGAAGAGCTTCTTCGCCTCCCTGCCCAACGAGCTGGAGGAAGCCGCCACCATCGACGGTGCCAACGACTTCCAGATTCTCTTCCAGGTGTATCTGCCCCTGTCGCTGGCTTCCATTGCCACGCTGACCCTCTTCTACGCCGTTGGCAAGTGGAACAGCTTCGCCGATGCCAAGTACTACATCCAGACCAGAGCGTTGCAGCCCCTGCAGCTTCGCCTGTACAATATCATCAAGGGCTCTACCGCCGTTGACGTAACCGCCATCGAAGGCAACGCCAACAGCAACGCCCAGAACGTATCCGAATCCATCGAATCTGCCACCATCATCTTCGCGACCCTCCCCATCTTGGTGGTGTACCCCTTCGTGCAGCGCTACTTCGTCTCCGGCGTGACCATCGGCGCTGTGAAGGGATAAAATCGTTACACAGCCGCAGGATAGCGGCAATATAATATAAGGAGTTGGACCCACATGAAGAAAATGTTGTCTCTCGTGATGGCTCTGGCGCTGATCCTCAGCTGCCTGTGCCTGCCCGCCTCCGCTGAGGTGGCCTACACCCAGACCCTGCGCGTGGAAGTGTTCGATCGCTCCATCGCCGGCCTGAACATTGAAGATTGCTGGCAGCTGCACTATGTGCAGGAAAACTTCGGCGATCCCAATGGCATCAAGGTTGAGTTTGTGCCCGTTTCCCGTTGGGAAGAAGGCGACATCCTGACCACCCAGTTCTCCGGTAAGACCGCTCCCGACATCTGCGTCACCTACAATGGCGACCTGGTGAACGCTGCCATCGCTGATGACGGCGTGAAGGTTCTGGATGATCTGATTGCCGAGCACGGCCAGAACATCAAGGCTTTCCTGGGCGAGACCCTGCTGGCCTACGGTACCCAGGATCCCGATGGCGACGGCGTGAAGAGCCAGTACACCATCCCCGCCCGCCGTATCTCCGTTGTCAACCAGGGCGCTTTCGTCCGCGCTGACTGGCTGGCTGCCCTGGGCATGGAAGAGCCCAAGACCATCGAAGATCTGGAGAAGTATCTGTATGCTGCCAAGGAAGCCAATCTGGGCGGCGACATGACCATCCCCTTCAGCTATGCGATCTTCACCTCCAACCCCATGTTCGCTATGCGTCACTACATCAACGCTTTCGTTGATTTCTCCCAGGTTACCGAAGAAGATTGGTTCGCTCTGAAGGACAACCCCGAGTTCCTGCCCGGCGCTCAGGAAATGTTCAAGATGCTGAACAAGTGGTATCATGACGGCATTCTGTACGAGAACTTCGCCATCGACACCGACTCCACCATCGGCGACACCTACATGACCATGGGTAACTTCGGTTACTTCCTGCAGCAGTACGACCAGCCCTGGCGTACCGACAAGAACTATCAGTCCGAAATGGCCAAGAACGTTGAAGGCGCTGAGTGGATCCCCGTGAACTGCTGGGCCAACAAGTACGACGGCCGCACCCTGCATGACAACTACGACGCCGCCGGTCTGACCGTGTTCATCCCCTACTGGGTGAGCGACGAGACCGCTGTTGCCGCCATCAAGTACCTCGACTGGATGTGCATCCCCGAGAACATGTTCGCTCTGCAGAACGGTACCGAAGGCATCAACTACGAAGGCCTGAACGAAAACGGTCTGCCCATTGGCGCCAAGCCCACCGAGGAAGTGCCGGACGAGAACAAGCTGCATGCTGGCGACGTGTGCTTCATGGCTAACGGCTACTACTTCGGCGACGACGAGAAGAACGCTGCTTACGTGGCTATGTCCTTCCCCGGCTACGAAGAGAATGTTGCCAAGTCCGTGCTGTATGCTGGCTCCGATGCTTGGACCCAGATCAGCTTCACCGTGCCGATCGAGGCCGCTACCGACTACTCTGCCACCGTCATCACCAAGCAGAACGAGCTGATCGCTCAGGTTATCAGCTGCGATCCCGCCAACTTTGACGCTGTGTGGGCCGAGTACACCCAGGCTATCCTGGATGCTGGCGCTGAAGAAGTCATCGCTGCCTATCGCGAGGCTTATCAGGCTGGCAACTACCGCGGCACCTTCCCCGGCACCAAGTAATTTGTGATCCCATATGGGGGCTGCCTACGGGCAGCCCCCTTTTTCTGTCGGCTGACACTGCCCCGGTAGTAACTTTTTCACATCCGTTGACTTTCGTGTGCGCCTGAGGTATCCGTTGCGGGCGTACACCAAAACCAATGGACATTCTCTCCCATGGAGGAATCTCAATATGGAACATCTGAAAATTGGCGTAATCGGTCTGGGAAATATGGGTTCGGAGCATTGCCGCCTGCTGAGCAAAGCGAAGGAAGCGGTGCTCACCTGCGTGGCTGACCTGCGCCCGGAACGGCGGGAATGGGCCCGCACCAGCCTGCCGGAGGGCATCGGCATCTTTGAGGACGGCCTGAGCCTGATTGCCGCCAAGGTTTGCGACGCGGTGATCATCGCCATTCCCCACTACCAGCACCCGGAAATGACCATCGCCGCGCTGAATGCGGGGCTGCATGTGCTGTGCGAAAAGCCGGTGGCAGTATATACGGCGCAGGTGCAGCCGGTGCTGGAGGCCGCTGAGCGCAGCGGCAAAACCTTTGCCCTCATGTTCAACCAGCGCACCAACTGCCTCTATCGCCGCCTGCGGGAGATCATCACCTCCGGGGAGATGGGCCCCATCAAGCGCATGAGCTGGACCATCACCGACTGGTACCGCAGTCAGGCCTATTATGATTCCGGTTCCTGGCGGGCCACATGGGCCGGGGAAGGCGGCGGCGTGCTGCTGAACCAGTGCCCCCATCAGCTGGACCTGCTGCAATGGCTGTTCGGCATGCCCACCCGGGTGCGGGCTTTCTGCCATGAAGCCAAATGGCACGACATCGAGGTGGAAGACGATGTGACCGCCTATCTGGAGTTTCCGGGCGGTGCCACGGGCGTGTTTATTGCCTCCACCGGCGATCTGCCGGGCACCAACCGGCTGGAGGTATCCTTCGACCGGGGCAAGATCGTCTGCGAAAACGGCATGCTGCTGCGCTGGAAATTGTCTGGCAGCGAGGAAGCGGATTTCCGTCCGGGCAAGGATGCCTATCCCCGTCCGAGTCTGCGCACCGAAGTGGTGGAAACCGATGGGGAGAATCCTCAGCATATCGGTGTGATCAACGCTTTTGCGGCTCATATCCTCCATGGAACGCCCCTGATCGCTGAAGGCGCGGAGGGTCTCAATGCCCTGATGATCTCCAATGCCATGCACCTGTCCTCGTGGCTGGGTTATCCCGTCACCACGCCCATCGATGAGGAATTGTTCGCAGCTATGTTGGCTGCCCGTGCCAAGCATTCCCGCCGGAAAAACACCGAGGATGTGACCTTTGTCACTGACCACAGCGAAACCGGGCGGGCCTTGTAAAGGCCCCGCAGGCAGACTCGCCGCCGTGTAACGAAACCGTAAACCTTTCCACCATTCGCTTGCGAACGCACGCACGCCCGTGATATGATAACCACGGATCTTCCATCTACCAATGAAAACACAGGAGGAACATACACATGAGCATTCTCAACACCATTATGGGTCTCTTCGGCGGCGATAACGAAACCAAGGCTGTGGGCGCGCTGGGCGGCATCATCGATGCCATCAAGCCCATGCTGGCGGAAGGCAAGCTGGGCGAAGTGGTGCAGGCTGCCCTGAGCAACTTCGGCGATCTGGGCGACCAGTTCACCACCACCAAGACCAGCCTCAAGCGGGCCAAGGGCGAAGAAAAGGTCAACCTGACCGCTCAGAAGAACGATATTCTGTCCCAGATCAAGGAAAAGGGCGCTGTCCTTCTGGAAAGCCTGACTCAGCAGGCCGATCTGCCCGATGCCATCAAGGGTCTGGTGGAAAAGGCTCAGGCGCTGCTTGCCAAGCTGTAAGGCCAGCGGTAACGCAGGCTGTTGGCCCCGGTTCTCCCGTTGGGAGACCGGGGTTTTTGGTTTCCGACTGTCGCGGTTAATGGTTGGGCCAATATTTTCCACATATGACATATGAATATGCTGTAACTTTCTGTCCATAAGGTGCAAAAGCCTTGCAAAATGCCCGTCGAATGTGTCATAATGGGTATCGTTGATTAATGCGGCAGCAGGAGACCCCTTCGTGCCCGCCTTGCCGTATCTGAAAGGAACGTTGTTTATCATGACCAAAAAGTTGATTGCCCTGCTGATGTGCCTGTGCATGCTGCTGGGTCTGGCCTCCTGCCAGAAGGCAGAGGAAGTGGTTGAGGTTCTGCCCACTGCTGTTCCCGCTGCGGAAGAAACCACTGCTGCCGAAGAAACTGCTGAAACCGCTGCCGAGGAAACCACCACCGAGGAAGCTGCCGCTACCGAAGAAGCCGCTTCTGCCATCCCTGAGCTGAACGACAGCGATGTGCTGATGACCGTGAACGGCGAAGCGGTCACCTGGGCTCAGGCCAAGCCCTATTACGAGAGCTTCCTGAGCCAGTACAGCTCCTATTACGATATGAGCCTGCAGGAGAATGTGGATACCTTCCGCGCTGTGGCTGCCGAAAACGCCTACATGGAAGTGCTGCAGCTGCAGAAGGCCGCCGAGCTGGGTTTCTACCCCCTGAGCGCCGAAGAGCAGGCTGCTGCCGAAGCGGAAGCCGATGCCATCTACGAAGAAAACCTGATGTATTATCTTGCCAACAACAATCCCGAGCTGACTGACGAAAGCTCCGAGGCTGATGTGGCTGCTGCCCGGGAAGCGGCTGTTGCCTACCTGACCGAGGTTGGCTTCACCCAGGAATATGTGCGTGAAAACTACAGCAAGTCCAAGGTGCTGGATCGTCTCTTTGAGCAGACCACCCAAGACGTGACCATTACCGATGCGGATGTGGAAGCCGAATATCAGGCTCTGGTGGAGCAGGATAAGGCTCTGTATGAGAACGACATCGATGCTTACATTGCCTACAACAGCAATGTGGATATGAGCAACATGTATGCCATGTACTCCGGCAGCAGCGTTGTGATGGACTACGCCTGGTACCGTCCCGCCGGTTTCCGCGGCGTGAAGCACATCCTGCTGAGCGTTGACGAGAGCCTGATGCAGGAGTATCAGCGCGTTCAGGCCGCTCTGGAAGAACAGCTGGCTGGCGAAGAAGCCGCTGAAACCGCCGAGACCACTGAAACTGCCGAGCCTGTCACCCAGGCTGATCTGGATAACGCCAAGGCTGCCATTCTGGCTGCCAATCAGGAAAAGATCGATGAGATCAACAAGCGTCTGGCTGATGGCGAGGACTTCGAGGCCTTGATCCCCGAGTACACCATCGATTCCGATAACCTCTACGATGTGAGCACCGCCAGCACCAACTATGTGCCCGAGTTCGTGGAAGCTGCTTTCAGCGTGGATAACGTGGGCGATGTGTCCGCTCCCTATATCAGCCAGTTTGGTATCCACATCGTCAAGTACATGGAGGATATCCCCGCCGGCCCCATCGAGATGACCGAGGAACAGCGCCAGTACAAGTTCGACACCCTGCTTTCCACCCGCAAGAACGAAGTGTTCACCGCTGCTGTGGAAGAGTGGGAAGCTGCCTCCACCGTGGAATATACCGGTCTGGTTGTCAGCTACGACGAACTGCTTCAGAAGATGATGGCTGAGGAAGCCGCTGCTGAAGAAGCTGTTGACGCTGCTGTGGAAACCGTTGAGGAGCCCGCTGCCGAGGAACCTGCGGTGGAAGAACCCGCTGCCACCGACGCTCCCGCTGAGGAAACCGTTCCCGCTGCCTGATTCTGAGAAACTTGATCCCGCATCTGTATCCTGACCCGGACGCAGATGCGGGATTTTTCTTTGCGCAAGCGGTCTGCATGCGCAAACAGTTTCCACGCTTGCTTTTCGTTGCTTATCCGTGCTATGATGCCATCAGTGACAAAATAAAGAAACGAGGGATTTGTTCCATGCAGGAAGTGCTGACCATTCATATTGTTGTCGAGGGCTGCGATACCCTGAAAAGCGACCGGGGACAGATCAACATGATCCGCTTTGGCGGCTCTTGCGATTGTGAGTGTTTCAAGGGGGAGGTGCTGCCCGGCGGCGTGGATACCCAGCTGTATCTCACCGGCGAGCCGGGACGGCTCAGCGCCCGGTATATGCTCAAGGGGACGGACGCAGACGGAGAGCCTGCCATGCTGTTCATTGAAAACAACGGCACCTTCAGTGAGAACGGGGAATGCATCACCCAGCCTGTGATCCACACCGATGCCGAAAGCCTGCGCTGGCTGTGCGACATGCCTCTTCGTGGCACCATTTCCGGCTGGGAGAAGGGTGTGATCATCCATTTCTGGAAGGATGCATAACGGGCGGAGCCCACGCTTTTTTGCGTCAACGTTTGTCGGATTGTATCCAATCCTGTTCTTCCATTGTATACTATTGACATATCACTCGAACCCTGTATAATGAAGGTGAAAATGGAATAGGAACATGATAGAGGTGCGATTGTCATCAGTACCTCCCCAGAAAAACTGCCGGGCAACAGCAGGGGGAGCGAAAGGGGCCGTCGCCGAGGGGCTTGGCTGAAACCCGTCAGCAAAGCGCCCGGGCCGCCGGAGAACATCCGTCGGACTGTCGCCCACAGGGCGGAGCGCTGTCACGATTCATCGAAACATACGCACCTCGATGGAGCCTTGACGGAGTTCATGGCTCCATTTCATTTTGAGAAATCATATCACAAAGGAGACATCATCATGAACAAGAGACTTCGCACCTGGTTTATGGCGATCGCGGCTTTGCTGCTGGTGTTCGCCGTGGCTGGTTCCGTGCTGGCTGAGGAAGCCGCCGCCGAAACCGCCGTTGCTGCCAACGTGTTCCAGAACAGCTTCTGGTCGCTGGTTCCCGCCATCATCGCCATCGGTCTGGCCCTGATCACCAAGGAGGTTTACTCCTCCCTGTTCATCGGTATCCTCACCGGCGGTCTGCTGTATTCCAAATTCAACTTTGAAGGCACCCTGACCCACGTGTTCCAGGACGGCATCGTAGCCTCTCTGGCTGACAGCTACAACGTGGGCATTCTGGTGTTCCTGGTGGTTCTGGGCGCCATGGTGGCGCTGATGAACAAGGCCGGCGGCTCCGCTGCCTTCGGTCGCTGGGCTTCCAGCCACATCAAGAGCCGTGCCGGCGCTCAGCTGGCTACCATCGCTCTGGGCGTGCTCATCTTCGTGGATGACTACTTCAACTGTCTCACCGTGGGCAGCGTGATGCGCCCCGTGGCAGACAAGCAGAAGATCTCCCGCGCCAAGCTCAGCTACCTGATCGACGCTACCGCTGCTCCCGTCTGCATCATCGCTCCCATCTCCTCCTGGGCTGCCGCCGTTTCCAGCTATGTGGAAGAAGGCAACGGTCTGGAGCTGTTCATCAAGGCCATTCCCTTCAACTTCTACGCCATCCTGACCATCGTGATGATGATCGTGCTGGCCCTGACCAAGCTGGAGTACGGCCCCATGGCAAAGCATGAGAAGAACGCCATTGAAAACGGCGACCTGTTCTCTGATGTGGAGCACAAGAGCGCCGAACTCAACGAGGAAGCCAACCCCAAGGGCAAGGTGATCGACCTGGTGCTGCCTGTGATCGTTCTGATCATCTCCTGCGTCATCGGCATGATCTACTCCGGCGGCTTCTTCAGCGGCGAGAGCTTCATCAACGCTTTCTCCAACTGTGACGCTTCTGTGGGTCTGCTGCTGGGCTCCGCTGTTACGCTGATCATCACCATGGCTTACTACCTGATCCGTCGGGTGATGAGCTTCAAGGACATCATGGATTGTCTGCCTGAGGGCTTCAAGGCCATGGTGCCCGCCATCCTGATCCTGACCTTTGCCTGGAGCCTGAAGGCCATGACCGACTCTCTGGGCGCCAAGGAATTCGTTGCCGGTCTGGTGGAAGGCTCCGCTGGTGCTTTCACCAACTTCCTGCCCGCCATCGTGTTCATCATCGCCTGCTTCCTGGCTTTCGCCACCGGTACCAGCTGGGGCACCTTCGGCATCCTGATCCCCATCACCCTGGCCGTGTTCCCCCTGACCGATCCTCTGGGCGTTGTGTGCGTGTCCGCCTGCATGGCCGGCGCTGTGTGCGGCGACCACTGCTCGCCCATCTCTGATACCACCATCATGGCTTCTGCCGGTGCTCAGTGCAACCACGTCAACCAC
>SVGQ01000085.1 GCA_015056245.1 Clostridiales bacterium | reverse complement strand
GCCGTTGCGGCGGCATCGTGTACAGCCCGGTGGGCGTTTTTCAGGGATACGCCCAAAAGGCGGCAGATGGCGCCCAGCTTGTGGCTCTTCTGGCTGGTGTACAGCCTGCGGGAAAAGGTGAGGGTGTCGATGACCGGGGCATGGAAAGAAACGCCCATGCGGCGGCATTCCGCGTGGAGCATGCCCATATCAAAGGGCGCGTTGTGGGCAGCCACCGGGCAGTCGCCGATGAAGTCCAAAAGCTGGCGCACGCCCTCGGCAGGGGTCTCCTTGCCCCGGAGCATCAGGTCGGTGATGCCGGTGATTTCGCTGATCTTGGGCTTCAGCGGCACGCCGGGGTCACACAGGATGCTCAGCTCATCCACCACCTGACCGTCCACCAGCTTCACCGCGCCCACTTCGATGATGCGGTCCATGGCATGGCTGAGACCGGTGGTTTCAAAGTCCAGCACCACGATGGGGCTGTCCAGCGGATGGTCATCCGCGTCCCGGACGATGGGGTTCATCTCGCACAGGTAGCCCTCCACGCCGGGAATCAGCTTGATACCGTTTTTCTTGGCAGCACCAAAAGCCGCCGGGAAGGCCTGGGCGCTGCCGTGGTCGGTGATGGCGACGGCAGGGTGGCCCCACTTGGCGGCCTGCGCGATCAACGCGCCCGCGTCGCCGGTGGCATCCATGGTGGACATGGTGGTGTGCATGTGCAGTTCGATGCGTTTTTCCTCGGCGGTATCCTGACGGGTTTTCTTGGGCATTTCCTGAATATCCCGCACGGTGATGCTGAGTTCGCCAAGGAAGTTATCCTGACGGCATTCGCCCCGGACGCGGACGCACATGCCGTTTTTGATCATCTTCAGTTGTTCGTTGACCTTCTGCCGCTCCTCGTCCGTGGGGGGCTTGGGGGTCTCGCCCATAGGGGTGCGGCGGGCCCGGTACTGGTAGAAGGCCTTGCAGTAGATGGTGCCGTTGTCGTCGTACACCGCGAAGGTGCTGAGCACCGTTTCGCCGCCCTTGAGTTCCTTGGGGTCGTTCAGGCCGGTAACGATGCCCTCGATGACTACCACGCCGCTGTCCTCTGCCAATTCGCAGATGGGCACCGGCGGGTCAGCGATGCCCCGGCCTTTGATCACATTGCCCTTGGGCTCGTTCTTGGCAGCGGGACGGGCTGCGCCGGAAGCAGCGATGCGGCTTGCGGCATTGGGGTTGGAGCTGCTGGCTGTATTGCCCGAAGCGCTCCCGCTGCTGCCTGCGCCGTTTGCGCCGCCCACTGTGCTGGTAAACCCGCCGCCGAAGCCGCTATCCATTTCGCCTGCCTGCTGGGCCAGAACGGAATCATCCCACAGGGGCGGTTCGCTGGTTTCCTCCTTGGTGGGGAAGGAAAAGCCGCGCTCGGCTCGCATTTTTTGCGTCCAGGCTTCCCGCTCGCCGCATACGTTCATGGACACGGGTACATTCACCCGGAAAATATCATAGATGGCGGTTTTCAGTTTTTCATCCACCTGATGGTTCTTGAAAAAACGCAGAGCGATGGCGTCCGGGCAGGTGAGCAGGAGACTGCCGTCCTCGTAAGTCCAGCCGGTATCGTCCACCCAGGCTGCCATGGCGGGGCTCAGGCGGCGCAAAAAGTCCGTCAGCACGGATTTGTAGGCGTTCACATCCTGCAAAAAGGCCTCGCCAAGGCCCGGGCTGGCAATGCGCATGGCTACCGTCAGCTGGGGAAACAGCTGGCGCAGCCGGTTTTCCAGCAGGAGATAATCCCGCTCGCCCACCAGCTCGTCACACAGGAAGGACACATACGCCTTGTTGGCTTCTTTTTTGTACAGCACGCGCTCGATGTGCAGTTTGCCTTTGAGGGGTGGCACGGTTGCTTCGAGGGCTTGCAGGAGTTCGGTTTTATTCATTCATAGCCTCTTTCTCTTTTGCCAGTTTTCTGGCCCGCTCAATCAGGATGGCAGCCAGATCGCCCTCCACCTTCTGGGCGGCTTTGCCTTTTTCAAAAATCGCGCCTACGGCATAGGTACTGCCCTCTCCGCCTGCCGCGCCGCCTGCGCTGCTGAGGCCGCCGCCGGCAAGGCCGATGTCCGCTTCCCGGGCTTCGCCGGGGCCGTTGACCACGCAGCCCATCACGGCAACGGTCATGGGCACGCGGATATCGGCAAGCTCGGTTTCCACCCGCTTGGCAATGGCAGCCACATCGATGCCGGTGCGCCCGCAGGTGGGGCAGGAGACCACGTTGACAAAGCTGTTGCGCAGGCCCACTGCCTTGAGGATATCAATGGCGGCGGCAGCTTCCGGGATGGGGCTGCCGGTGAGGGAGACACGGATGGTATCGCCGATGCCGTCCAAAAGCAGAGAGCCGATGCCGATGGCGCTCTTGATGTTGCCAGCGCCGGGCAGACCGGCTTCGGTCACGCCCACATGGAGAGGATAGTCGGTTTTCTCAGCCGCCAGACGGTAGGCCGCCACGGTCAGGGGTACGCTGGAAGCCTTCAGCGAGAGCACGATATCGCTGAAACCGGCGTTTTCCAAAAGCCGGGCATGTCCCAGCGCGCTATCCACCATACCCTGCGGGGTCACGCCGCCATCACGGGCCAGAATATCCTTTTCGATGCTGCCGGAGTTGACGCCGATGCGGATGGGCACATGGTGCATCCGGGCGCAGTCAGCCACCATTTTCACCTCGGCCTGAGAGCCGATGTTGCCGGGGTTGATGCGCACCTTGGCGATGCCCCGTTCGATAGCGCCCACGGCAAGGTCGGCCCGGTAGTGGATATCCGCCACCAGCGGCACGGGGGATGCGTCAATGATGGCGGGCAGCGCGTCCAGACAGGCTTCATCGTATACGGACAATCGCACGATATCGCAGCCTGCCGCTGCCAGATCGCGGATCTGCTGGATGGTGGCGGCAGCGTCCCGGCTGTCGGTGTTGGTCATGCTCTGCACGGTGACGGGCGCGCCGCCGCCGATGGGAAGGTTGCCAATATGGAAAGAACGGGTCTGCCGCATAAAAATCATCCTCCGTCTGTGTTGGTTGAAAGGGGTGAGAACGTCACCTTTCATTATAGCATAAATCTGTTTTCGGGGGAATGAAAACAGCAAAAGTGGAGTGGCAGGGGCGATGGGCTTCGCCCTTTACGGCGTCAGCGCCCGGAGTGCTGTGCGCATGGCCCGGATATTTTCCGCCTTCGGGTACAATTCTGCTTGAAAATGCGCCCCGCACTCTTGCCAAAAACCCCACAAAGCGGTACAATAGCGGTATGCATGGGCGGTGAAAGTGACCGCCCGCCCCCCAACAGGCAGGAAAATTCAGCCGGACGCAGCGTCTGCGCCTGCTTTTTCCAAACAGAATCAAACGGCTCCCATGCCATTATTGTAAGGAGGAACCGCTATGTATCGTCAGGTCATTGATACCGCTGCTGAAAAAATGCAGAAAACCACTTCCGTTCTCCAGAGCGATCTGCGCTCCATCCGCGCCGGTCGCGCCAACCCCCAGCTGTTGGAGCGCGTTGTCGTAGACTACTACGGCGTGCAGACTCCCCTCACCCAGATGGGCAACATCACCGCTCCCGAACCCCGCATGCTGGTGGTCAGCGTTTGGGATCAGAAGGCCCTGCCCCTGGTGGAAAAGGCCATCCTGAAGAGCGATCTGGGTCTGAACCCCTCCAACGACGGCAAGATCATCCGTCTGGTCATCCCCGAGCTCAACGAGGAGCGCCGCAAGGAGCTGACCAAGGTGGTCCGCAAGACCGTGGAAGAAGCCAAGGTTGCCATCCGTTCCATCCGCCGCGATGCCATGGAGCAGATCAAGAAGCTGGAAAAGAACGGCGACATCACCGAGGACGACCGCACCAAGGCCGAGAAGAAGGTGCAGGACAAGACCGACGAGGCCATCAAGGGCATCGATGGAATCGGCGCCCAGAAAGAAAAGGAAATCATGGAAGTGTAAGCTTCCTCTTGTCCCAAAGAGCCGAAAAGGTTCTTTGGGACACTCTTGCATTTCCGGATAATTCCGCATTGTGTGAACAGGAGCGAACCCACTATGCAGCAAACTTTTGAGCATCTGCTGGGCCTGCCCACGCAGGCTGCCCTGGCGATTCTGGCTGCCAGCGGCATCACCGGCGTGGATGTGGTGCCCACCGCCGCGCCCCCCAAGCGCCAGCCCAGCCCAGACGAGCTTCTCCGCTCTGACGAGGGCGAAGCTCTGGGCTATGCCTCCACCCGGGTGGTGGCTGTGGAGGAGGATGGACGGCGGCTGATCGTCTCCCGCTTTCTGGTGGGCTTGCGCCGGGACCATTCCAATACCCCCAAGGAGGATGAGCCATGACCGCCATTCGTTACCCCCTGCCGGCATCCATCGACCCGGAACGCCTGCCCCAGCATATTGCCATCATTATGGACGGCAATGGTCGCTGGGCTAAGAAAAATAAGCTGAAGATCGCGCTGGGTCACCGGGCGGGCACGGAAAACCTCCGTGAGATCATCCGCAACTGCAGCGATATCGGCGTGAAGGCGCTGACCCTTTACGCATTCTCCACCGAGAACTGGAACCGCTCCAAAACCGAAGTGGACGCGCTGATGCAGCTGATTCTCGACTTTTTTCACAGCGAGATCGACGAGCTGGATGAGAAAGGCGTGCGCATCCTGATCCTTGGCGACAAGAGCGGCCTGCCGGAACCCCAGCGGCTGGTACTGGAGCAGGCAGAGGAACGCACTGCCAAGAATACCGGCCTGAGCCTGAATATTGCCGTCAACTACGGCGGACGGGCGGAGATCGTCCGGGCAGCGCAGCTGCTGGCGGCGCAGGTGGCTGCGGGCGAGCGCACCGTGGACAGCATCGATGAGGCCGCCATCGCTGATCATCTCTATACCAAGGGCTTGCCGGAGGTGGATCTGCTGATCCGCACCAGCGGCGAGATGCGGCTGAGCAATTTCCTGCTGTACCAGTGCTCCTATGCGGAGTTCGTGTTCCCGGAGGATCTGTGGCCCGATTTCCATGTGCCGCAGCTTCACGCCTGCATTGAAGAGTTTCAGCGGCGTTCCCGCCGGTACGGCGGCCGGGAAGAATGAAGCGGAGCAAAGAAGCGCGGGACTTTGAAGAGCCTTGCTGTGCAAATTCAGGCGGCGTTTCAGGCACTGATCGTGTCCAGCCCTCGCTTCGGTTTGTGACTGTGGGTCGCTGATGCCTTCGGCATTATGCTGTGTAACTACAATCTTTGTGCGGATTACTGCCGTGGCCTACATTCGTTTCAACCCGCGACTTCTGGTCGCTGATGCCTTCGGTATTGTGTTTTATGCCCATTCCCTTTGCGCCGTAAAACGGCGCAATACGTGGGATTCTTAAGGGGCTCTCAGCCCCTTAAGCGGGGTGCAGGGGCAGCGCCCCTGCCCACCGACCCTTTTAAGAAGGAGAAACCAACCATGAGCGAAACCAAAACCCCTGAAAACATCGGGGCAACTGAACAAAAGAAAAAAAGCGGCCTTGCCCAGCGGGTAGCCACGGCAGTTGTGCTGGTGGCGATTCTCGCGGTTGTTTTATGGGCAGGTGGCTGGGTATTTGCACTGGTGGCCTGCGTGTGCGTGGGCGTTGCTATCCATGAAATGCACAATGCGCTCCGGGTGGGCGGTCATCAGCCGGTAAGCTGGGTGGCCTATGCGGGCCTTGTGTGCAGCGTGCCCCTGATGATGTTTTACTCTGCCCAGTCGATGATCCCTGTGCTGGCGGTGCTTTGCTTTTGCGTGCTGTTTCAGGTAATGCGCCGCAACCAGCCGGAGCTGACGGATGTGCTGGTGAGCGTGATGCCCCTGATGAGCATCGTGTTTCCTGCCATGTGCCTGTTGGGCCTGTTGGATACCCAGCCCCGCAGTTTTCAGCTGATGCTGCTGCTTCAGGTGTTCGGCATTGCGGTGGGCGGCGATACGCTGGCGTATTTTGTGGGCAGCTCTGTGGGCGGCCCCAAGCTGTGCCCCAAGGTAAGCCCCAACAAGACCATCTCCGGCTCCGTGGGCGGCCTGTTCGGCAGCGTGCTGGTGGCTTTCGTGGTGGGCCGCATCTTCGCGGCGGCTGTGCCGGATATGGCGGTGCGGGCTCCCATCTGGGGCGATTTGCTGGTGGGTCTCATCGGCGGCGCAGCCGGGCAGATGGGCGACCTGTTTGCCTCTATGGTAAAGCGGCACTGTCAGGTGAAGGATTACGGCACCATTTTCCCCGGTCACGGCGGTATGATGGATCGTCTGGACAGCATTTTCTTTGTGGCGATCATCGTGTACTGCTACCGGGTCATCCTGCTGGCATAACGGAAAGGAGTTTTTCCTGATGGCTATGACGAAGCGGCGTATCGCTGTTCTTGGTTCCACGGGCAGCATCGGTTCTCAGGCGCTGATGGTGGCCCGCCTCCACGCGGATCGCTTTCAGGTGGTGGCGCTGGTTGCCAACCGGTCCAAGGAGCAGCTGTTTGAGCAGGTGCGGGAATTCCGGCCTCAGTTGGCGGGTCTGTGCACCCCCATCCCGATGGAGGAGATCCCCGAGGACCTGCGGTTCTGCCAGTGGGTGTTCGGCAAGGAAGCCCTGACGCTGGCTGCCCAGTGCGATTGCGATGATGTGCTGGTGTCCGTGGTGGGCATGGCGGGTCTCAGCAGCGTGCTGTGCGCTCTGCGGCACAACAAGCGGGTGCTGCTCGCCAACAAGGAAGCCCTTGTGGCAGGCGGTCAGCTGGTGACGCAGGCGGCTGCGCTGGCGGGCGAAAACATGCTTTTGCCGGTGGACAGCGAGCACAGCGCCATTTTCCAGTGCCTGCAGGGCGCGGGCGGCAACCCGGTGGAACGCATCGCCCTCACCTGTTCCGGCGGCCCCTTCCGCACGTGGGATGCGGCAGCGATCCGGGCGGCTACCCGGGATGCGGCGCTGAAACACCCCAACTGGGTGATGGGCCAGAAGATCACCATCGATTCAGCGACCCTGTTCAACAAGGCGCTGGAGATGATCGAGGCCAAGTGGCTGTTTAATGTGACCCCTGAGCAGATTCAGGTGGTGGTGCATCCCCAGAGCGTGATCCACAGCGGCGTGTTCTTCAAGGATGGCGCACTGCTGGCCCAGCTGGGCACACCGGATATGCGCCTGCCCATTCTCTACGCCATGAGCTATCCGGAGCGTCTGCCCACCGGCGGCGAGGAACTGGATCTGTTCAAGTTGTCCTCCCTCACGTTTGAGGAGCCGGATCCGGTGCGCTTCCCCTCCCTGCGGCTGGCGCAGGAGTGCATGGCGGCAGGCGGCGCGGCTTGTTGTATGCTCAACGCCGCCAATGAAGAAGCGGTGTTCAAGCTGCTGGGTCAGGGCGGCGAAACCATGCCCATCGGCAAAATTTTCGATGTGGTGGAGGAGACCCTCCAGCGCATCGGAAACCGTCCGGCTGATACGGAGGAGCAGGTGTTCGCCGCTGACGCGGAGGCACGGCAGGTGGCACGGAGCTTGTTGGGATAAGGAATCATCAACACATTTGCCGGTCGGGTATGCGTGAACCGCTGCCCGACCGCATATGCTATCCGGGAGACAGTCCCGGTCATGTCATCAATCTGTCAAAGAAAGGATTCAATCAACGGTATGACCATTTTGTATGTTTTGCTGGCTCTTTTGATGCTGGGCGTGCTGATCATGATCCATGAGTTCGGTCATTTTGCTGCGGCGCGTCTGTGCGGCATTGAGGTCAAGGAATTCTCCATCGGCTTTGGCAAGCAGATCTGGGGCCGGATGGGCAAGCGGGGCACGCAGTTTTCCCTGCGGTTGATCCCTTTGGGCGGGTATTGCATGTTTTACGGCGATACCGACGATGACCCCAAGGGCGAAAAGCAGGATGATCCCCGTAACTATAACAAAACCGCTGTCTGGAAGCGGATGCTGGTGACCATTGCCGGCCCTGCCATGAATGCGGTGCTGGGCTTTGTGCTGGCGGTGATCCTGATGGCTGGCTACGGCGCGGAAGCGGATACGCCCTTTCTGCACAGTGTGGATGAAGGTTTGCCTGCCTATGAGGCGGGTATGCGGGCTGGTGACGTGTTCGTGCGCATCGGGGATGTGGAACTGACGGATGCCACCGCTCAGGATGTGAGCAATGCCATCGGTGCCTATGGCGAGGGGGAGCAGATCCCTGTGACCATACTGCGGGATGGGCAGGAGATGGATTTCGTTATCACGCCCTACTATAATGAAGAGGCCGGTCGATACATGATCGGCATCACCATTCAGCAGGGGGCGAAAAAGCTGCCTTTCCGCCGGGTGATCCCCGAAGCATGGAACCTGACCGCTGATTCTGCTGTGGCGATCGTCAAGGCCCTTGGCAAGCTGGTCACCACCGGCGAGGGGCTGGATCAGAGCGCGGGCCCGGTGGGTATCGTGTCCATGGTGGCGCAGGAGACCCGCACCGGCGGCCTGCCCGTGTATCTGCAGCTGGCGATGTTCATCTCCGTCAATCTGGGATTGATGAATCTGCTGCCCATTCCCGGTCTGGATGGCAGCC
Source organism: Clostridiales bacterium (assembly GCA_015056245.1). Classification (GTDB taxonomy): domain Bacteria; phylum Bacillota; class Clostridia; order Christensenellales; family Aristaeellaceae; genus Limiplasma. The sequence continues at coordinate 3,769 of SVGQ01000085.1, read as the reverse complement.
GCCTGATCTTCCTTGCCATTGAAGGCATCCGGGGCAAGCCGGTCAACCAGAACGTGGAGGCTATGATTCATCTGGCAGGCTATGCGCTTTTGCTGGGTCTGATGGTGTTCTTCACCTTCCAGGATGTACGCAGGCTTTTTGGCGGCTGAGATTTCTGGCAGCTATGGAAGGTCAAAATCCACCATTTTTGAATCGTGTTTTTTTCTTGCATGTCCTTGACAGTGTTTCGACCTGCCTGTTAAAATAAGCTAACGAGCAATGAAAACGTTTGCTCAATTCTAAAGAAAGTGGTGCGCTTATGCCAACGACGATTTTTCAGCCCATTCACACCAGCAGCTCCGATCCCGATGTGGTGGTGCAGGGAACGCATACCCCCGCTGAGCTGGTACGCCAGTCCGGTGTGTGGATCGACACGGCGGGCAGCGCCTTTCTTTCTCAGGAAGAGTATATGCTGGCTCCTTCGGACGCGCCCCTTTGGCTGGTGGCGGAAGAGGACAGCTTCGACTTCTGCCACGGCGATATGAAAATCACCCTGCAGCGGGGCGAGTGCGTCATCGTGCCTGCCCATACCGAGGGCTGCACCCTGCGCAAGGCCAAGGATGCCCGCATTTTGTGGCTTATCCTCACCGGCCCGCTGATGGAAAACTTCATGCGCCAGATGAACGCTTACAACCGTCTGCCCGCCCGTCAGGGCATGCTGCCTACGCAGGTGGGCCTCATCCGGCAGATCGTGCAGGTGGTGGTGCGCCACATGGACACCGCCGATGCCAGCTTCCAGCTGCAGCAGCTTTTGTGGGCGCTTCTGGCGGCTCATTGCGGTCAGAGCGTAGCCAACAGCGCCACCCTCAGCTATGAAATCGCCCGTGTGGTGGATGCCATGCGCGCCGGCAACTACAAGGATTCCTTCAGCCTTGCCGAGATGGCAGCCATCAGCCGCATGCCGGTGGAAACCTTCCGCAAACGTTTCACCGCTGAGTTGGGCATTCCCCCGCTGGGCTATCTGCAGTTCCTCAAGATGGAGCGTGCCAAGAGCCTTCTGCGCAGCGGCGTGGGCGTGCGCCAGACCGGTGTGGAGATCGGCATGCCGGATCCCTACCATTTCAGCAAACAGTTCAAGCATGTGGTGGGCATGAGCCCCACTGCCTATCTGAAGCATGTGGGCGGCAAGGGCGAGGCTGCCGACCCGGTTGAAGTGGAGTAAAAATATTTTCTGTTGGAAAAACAGGAAAAATGCAGTGGTGTAAAAGCTTACATCCCTGTTTGAACATTCCGAAACCCTTGCGAAACCCAAAAGCTGTGCTATACTGATGGTTGCGGCACAGCCGCATGGAGAATTGTGTTAAGGAGAGAACACGATGATTAAGAAGATTGGTATTCTGACCAGCGGCGGCGACAGCCCCGGAATGAACGCGGCAGTTGTGGCCGTAGCCCGCTGCGCCGCTATGTATGATATCAAGCTGATGGGCATCAAGCGCGGCTACAACGGCCTGCTTGGCCTGAGCGATAACCCCGAGGATGATATTGCCGAGCTGAACCTGGAAACGGTGCTGGACATCGCTGACCAGCGCGGTACCTTCCTGCGCACCGCCCGCTGCGACGAGTTCAAGAAGCCCGAAGTGCAGCGCAAGGCTGCCCAGACCCTGCGCGAGCTGGGTGTGGACGCTCTGGTGGTCATCGGTGGCGACGGCAGCTTTAACGGCGCTATGCGTCTGTGCGAGCTGGGCATTCCCTGCGTGACCATCCCCGGCACCATCGACAACGACCTGGGCTATACCGAGCAGACCCTCGGTTTTGACACCGCCGTCAACGTTTGCGTGGACGCTGTCCGTTCCATCCGCGCCACCAGCCGCAGCCATGACCGCCCCTCTGTGGTGCAGGTGATGGGCCGTCACGCTGGCGACATCGCCATGCGTACCGCTATGGCTACCGGCGCTGAAATGGTCGTCTGTCCCGAAATGGACTGGGATGTGGATGATCTGGCTGCCCGTCTCAACAGCCTCATCGCCAAGGGCAACACCCGTGCTACGCTGGTCATCGGTGAAAACTGCTGGCACAAGATGAAGGAATTTGACTGGCGCAAGTTCCTCAACGATAACGGCAAGACCATCTATCCCGGCGAACCCCTGAACGCCGAGCGTCTGGCCAGCATCCTCAAGCGCAAGTGCAACGGCATCGAAGCCCGTGCCACCGTGATCGGTTACACCCAGCGCGGCGCTGTGCCCTGCGCTTCCGACAGCGCCTTCGCCTTCGAAGCCGGTCATCTGGCTGTACAGCTGCTCAACCGCGGCATCGCCAATCAGGCCATCGGTCTGCGCCACGGTCAGGTGTTCAACATGCCCATCGCCGATGCCCTGAGCATGAAGAAGCACTTCAACCGCGAATTGTACGATCTGATCAACAAGCTGTAATGCATCAAACAGCGCGCCCCGACAGGTTTGTGTGTCGGGGCGTGCTTTTTGCTTTGTCAGGCGAAACGGAGGATTTCCATTGAAACATGCAGGAACCCAAACCATCGAGACCCAACGGTTGATTCTCCGGCGGCTGAAACCCACGGACAGTGAGATGATGTTTCGAAACTGGACAAGCGATCCCGAAGTGACGCGCTTTCTGCGCTGGGAGGCCCACCAGAGTCTGGACGAGACCCGGCGCTTGCTCCAACAATGGTTGGGCCGCTATGCGGCAGAAGATACCTATTACTGGGCGATCACCCTGAAAGATGGGGAGATGATCGGCTCGATCGGGGTTGAAATCTCATCAGAATGTGATTTGCGGGGTTCGCTTGGGTATAAGATCGGAAGCCGCTGGTGGAATCAGGGCTATGCAAGCGAGGCAACCAGGGCGGTGATCGATTATCTGTTTCAGTGTACGGATGTGGAGCGGCTTGATGCCTTTCATTCAGTTCATAACCGGGCGTCCGGCTGCGTAATGGAAAAAGCAGGGATGCAGTATGAAGGATTATTGCGGAATTATTATCGGACACGGGATGGTTTTCACGATTGCGCGTTGTATGCTGTCATACGCAGCGATTGGGAGAAAATGAATGGGTTGCGCTGAAGAAAGATGACTGCCGGGCGATATGAACTGGCCCGGCAGTTTGTTTACAGATCGTCCTGGTCCTGCACCGGCTGACCGCCATCAGCCGGCGTGCCGGTATAACTGCCCAGCACATCGCTGTGATCCCGCTGGGACTGTTCCTGCATCACATGGGCAGTGACGGAGGCTTTGGCTGGGTTCTGCTGACCGTCTGCCTGTTTTTTGTGATGGAGCTGTTTGGGTTCGTTCATGATGTTTCATCCTTTCCCAGTGTTTTGCTGCAAGGGGACCCATTGCTCAGGGTATGGCATCCGTAGGTTGAGCGGAAAGTCAGCTTTTCATGTATGGCCAATGGGTGTGATCCCGGTGATGAAGAGCAGGAGAAATCGTTGCAGTTCAAGGGTTTTGCAACTTTTGCGAAAAAAATCAAGAAAATTTCAAAAAGGGGGTTTACAAACCCGGGATCGTGTGATATTATATATCTCGCTGATGAGGCCAACGGTCACAGAAAGCACGGGGCATTAGCGCAGTTGGTAGCGCACAACACTGGCAGTGTTGGGGTCAGGAGTTCGAGTCTCCTATGCTCCACCAGCATCGGAAATCCAAAAGGATTTCCGATTTTTTGTGTAACGAAAACCCCCGCTTCGAGCGGGGGTTCAGAAAGCTTAAAGCTATGAGTCCATTCGTAAGGCTCCATGGTAGAATAGTAGAAGGTCTGCCAACCGCTACTAAAGAA
>SVGQ01000084.1 GCA_015056245.1 Clostridiales bacterium | reverse complement strand
GGCTGATGCACCAGTCGCGGATGTTTTCCATCCAGTTCATGTACTGCTTGGTGAAACGCTCGGGCACAAACTGGGTCTTGCCGCTGGTGACGGCCTCGATAGCGGGCTTGGCCAGAGGCTTCATATCCACGAACCACTGCTTGGACACCATGGGCTCGATGGCGGTCTTAGAGTGACGGTAGCACACGCCCACCTCATGCTTGATGGGTTCCACAGCCTTCAGCAGGCCCAGCTCGGTCAGATCAGCCACGATGGCCTTGCGGGCATCGGCGGTGGTCATACCGGCATACTTGCCGCAATCCAGCACTTCGGGCTCGTTCTTGCCAGCCTTGCCGGAAGCCAGCAGTTCTTCATAAGCAGCCTTGTCGGCAGCGCCGGTCATATGACCGTCATAGGTGAACACACGCACCAAGGGCAGGTTGTGACGCTGGCCCACTTCGTAGTCGTTGGGGTCGTGGGCAGGAGTGATCTTCACAACGCCGGTGCCCTTTTCCATATCGGCGTGCTCATCGCACACGATGGGGATTTCCTTGTTGATCAGGGGTAGCACCACGTGGCAGCCATGCAGGTGAGCATAGCGGGGGTCTTCGGGGTTGATAGCCACGGCGGTATCGCCCAGCATGGTTTCGGGACGGGTGGTGGCAAGCTCCAGCATCTCGCCGGTTTCCTTCACCGGGTAGAGCAGGTGCCAGAAGTTGCCGTCCATTTCCTTGTGCTCCACTTCCGCGTCGGAGATAGCGGACTGGCAATCGGGGCACCAGTTGACCAGACGGTTGCCGCGGTAGATCAGGCCCTTTTCGTACAGGCGGCAGAAGGTTTCGCGCACAGCCTTGGAGCAGCCTTCGTCCATGGTGAAGCGTTCGCGGCTCCAGTCGCAGCTGATGCCCATACGGCGCTGCTGCATGACGATGCGGCCGCCGTATTCCTTCTTCCAATCCCAGGCACGCTTGAGGAAGCCTTCACGACCAAGGCTTTCCTTGGTGAGGCCTTCCTTTGCCATGGCTTCCACGATCTTCACTTCGGTAGCGATGGCAGCATGGTCGGTGCCGGGCAGCCACAGGGTAGGATCCCCCTTCATGCGGTGATAACGGATGGGAGCATCCTGCAGGAGGCAGTCCATCGCGTGACCCATGTGCAGCTGACCAGTGATGTTGGGCGGCGGCATCACGATGGTGAAAGGCTTCTTGCCTTCCTCGCGCTTGGCGATGAAAGCGCCGCTTTCTTCCCACATTTTGTAGAGCTTATCCTCGATGGCTTGAGGGGCATACACTTTTTCCATGGTAAATTCCTGAGTATCAGCCATTGTTATTTCCTCCATTCGTAATGGTTGTGGTTGTTTATAAGCCGGGAATGAAATCCAGCAGGACGAGCGCGCCGAAGACCGCAACGGCAAGACCGATCAGCCTGACCGGCAACACCATTCTGTCGCCATGATCCCGGAAGATGAACCGGACCAACCGGGTCGCATACAGGCATAGCGCACAGCCTGCCACAAGCAGCGTCACCCCCGTGACACTTAACCGGGAAAAGATCTGATCCCAGTTCATCGCATCGCCTCCCTTCATTCCTCCAAAAAAGAAAACGGAGCTGCCTCGCCCAACAAAGGACGGACTTGCTCCGTGGTACCACCTTTTTTCGCAGCGCAAAAAGCACTGCCTCTTAGCGCTGTATCGTGCGCACACGGCCGGGCTACTGATATTTCACCCATGCGCCCTCCCAGACGACCTTCCCCATTTGCGATAGCCGAAGCGTCTTTCAGCCGGTGAACGCTTCTCTCTTAGGCGGCAGAACGGGTACTCCTTCTGTTCTCAGGGTTTGAATATACACAAGGCTGCTTGTTTAGCCAAGCAGCCCTGTATGGAGAAGGATCGATTATTCGTTGTCCTTCTTCTCGGTCATATCGATGACCTGCACGCCGTTATAGTAACCGCAATTCTTGCACACGCGGTGGGCGAGCTTCTTTTCGTGGCACTGCGGGCATTCCACGATGCCGGGCAGGCTCAGCTTCCAGTTGGCGCGACGGCTGCGGCCACGGGCCTTGGACACTTTTCCCTTCGGAAGAGCCATTGTTACACCTCCTCATTCCGTCCCCCGGAAAAGTTTCCGGGTTTCAAATCATCCGCATCAGCGAATCTGTTTCCGGGCTGAAGAGTAGCAGGTGCTGCAAGTGCAACCGCTTTCCGCATCGTTCCCGGTCAGCAAGCAATGGATTGCTCCGGCGACACTGTGCATGCTTCGGCGCATACGGATACACCGTCACAGTGTGACCATTTCGTATTATATGATGGTGCTTAGGCTTTGTCAAGCCTTTTCTGAGGTTTTATGACAGAGTTGGAAAGAAAAATGTAAAATCAGTTTTCTGTTTCTTTCCGGCACGATCAGCCGCTGTGGCTTACTGCTCCTCGCCGCCCAAAAGATCCTTGAGACCTTCAAAGGGACGGTAGGTATCCTGAGGCTCATCCCCATCCTCTGCCCAGACTTTTTCGGCTTCGTTCCAAGCTTTCAACTCCACAGCGGCGGTGCAGCCGGTGCCGCAGTCAAAACGCATGGGGGTGTTGAGCAGCACCAGCGTCAGCGCCATATGATCAAGGGGAAGCTTTTTGCCTTCATAGGCAAAGCACTCATCCTCTTCCTCATTGGCATCCTTGCGGAAACGCTCGGTAAAGGAAACCGCAATGGGGGCCTGAGCGGGTTCCATGCAAACGCTGCAAGCGCCATGCGCCACTGTTTCCAATTCGCCTTCCAGCGTGACCATATCATCATATACGGTGTACTTGCCGCTGAGTTTTACCGGCGCGAAAGTAACCGTCTCGCCGCATACATCCTGCGGGGGCAGTTCCAGTTCGGCTTCAAAGGGAAAAGCCGTTTCCTGCGAAATAAATCCTCTTGAAACATCCAATTCCATGATTCACTGTCTCCTGCATCGGTTTTCATGGCACGCATTTGCGTGCAAACTCATCTTACCATACCCAGCCCAGTGCCGCAAGCACCAAAAGTCCCCTTTGATTCACCACCACTTTGTGCTACAATGATTCTGCGTATTCTGTATGCGTTTTTGCACGCACCAATCCATACAGGGAGATGAATTTGGATGAAAGCACGCAAATGGGGTTCTGAGGAACTTCAACTGATCTATCATCCCTGCCTTGTCAGGTTTCCGCAGGATCAGATCGATTTTGAGGATGATGCTTTCCGGGTGGTGCTGGAAGGCTATGTGCTGAACCATCAAGCATTGTTGGAAGCCCATCCCGGCCTTTGCCTACGAGAAATCATCCTGCAAGCCTATCAAAGCGGCGGCATGCCTGCTGCGCTGAGTTTGCTCAGGGGTTCTTTTCTGCTGGGCATCCACGATAAGCAGGCGGAAACCATGTACCTCGCCAATGATATGCTGTCCAAAAAGCCGCTGTTTTACCTGCTGAATCAGAAGGATTGGCTGGCAGACGGTTCTTTTCTGTCCCTTGTAGAAAACGCGAAGGCAGCTGACATCCTCCTGACCATGGATCCTGTCGGCACAGCGGAGATGATCCAGCGCTGCAGTTTTCTTGGCAGCGATACCTATGTGCAGGAAATCCGTTTCCTGGAACGCTTCCAGTACCTGCGCGCCACCCCGGCAGATGTGACGGTGGAGACATACGCCGATCCGACAGAGCAGGCAATACCAGAAGCAGAGGATGCATTGCTGGCCCGGATCGACCAATTGTTTACCGAGTCCTGTGCCATGGCGATTCAGAAGAATCAACAACAGGGCTACCGTCAGGTTTTCACCCTGAGCGCGGGCATGGATTCCCGCTGTTCCTTCCTCAAAAGCCTGCCTTTTTGCGCGGAAGAAACAAGCAAACCTCTGTGCCTGAGCTACGGCGCGAAAGGCTGCATGGAACTGCAAATTGCCAGTCGTCTGGTGAAGGGACGCAACTGCGAACTGCTCACAGACGAGACCGACCCCACCGGCTTTATCCACGACCGGGAAGCGATCCTCGACCGCAATGAAGGTATGATGTATTACGCCGGTACCACCGGCCTCAGCCGGATGCTGCACAAAGTGGACACAGCCCAGTGCGGGCTGGTGATCACCGGTCTCAGCGGCGGTGAGATCATGGGCGATCTGGGGAAATTCGGTGCCGACGAACCGCTGTACCGTCAACTGCTGGAGGGGCTGTTTTCTGATGCGGAAGCCCTGAATGCAAGAGTGTCTGCCCTTTCTGGTATTCCCTACAATGAATATGTGTGCTATCAGGATCTTCGCACCTGCAACAACTTCGCCTATACCACCCGCTTGGATTTTGAAACCTTCTCCCCTTTCCTCTATGAGGATCTGTTCCTGCTGCTGCTGAAGGTGCCGCAGGAGGAGAAGAACTACCGGCGGCTGTATGCCAAGTGGTATTTGAAGTACATCGGTGATCCCACCCCCACCTCCTGTTTTCAGGGGCCGGTGGAGATCACCACCCGCAAATCGCCCAAACAGCTGGCGAAAGGCGTGATGCGCCGCCTGCGCCGGATGCTGCGCATTCAGGGCAAATGGGACATGAACCCTATGGAAATCTGGGTGAATCAAATCCCGGAGAATCGCTCCTTTATGGAGGAAACGCTGAAAGCGGATCTGGCGGTGATTGCACGGAAGCTTCCCGAACAGGCCGCAGCGTTGCAAGAGCAATATAGCGCTGCTGATGGAGACACCAAACTGCGGGTACTGACCGTCAGCGGAATGATGAAACGTATTCTGGAAGCATAAAACACAATTGGCACTTGATACAGCGCGCCCGCTGCAAGGAAACCTGCAGCGGGCGCACGTTTTGTTTGTTTATACAGCAGTCATCTTCTACCAGAATCGCAGCTGCCTGTCGATCCATGATTCCTGTACCGCCGGATGGATCCTGTCGCCGGGCATGGCGTTACCGATCAGGAAGGGCGAAGCTGGATCGTGACGCCTCCGGTTGTGAGCCACCAGAGCTGCGTCATCGTTAGCGTAGCAATAGCGGCACAGATGGGCGCAGGTATGGTATGCCCCGATATCGCCGCCCAGCCAGCAGGCGCATTCCTTGCGCTGGGGCTTGGCTTTGGGGACGATCAGCCGCTCCCCCAGTGCTTTTTCATAGACCGGGATAGTCATGCAACCGGAGCAATCCACCCCGTAGGGAGCCAGTTCATCCCCTTCGCCGCAGGTTTTCAGGGTCATACCGTGGCGGGCTGCGATGGCTGCCATCTCACGGCCCAGCAGGATGCGTTCCTTCTGCCCAACCAGCCTTGCCTCCGGAAAGTTGCGCTTTACTTTTTCATACAGGTCAATGAAACTGATGATGCAGGTATCCGTAGCCCCGCTGAGGCGGTCTGCCATTCTTTCAAAATCCTGCAAATGCCGCTGCACAGTGTAGGTTTCGTTCAGCAGAATGGGATCGTACCGCCATGCCAACCGATGCGGCCCCACAGCAGCAGCTAACGCAAGAAAGCTGTCCATCACCTGCTCCTTAGGCGGCACATTGGGTTCGATTTCCGTGCCATAGGGCGTGATGGTGACAAACCACAGTTGACCATAGTCCTGCAATCGATCCAGATGCGGCAGCATAGGCGCGGGATTCTTGGTGCAGAAACCGATCAGATCCACCACATCCGGAGAGAGGGTGTACCGGGTCACCGCTGAGGGATCAAAAGGATTGCGTACCAGCACGAAGCCAGCCTTCAGCCGGTTCAGGAACCATTCCGAACAAAAGGCAGGGATATCCGTGCGCATGCCGGTGTGGAGGATCATATCTGTCTCCTTTCCTCAGATGGAACGACCCCTGCGGCGGGCGCAGAGGTCGTTTCAATATTCGCGGAAATCAATGGCTGGTCAGGGAACGCAGATAATCCGCCAGCATCAAACCCACCCGCTCGTTATAGGCGGCGTTGGGATGCTGCCGGGCCCCCATATCCTTGTCGGTATAATCCGGCATCACAAAGAAGCTGACCTCTCCAAGGCCCTCCGCCACACAGCGGTTGACTGCGTTGATGGCAATATAGGGCAGCCGCTGGGAATCCGGCAGGATCCAGACAATCTTGGCGGTGGGATTGCACTCCCGGATGGTGCGCAGGAAGCGGACGCAGTTATCCGTGATGGTGGAGGCCAACTCAGCTTCCTTGTGCTGGCCCAGGGTCGCGCCGATATCGTTGGTGAGCAAACGCACGCACACCACATCCGCAGGCCAGGAGGCGAAATCGTAATCCTTCTGGCAGCCCCGCCTCTCGGCAGCTTCGCCCTTCATCACGCCAGCAATTTTGCGGTAGCCTTCGCTCATGTTGCCTTCTGGTTTCATCTCCCAGTCCCAGCTGACGCCATAGCCGCTTTGGGACAGCACCCGTCGCTCCGCTTTCAGCGCCTTGCAGGCGTAGTGGGAATAGTTACCGCAGGCAGTGAACCACAGGGAGATCCACTCGTCGTTGTCCTTGGGAGCCAGCGCACCCTCGCCGCTGGTGAGGCTGTCGCCGATGAACTCGATGCGCAGGGTCGGTTCCGGCAAGGGCAGTAAATCGCCCTCATAGCGAAGGCCATGCGCCATGACCGTGGCTTCCGGAGCGGCAGGCATGGCCTGCGTTTCCTTCATCAGGGTCACTTTGCGGCTGTTGTCCGCGCTCATGCCCAGCACCAGCGGATACCAGTGGCGGCCCTCCTGCACCGGGAAACGGGTGATGGGGTGGCCGTCCACCGTTGCCAGCACCCACATATCAGGCTTGCGTACCGGAGCTTCCAGCTCCACCCAGAGTTCCTCGCCCTTGAAAAGCACCTCAAAGCCGCTGCCCGTCCAGTCCAGACAGATCGGTTCCTGAGCCGTGTCCAACCGGCCCAGCAAACGGATATGTTCAGATTTGATGTTGCACTCAGTCATGGAAAATGCCTCCTGTATTGCGAATTATTCATATGCAGCTTCCGCACTGCTTTCCCGCTCAGCCAGTTCAGCGCAGATGCGGTCGTATTCCGGTTCATCCAGTTTGTAGAATTTTTGATAGAGGAAATAAGAGATCAGCATCAGGGCGCAGGGCAGCACCGTCATGCAAAGCAGCAGACCATTGGCCTGGGCAGCGTTCACGCCGCTCAGAACACCGTTGATATTTTCCAGCTTGGCGGCTTCGGTGATGGCTCCGCTGGCTGCCATACTTTCAAAATCGGAAATCTGGTTGGTGTAGGAGGTAACGCCAAAGAGCAGGTAGCTGCCAGATGTGATCATCACGATCAGCGCGGAGGCCAGCTTGGTCAGGAAAGGACGCAGCGAGGCAATGATCGCTTCATCCCGCACACCATGCTTGTACTCGTTATATTCCACCGTATTGATGATCGAGATCATCATGATGAGGTAATAGCAATACTGACCGAAATTGGACAGCATATAGCCCACAACGATGCACCAGTACTTGATCATATTCCCACTGGGCAAAAGCAAGCCCGGCAGCAGCATCAGCACATAGCCGATGACAGAGATCACTGCCATGATGCCCATCAGCTTTTTCCGCGGAACCCTGCGGGAAATGGCAGGATAGCCCACCATCAGAATGGCGGTGGCGGACATGCCCACCGTGGTGAACAGGGAGTACAGGCCGCCCTGATAGCCAAAGTCAAAATAGATATAGGTGGAGCCGATGCCGCCTACCACCAGACCGTTGCCGATCTGCTGAATCAGAAAGATCAGGGAGATCCACATCAGCTGATCGTTGCCGGTGATGGTGGAGATGATCTTCTTGAAGCTGATGGGCGGCACTTCTTCCGTAGTTTTGGTTCGGCGCTCTTTGACACCAAAGATGGTGCAGCACAGGAACAGCGGTGCCAGTAAGCACACCACCAGTGCAATGCGCCCGAAAGCCACATTGGCGCTGCCGCCAATGGTCAGACTGCCGGTGGTGAACATGGGAATGAGTACAGAAGCCGCCGTACCGCCGATGCCCGCAAACAACGTAGCCCGGGAGGTGAACTGATTGCGCTCATCCGCGTCGGAGCTGAGGGCTGCCACCATGCCCCAGTAGGAAATATCGTGCATGGTATAGGCGATGCTGTAAAGGAGATAGATCGCTCCGAAGAAGCCCACAAAACTCCAGCCCTGCAGATCGGTATTGAAGGCCAGATATACCACCACAGAGGTTGACAGAATGCCAATGACCAGCCAAGGCTTGAACTTACCAAAACGGCTGCGGGTACGCTCGATGATATTGCCCATGATGGGGTCATTGAGGGCATCAAACACACGGGCCGCCACCATGATGAAGGTGATGGCAGACAGCTGGGCTGCCGTCAGCTGGCGAGTAAAGAGAATATAGGTTAGAATGAAGTTGGTAAACAGGCAGTAGACCATATCCCGGCCCACAGTTCCCAGAGGAAACAGCCACAAGTTCCGCTTTTTCAGCTTGCAGGCATCCATGTATGTATCTCTCCGTTTCTCAGGGGATTCGCTGGCTTGATTATAGCATTCCTGATGGGATGTTGCAAGGCATGGATCCCGGGCCGTGTTTTTGCTGTTTTTCCCTTGTAAAATTTGACCTGACAGCGGGTATTGCTGTATAATAAATCGGTTCTGGACAAGGAAAGGAGGCATGGAAATGCAGGATGGCTGCAAGCGTGACCATTCACAGGCAAATCCTCTGCCCTTTACCGTAACCGGAGAGGTGATCCGCGGCAAGCAGCTGGGTAGCAAGTTAGGCTTCCCCACTGCCAACATCCGCTACGACATGCGCCGAAACGCATGGCCTGCTGAAGGTGTCTATGCGGGTGTGGCTTGCGTGCGGGATGCCCTGTACCTGTGCGTGCTCAATCAGGGCAAGCATCCCACCAGCCCGGAGGGCGTGCCCACTGTGGAAGCCCATCTGCTGGACTATGCAGGCGGGGCGCTGTACGGCGAAACCATCACCCTCGAATATCTTTCCTATCTGCGCCCGGAGCAGGTGTTCCCATCGCTGGATGCGTTGCGGGAACAGCTGGCACTGGACAAACAGGCTGCCCGGGACTGGGCAGCGGATCATCCAACGCTTCTGGATAGCAGAATCCAGAAGGAAAGGAGCTGATTGCATTGGAACAGGAAATGAAGTGGCCTATTCAGCTGGAACTGGCTACCTATCATTACGATGAAGAAGACGAAACCCCTGCGGTGGATCAGGTGAGTCTGCAAATTGAAAAAGGCAGCTTTGTGGCAATTTTGGGTCACAATGGCTCCGGCAAAAGCACCATGGCCAAGCTGATGAACGCCATCTATCTGCCCACCGCCGGCAAGGTACTGGTCTGCGGCATGGATACCACCAGCGAGGACGATGTATGGAACATCCGCCGCCACGCAGGTATGGTATTCCAGAACCCGGATAACCAGATCGTTGCCAATGTGGTACGGGAGGATGTGGCCTTTGGTCTTGAAAACCTGGGCATTCCCCGGGAGGAAATGCTGCCCCGGATCGATGAGGCGCTGGAAGCCGTACGCATGACCGAGCGAGCCGAGTCCGCGCCCCACATGCTCTCCGGCGGTCAGAAACAGCGGGTGGCGATCGCAGGCGTGCTTGCCATGCAGCCGGACGTGATCATCATGGACGAAGCCACTGCCATGCTGGATCCCTCCGGGCGCAAGGATGTGCTGAAAACCGTCCGCCGCCTGAACCGTGATAAAGGCATGACCGTGGTATGGATCACCCACTACATGGAAGAGGCCGCTGCCGCTGACCGGGTGGTGGTGCTGGATAGCGGACGGGCCGTTATGGACGGCACCCCTGCGCAGGTATTCTCCCATGTGGAAGAGATCAAAGAACTGGGGCTGGATGTGCCGCCCATGGCAGAGCTTGCCATGCGCCTGCGGGGCGCGGGTCTCCCACTTGATGAAAATATACTCACCGTTGCAGATATGGTAAAGGAGCTGACGAATACCCTATGCCCATCCAAATCGAACATCTGACGCATACCTATATGCCGGGCAGCCCTTTTTCCGCTGTGGCGCTGAGGGATATCACCCTGACCATTGAGGATGGCGAACTGATCGGTCTTCTGGGCCATACAGGCTCCGGCAAAACCACGTTGGTGCAGCATTTGAACGGTCTCATCAAACCCACGGAGGGCAAGGTGATCGTGGACGGACTGGATACCTCCGACAAGAACACCAGCCTGTTGGAGGTGCGCCGCAAGGTAGGCCTTGTGTTCCAGTACCCGGAATACCAGCTGTTTGAAGAAACCGTTGCCAAGGATATCGCCTTTGGCCCCAAAAATCTGGGGCTTTCCGAAGAAGAGACCGACCGTCGGGTGCGCACTGCCATGGAAAAAGTCGGTCTGGATTACGAGGAGATCGCCGAGCGCTCTCCCTTTGAGCTCAGCGGCGGTCAGATGCGCCGGGTCGCCATCGCGGGTGTGCTTGCCATGCAGCCCAAGGTACTGGTGCTGGACGAGCCCACCGCCGGTCTGGATCCGGCAGGCCGGCGCAGCATTCTGGATATGATCCGTCAGCTGCATGCGGCAGGCGGCCTGACCGTGATCATGGTTAGCCACAGCATGGACGATATCTCCACCCTCGCCACCCGCCTGATCGTCATGAGCCGGGGCGAGCTTGCCATGACCGGGACGCCCCGGGAGGTGTTCAAAAACCGGGAGCTGCTGTCCTCCATCGGGCTGGGGGTGCCTCAGGCTGCCGAGCTGGCCTTCCAGCTGCGGGAAGCAGGCTTCCAGCTGCCGGATGATCTGTATACAGCAGATGAACTGTACGATGCCATCCTGAAATTGGCAGGCAAGGAGGCGGGCGCATGCTGAGAGATATCACCCTTGGGCAGTACATGCCGGGCAATACCATTGTGCATCGGCTGGACCCCCGCACCAAGATCCTGCTGACCATCGTTTACATCGCCATGATCTTTTGCGTATCCAGTCCCGTTTGGTACGTGATTCCCCTTGTGTATGTGGCGCTGTGCGCCAAGCTCAGCGGCATCACCGTCAAACAGCTGCTGAAAACCATCAAGCCCCTGCGCTTTCTGCTGTTGATCACCTTTGTGCTGAACCTGTTCTTCTCCTCCGGTGATACCATCTGGTTCCAGTGGGGCTTTATCAAGATCACCAAAGAGGGCGTGATGACGGCTGTTCATTTCAGCATGCGCCTGATCTTTCTGGTGGCGGGCACCTCCATTCTCACCCTGACCACCTCCCCCATCGCCCTGTGCGACGGCATCGAAGTGCTGCTGAAACCCCTGAGCAAGATCGGCTTTCCCTCCCATGAGCTGGCGATGATGATGACCATTGCCCTGCGCTTCATTCCCACGCTGATTGAGGAAGCAGATAAGATCATGAAAGCCCAGATGGCCCGCGGCGCGGACTTTGAAAGCGGCAATCTGTTCAAGCGCGCTAAAGCCATGGTTCCCCTGCTGGTGCCGCTGTTTGTGAGCGCCTTCCGCCGCGCCGGTGAACTGGCAATGGCCATGGAAGCCCGCTGCTACCACGGCGGCGAAGGCCGCACCCGCATGCGTGTGCTCAAGTTTGGCAAGATCGACCTGTATGCCGCACTGGTCACGTTGGCGACTTTGGTGCTGACCATTCTGTGCGGGAAGTGGTTTGCATGACAGAACTGCCACCCATCATCAAACCGGAAGCCGTTCCCGGTACCCATCGGGTATTGATCCGGGTCAGCTACGACGGCACCCATTACGCAGGCTGGCAGCGGCAGCAAAATGCGCTGGCAGTGCAGCAGGTGCTGGAAGAAGCCCTGTGCAAACTCACAGGCGAGCGCATTGTGGTAACCGGCTCCAGCCGTACTGACGCAGGCGTGCACGCCCAAGGACAATGCGTGCACTTTGACACCACGAGCCGCATTCCGGCAGATAAGTATCCATTCGCGCTGAACACCTGTCTGCCCACCGATATCCGGGTGCTGGCAGGCATGGATATTTCTTCTGATTTTCATGCAAGATTTGACGCAAAAGGGAAATGTTATACTTATCGCATCCACAATGCCCCCCATGCCAGCGCCCTCTACCGCAACCTGACAGCCCACGTGCCCCAGAAGCTGGACTTTGAACGGATGCAGCGCAGCCTGCCCTGCTTGTTGGGAACCCATGATTTCTCGGCTTTTCAGGCCTCTGGTGGCACAGCCAAAACCACCATCCGCACCCTGGAATCGGTGGAACTGAGCCAGCACGGTGATGAGCTGACCTTGCTGGTGAAAGGCAACGCCTTCCTGTACAACATGGTGCGCATCATCGCCGGAACCCTGATGGATATCGGCATGGGCCGCATTCCAGAGGATGCCTTCCAGCGGGCGCTGGATACCGGCGACCGGCTGGCCCTTGGCATCACCGCGCCTGCCAGCGGTCTGGAGCTGACACAGGTGTTTTATCAACAACCGTTGATTGGACAGTTGCTTTTCGGCATGGTAAAATAAGGGGTATCATTTTTCCCGAAAGTGAGTGATTCCCATGGCTTCCTTTATTCTCAGCTGCTGCTCCACCGCGGATCT
>SVGQ01000083.1 GCA_015056245.1 Clostridiales bacterium | reverse complement strand
GTGTGGGCAGAGCCCACAAAACCTTGCGCCGCAGCGCTTTTCAGCAAGCACAGCGAGCACCGTAGGTGCAAGATGTGCGACTTTTGAACAGAAGTATGGGTTTTTCGACAGGCTGAGGCCGTTGCGCCAAAGCACAACAGCCTGTTGATTGTGAAAAGGGTGCAGAGCGCAGACAGTTCCGAAGAAAATCACTTTTACCGCGCAGCCCTGCGCCCCAGCAGCAGCATTCCCGCAGCGGACAGCAGCATCAGCCCAGCCAGCCAGCAGATGGGCGTGGCATCACCAGCTTTGGGCGGCTGCTGTACCGGGGACTGGGTAGGCATCGGGGACTGAGTCGGAACCGGCGGCTCCGTTGCGTCTGGGGACTGGGTCGGTGCCGGGGACTGGGTAGGCACCGGCGGCTCCGTTGCATCCGGGGGCGGGGTCTCCTCCGGGGCATCCTCGCTCTTGCTGAGAATAAAGGGACTGAAGGAGTCGGTTTCAAACATCAGGCCGTAGAGGGTTTCCTCCACCGCCAATTCCTCCTGAGCGCTGAGATCGCTTCCGGTGTACAGGCCTTTGAGATAGTGATTCAGCTTGTACTTCTGCCCGCTCTGATGTCCTTCCGGGAAGGGCAGGTACACCCATACATTGCTGCCGTGGTTGCCGGGCTGGATGGGGTTGCCGTCACTGTCCACCATGGTCAGTTCATAATGCCATTCGCTGGCGCTCTCGGTATAGTAGGCAGAGAAAAGCAGCTTGCAATCCTCAAAAGGTTTGCCGTTGGGCACTACCAGTGTGGGCTCCGTTACCTGACCCATCTTGTCCAGATCCTTTTTCTGGATCACAGGCTTTTCGGTTTCAGCCACCACAAAGCTTTCCGTGGTGCGCCAGAAATAGCAGGGATTGTTGACGATGCCTTCATCATCCAGCCACTGCACCACGCAAAGATCGGCGGCATACGGCACATCAGCGGTGGTATCCGGCACATAGAGGGTCAGGTCGTTATCCTCGGGCTTGACGGTCTTGAAAGGCTCGTAGCTCAGGGTGATCTTCTGGCCCGGGGTGACGGCTTCAAAACCATTGGGGTAACCCTGATCCAGTTCGTATTCCAGACCGGCAAGGCTGCCGCTGCCGGGACCCAGCAGGCTGTTGCTGGCTACGGTATGCATCCGGTAGCCCACAGCCCACTGGGGCACCACGATGCTCAACTTGACTTTACCGGGTTTGCTGGGGCCATCCTTGCCGGTTTCACCGTCGAAACGACAGGTGAAATGTCCGGTGGCTTCATCGTAGGCGATCACATAGCCGGAATCCTCGCAGCCGTTTTCCACCACCAGCTGATCGGCGGTGAAGGGGAAGGTGTCAAAGCAGTATGCCAGCCACGGCAGCAGCTCATCCCCGGTCTGCTGGGCGATGCGCAGGGTCTCCACCTGCATCAGCTGCTGGCTTGCGTCATAGAACAGGTAGCTGTAGGTGTAGGCATGGTTTACCGGCATGCCTTCCCTGTGGATAACTGTCTGCTGGATCAGGTGATTGCCCGGTACAGGCTGCAGCTGGGAAGAACCGGTCAGATCCTTCAGGCCGGAGACCTGCTGATAATAACAGGCTCCCTCCGGCGCCTGCACCCCGGTAACATATTCCGTCCCGGGCGCTACATCCTTGTAGGTGATCTGACCATCCATCCGATCCACCACAGCGGCGTTACCCGCCGGCATGATCCGCTCCGCAGGCACGGGCTTGCTCAGCTGGGTTTTGAACGCGGCGGTCTTGCTGTGGGCAAGGGAGATATGCACCTTCTGGTACAGCACAGGCTGCTGCTGGTCATCATACCAGCCCAGATAGACCCAGAAATCATCCTCCTGAGGCACCATCATACCGGCTTCCGGAATGGGACGGCCGATCTGCAGCGCCTTTTCCGTGATGGGCATATAGTCCGGGCGATGGGGCACATTCCAGCCGTCCGCGCCGGCAACAGGCGTCAGGCGATGCTGGGCCTCCGCCATGTCAAAGGCTTCCTGCACCCCGGCCTCGTCATAGATCGGATAGAGCATGTACACAAACCGGGGCGCTTCCATACCCGCAGGCATGGTCACCTGCCAGAGCGCCTCCACCGTTGCTCCATTGCCGCCAGTGGTCGCCAGCGCCTGCGCCCAGTCGGTGGCAGCATCATCGACGGCAAGGGTCAGCTGTCCGTCGGCGCAGGACTGGTTCACGCGAAGACCCTTGGGCAGAATCAGATTCAGCTGGTCCTGGGGCACATCGGCAAAGCTGCGTTCCGCAGCCATGGCAACGCTGGTCAGCGCCGTCAGGCACAGGACGCACAGAAAGAAACAGAGCCATTTCTTCATCATAAAGAACCTTCTCCCTTTGTATGGGGTATAAAAATGCAGTTTCATTATAATCAAACAGAGGCGGAATGTCACGCACAAAATCGGAGCACAGGCGGGAAAACTGCCGGGAGAAAGGGAGTGTGCACTGCCGGTTGTTTTCCCACAAGGTTTCATGATATAATACATCTTACGATACCTTTTCCGGATCCGCACATATCAGAAACCAAAGGGGGACACACCCGTGAAGCACACCCGTCTGCTGGCCCTGCTCACCGCCGTGCTGCTGCTGATTGCTCCCATGGCTCAGGCCACCAGCCATATCGCGTATTTTCAAAAGCCCGAGGGCGCGCAAGAATATACCCTTGAGGAGATGCCCAATGCCGTTGCTCCCGAGGGGCTGGAGGGACTGTACGCTCTGTTTGCACAGGGCAATCCCTATGCCTCTGTTTATGTGTTCCGCATGCCCGGCGGACAGGCGCTGATGAGCATCAGCTGTCTGGAAATGGCTGAGGAGGGTTCCACCGAAGCGTTGTACTATCAGGCGGACGCACTGGCGCAGAGCCTGAAAACCGTCTTAGGCGACACCCTGACTGCCGCGCCGGTCTTTACTCTGGAGGAAATGTATGGACAGCAGGTCCTCACCGCGCCGGTAACGCTGCTTCTTCCCGGCGAGTCGGACACCCGGCTGCAGGCGGAAGCCCGTGCGACGATTTTCTACCGGGGTAAGGATCTGATCGAAGTATGGACGGCCTACCCTGCCGAGGCGAATTACCTGTTTGATCAGGAAGCCGCTGCCGCGCTGGAAAGCGATCTGGCAGCGCTGGCTGCTTTTGAAGCCACGCTGGACTTTTCCCTGCCGGAGGATGAGACCGGCTCCACCGATTCGCTGCAGTCATTCCTTGAAGAGCTGGAAGGGAACCAGCTCACCATCAGCGAACCCAAGGAAGATCCTCACATGACGGTCACCGCCGATGACGGCACCTTCCGGATGGATGTGCCTCTGGACACGCTGGTGCTCCACGCTTCCTCAGATGAAACGGCGCTGGCCCGCGGCAGGGCGCTGTTTGCGGATATCAAGGGCGGCGAGGAATGCTTCGAGCTGTGGCTGAAGGAGATTCAGGAGGTGAAAGGCTGGCTTCTCATCTCCCGGGAATACGGAGTTGCCGCGCAGGTATACGTAACCGACGCGGGTTCCTTTGCGGGCATGTCTGCTGAGAACCTGCTCCTGCTGGAAACCCCCGTGCTGGAAAACATGAAGACGCTCTATGACAATGCCCAGATATCGGAAGAAGGCTCCGTTGTAGAGCTGGACGGTATGGAGCATGCCTGGTTCAGCTACAGTCTGGACAAGGGCGATATGCATCTTTTGACCTTTGTGATGGCTGCTGCCGATGATATCCACCTCTACGAAGTGGATATCTACTCCCTTCTGACGGAGGATACCGACGAAGACGAGGCAGTCCGTACCGTTCTGATGATGCTCAATTCCCTGGACTATCTGCCTGAGATGGGCGTATAAATCCCCTGGAGTGAGAGGAGAAACCCATGAAAAAGATCAGTGTGGTCGTGCCCTGTTACAACGAAGAAGAGGCGCTGCCCATCTTCTACGACACCTTTGTAAAAGAAACCGCCGATATGCCTGTGGAGTGGGAGTTCGTCTTTGTGGATGACGGCTCCAAGGATGGCACGCTGGCGGGCTTCCGCGCCCTTCACCAGAAGGATGACCGGGTGCATTACATCAGCTTTTCCCGCAATTTCGGCAAGGAAAGCGCCATGTATGCCGGTCTGGAAGCTGCCACCGGCGACTATATCGCCATTATGGACGTGGATCTGCAGGATCCTCCTGCCCTCTTGCCGGATATGCTCCGGGGCATTGAAGAGGATGGCTTTGACTGCGTAGCCACCCGCCGGGTGACCCGCAAGGGCGAGCCTCCCATCCGCAGCTGGTTTGCCCGGGCTTTCTACAAGCTCATGGGCAAGATCTCCCGCACGGAGATCGTGGACGGCGCGCGGGATTTCCGCCTCATGACCCGCCAGATGGTGGATGCCATCCTGTCCATGAAGGAGTACAGCCGTTTTTCCAAGGGTATCTTCTCCTGGGTAGGCTTTGATACCAAATGGCTGGAATACGAAAACATCGAACGCAGCGCAGGCGAAACCAAGTGGAATTTCTGGAAGCTGCTCATCTATTCCATCGACGGCATCATCGGCTTCTCCACCATGCCGCTGGCAATCGCTTCCGTGGCAGGCGTGATCTTCTGCATCATCGCTTTCCTGCTGATGCTGTTCTTCTTCGTCAAAGCCCTCATCTGGGGCGATCCGGTTGCCGGTTTCCCCGCCACCATCTGCATCGTGCTGTTCCTGGGCGGCATCCAGCTGTTCTGCATGGGCATCCTGGGCCAGTACCTCAGCAAAACCTATCTGGAAACCAAGCAGCGGCCCATTTATATTGCCAAGGAAAAGAAGTGAGGGCGGGCAGGCCAAGGGGGCGCTGCCCACTTGGATCCCCTGCTTAAGGGGCCGAGGGTCCCTTAAGAATCCCACATTTAGCGTCCATATATTGGGTGTAGAGATGTGAAAACACCTGAGCCCCACCCGAATCACGGGAGGATGCTCCGGTGTTTTTACATTCATTCACTATTGTTTTGGATTCGTTTACGCTCTCCCGGTCAATCCGCGCAGGGCATCCCGAAGGGTAGCGTTGTTTTCGTTGCTCATGGGCGGTACCAGCAGCAGGGTAAAGCCAAAGCGCAGCACCACGGAAAGAAGGATCAGCACCTTATAGCGGTCAAAGGAACCGGTAAACCAACCGGCAGCGTTGCAGGCCTCCAAAAACCAGCCGCCGCACAGGGTGCCCAGCGCCACGCCCGCCAGCGCCGTGATACAGGAAAACAGCGCGATATAGGTGGGACGGCTTTCATCCGGGGACGCAGAAAGCTGCATGCTGTTGGCTGCCAGATTACTGGCGCTCCAGAACAGTGCACCGATGACATTGTGCAAAAGTGTAGGCCAGATATTGCCCGGCGTGGAGAAAAGATAGAATGCGGGAGTCAGTGACGCACCGATGCAGCCGATAAGCATCACGTTCTTGCTGCCAAACTGATCCAGCGTGCGGCCCCAGCGGGGCACCGCCAGCACCGTGGCTACAGAGGCTGCCACCGTGCCGAAGATGGTGATTTGCATAAAGTTCAGCCCCATGCTGTTCATGGCGTACGGCGTCAGGAAGGAACCGGACAGGTTGGCAGTGAAGTTCCAAGCCGTCCACATCACCGTCAGGCGCATGAAGGGCTTGTTGCACAGTGCCTCCAGAATGGTCTTGTGCATGGGCGCTTTCTTTGGCTTAGCCGTCCATACTTCCGGCGCAAAGGCAAAGCAGATCATGTCCAGCACGCCAAGGCCGCCGCCTACCAGAAAAATGACGATATACTTGGAATCCACCGGCAGCACATCCAGCAGATAAGCCACCAGCAAACCAAACAGCAGGCTGCCGACAGCTGTCAGCGTATCCCTGAGGGACAGCCATCTGCCCCGGATCCGCAGCGGAGCCAGATCGGAAAACCATGGGAACCAGCACACGTTGATCACAGCGCCGCATGCGGAGGAAATACCCAGCAGACAGATGAGGGTCACCAGCGGCAACTGGCTTTCCGGCACCCGGCTCAGCAGGGGCAGAAAGCCGAACAGCATCCACAAAAGCCGGGAAAACAAACCGATGGTGAGCATATAGATCTTGCGCTTGTGGGTACGGTTCACCAGCAGCGCAAAGGGGATCTGCAACAGCGCCGCGATCTGCGGAATAGCTACCAGCAAGCCGAACTCCATATCGCCCGCCCCCAGCATGCCCGCCAGACCCACCAGCGCAGCCGTGCCTCCGCCGCACACAATGCCGTGCAGTGTACCAAACAGATTGCCCCCCAGGATCCAATTCAAGCCCCGGCGTACATCCTTGGGCAAACCCGCCTCAGCATACAGGTTTTCAAACGCACCTGCGCGGCGGTTCAACTTGATTCCCATGGTTGGATGCTCCTTTGTAGCGTGATGATGCAGATGCATCGGGAAGGATAGTTCGACCAACGGATGCGGAATCCTGCCGTGGGAGGAGGATTATTTTGAGTTGGGACGGGGAGCTGGTGGTCTGTCTCTTGTGCCAAAGGTTTGAAAACCTTTAGAATATCTGTTTTCATCTGCTTCACGGGTAAAAAAGAGTAAATTGACAAGCCTTTTCATTTAACTACTCTGTCAATCGGGCTGTGCGCAATGCACAGGTGCAGGGTATGCTGCGCCTCTTCCAGAAATAATGAGGTGAAAGAACCTCTTCATCCACTTGGCAACCTTGGCTTTATCAAGTTCGTTTCGCCCTCATTTAGCTCAATTGTCAATGAAATACAGCAAATACCCAATGACAAGCTTCAACGACCTCGATAACCAGTCATCACTATCGGATACCATGTCATAGGTAGGCAAGCTGCATAATCTCAACATCCAGATCCTTCTGCTACAGCATTTCAGTCCTCGCTGTCCATGCCGTCAAAGAATTTGCCTTCCACATGGGCTATCATGGTGCTGTACCGCCAGGCATGCCCGGTCACTAGCGGGATAAAGACGGCAGCAAGAAGCAACGGCTTTTTGCCGATGAACCCAGCCGCCAGTACCGCAGCGATACCGATCTCCAGCCACACATGGCTGCCCGGTGCTCTTTGAGCCATTTAGCATGATAGAAAGCCGTCCGTTCCTTCAGGAAAAAACAGCTGACTTTGACGGCTTGTATCAGTTTTTTTCGCGGCAGCCTGATAGGCGTCCGGGGTGAGCCGCTGCCCGCTGAGCAGCTCGTTGATGGTCACGCCGAACACTGACTCAGGGAGAGCAGCATTTCCGCCGGGGCAGGTAGGTACCGGTCTCCCGGCGGGAGACGGTCTTAATCCATTGGCAACACCTCCTCGGAGGGTATGGTGCAAAGCGCGGTTTTTGTTTTGCCCATAAACATCGAATTCTTGGACACTTGGCGTTTTCTTCCGCATCATCAGCAGCGGTCTGACAAAAAAACAGCAAGCCGGAACAGGTCCGGCTTGCTGTTTCGATACATGGTGACAACGATTTCCCACTGTTCAATCAGCACAAGAGGGCGCGCCTGTTGCGGTCCGTGCTCGGCCTTACTTCAGCATCAGCGGGGGATACTGTTCCAGATCCACCTGTTCGGGCGCATCGCAGGGAGCGCCGGTTTCGTAGCTGTACCAGCCGATGTCCTTGATCCACAGGGCTTCTTCGTAGCTGTTCTCCAAAGAATACAGAAACAGGCAGCCCAGTTCAAATACGGCGGGATCTTCGTCGGTGGGCTCGTAGCATGCCTGCACAAGGGGATTTCCTTGGGCATCACTTTGGTGGATGTTGTACTCGATCAGGGTATATCCGTCGTAAATGGCTTCCAGCATCCGGGTATCATCCAACGGACAGTTGTATATCAGGCCGCCCTGGTTGTCCATTTGCCAGTATTCGCCGGTGGCGAGATTCTCAAACCCTGCGTTGATCAGCTGGCTGGAACGGTTCAGATCCAGCAGGAAGAGCACATCCGGGTCTGCGGTGGGCTGCTCCCAGAAAAATGACGTCTGGGCGGCATCCACAGGACAGGTCAGCATAAGCTGTCCGGAAACGGGTTCGCCCTGAGGCATCCATGTGGTCGTGTCCTGATCCCAGCACCAGCGATCCATATGCGCTTCCTGCACGCCCCACTGATCCATCCCGGTAAGGGTATAGGTGAAGGTTGTCGCCTCCGGTGTTGCCCATGAGACGGCGGGCAGCGCCGGAATCAGGCCCGCATCCGCGATGCGCAGGTACAGGGCGTTGGTTTCCTGAGGCCAGGGCTTGTATTGGCTGGCATCCAGCGCAGGATCCTCGGGCAGGGGGCTACGGGGAAAGGTTCCCTCCGGCTTGTCGCCGGGCTGTTCAAAGGGAATGCCTGCCCAATCGCCAGTGATGGCGAAGGGCAGCGTCTCCGGCGAAATGCCTTCCGGAGCATCCGCAGGCTCAAAGGTGCTGCCGTTGATCCATTGGGCATCTTCCGCATTCCAATAGACCAGAGGCCCATCTGCATCCTGATGGTTCATTTCCCTGAGCCTGTAGGCCTGATGCTTAACATCCGCATCCACGGTGTAGGAGGTAAAGCTGCCGTCGGCAGAAGCACAGGTGTAGGAACCATATGCCAGAACGCCCGAGGGGTCATAGCTGGCATAAATGCTGTTGTACCCCACCCCATCCTCATGGGGCTGACCGCAGCTGACAGTGAAGCTGCGGTCCTTGGCGCTGATGCTGACCGTGCCATCTTCAAACTGATAATCCACATAGGCGTACAGGTGGCGTATCTCGCCCAAATGCACCATCAGCGACAGGGTGACAGCGCCGCCGGAACAGGGAACATTCCACGGGGGAAAGCCGCTGTCCTCGAAAGCGTCGCCGGACAGCACCAGCTGTACCTGCGTATTGGGCAGATCACCTGTGCGCTGCCAGCCGTCAAGGGCGGTGTATTCCCACAGGCCGGGCACGGAGGCATCCATGCCCCATTCCAGCGGATTGGGAATGGTGTAGGTGCGCAGGCCGGTATCTTCATTCACCTGCAGGGTGATCTGATAATCCACCGGATTACCGCTGAACAGGGCATGACAGGTGGGGATCGTGCCGAATACCGGCGGCGGATTGATGGGCATCGCCGTTGCCTCTGCAAGCCCAGAGCCGCTCAGGCCCACCAGACAGAGCAGAAGCAGTATGCATACCGTGCGGGAAAACGTTTTATTCATAGGGTACGCCTCCTTCCGAGGGAAAAACAGGCTGGTTGGGCTGGCTGCGCTTACGGGCAGATCAGCTCAAAAGGCAGATCGTCAGGGCTGTAGCCTTCGGGGGCAGGTACTTCTTCCCCGTGGATGTTCTGCCATGCGCCTTCCGTCCACAGGAAGTTACCGCCATCCGGGGTCTGCACGTTGATGTAGTACAGAATGTAGGGTTCCTCTGCAACGGCTTCCGGATCGGAAGACTCATTGGGGATAACAGCGTAGTTCACATAGGCCTCATCGGTGGCTTTGGTATAGGAACCCATGGTGAGGGTGCCGTTCGCATCGTACACGTTGTAGGACATGGTATCCTCGCCGAAGGAAGACAGGGTATAGCCCTGACCGCCCAGCGAATACTGGATGGAGGCATCGTCCGTGACGCAGTTCAGGAAATAATCGGGGTTGTTGGGGTCGTCGGAATAATCCTCCAGCATGTAGAAGAGATACTCATCCCCGCTGTAGGCCTGCCAGCCGGGGAAGCCGTTCATATAGTATTCCTCAGCATCCATGTACAGCACCACCGCGCCTGCAGAAATGTCCGGCTGGGGCTCTTCCATGGAAACCCACTTGGTGTTTTCCAGATCATACTTCCAGCTGCCGCAGTACTCCTCTGAAATACCCCATTCCAGCGGATTGAACAGCGTTACGACGAAACAGTTCGTCTCCGGGTCGGAGGCGGCGGTCATTTTCCATTCCAGAACAGGGTCCTGGGCAAACAGCTGCCACTGGGTATGGATTTCTTCCGGCAAAGCCGGGTATGCGAAGGGGCAGAAAGGTTCGCCTGCCACAGGGGCGGTCTCGGCGAACGCAACAGCTGCGGTCAGCACAAGGGCGCAAGCCAGCAGTAAGGACAGGAATTTCTTCATCATCAGGGGGGACTCCTTTCAATATGGGGGTAACGATCAGGATGCGCTTTGCCCGGCAGGGGAAGCATCCTCATGTATTCAGTCTCACATCCATACAACGTTCATGATAGCACGTTTCTTGCGCCGCTGACAAGGTTTGGCAGTTTATTTCACAGTTTGGTCAAAAGCAGGTAAAAAAGCAGGCGCGCCCGGTTGCATGCCATGGCAGGTTTTGGTATACTGTCACCAACATTAAACCCTTGCAAATCAAATAACGCAGTGTTATTTGTTGCAGGCTTTCCACAAAAGGAGGAACTGAACATGCAATACCGTCCCTTTGGCAAAACCGGCGTGAACATTTCTACCCTTGGCTTTGGCTGCATGCGCCTGCCGGAGATCCAGCAGGAGGATGGCAGCTGGATCGTGGATCAGGAAAAGACCGATGCCATGCTGCGCCACGCCTACGATCTGGGCGTGAACTACTTCGACACCGCCCTGTTCTACTGCCACGAAAACAGCGAGATCGCCGTGGGCAAGGCATTGAAACCCATCCGCGACAAGGTGTATATCTCCACCAAGTGCCCTCTGGAGCGGGTCAGCAAGCCCGAGGACTTCCGCAAGACGCTGGAAGAAAGTCTGCGTAAGCTGGATACCCCCTACGTGGATTTCTATCATTTCTGGGGCATCAACCAGAAGAGCTTCGATGAGAAGATCATTCCCATGAACCTGATCGGCGAAGCCCAGAAGCTCAAAGAAGAAGGCCTGATCCGGCATATCTCCTTCAGTTTCCACGACAGCCCCGAAGCCCTCAAGCACATCATCGACAACGGCCCGGAACTGGAGAGCGTGCTGCTCCAGTACAACCTGCTGGACCGCGCCAACGAAGAAATGATCCAGTACGCCGCCTCCAAGGGCGTGGGCGTGGTGGTCATGGGACCGGTGGGCGGCGGCCGTTTGGCAGCGCCTACCGAGCTTGCCAAAAAGCTGGGCGGCGAAAACCTGAACACCTACGAGCTGGCCCTGCGTTTCGTGCTGGGCAACCCCGGCGTATGCTGCGCCCTCAGCGGCATGCAGACCTATGAAATGGTGGACAAGAACGCTGCCGTGGCCTCTCTGGAAGTGCCCATGACCGAAGCGGACTGGCGCGCCGCCGGTGAAAGCATGGAAAACCTGAAGAAGTTCTCCGAGCTGTACTGCACCGGCTGCGGCTATTGCCAGCCCTGCCCCAAGGGTATCGTGATCCCCAAGATCTTCGAAGCCTACACCTACCACAACGTATACGGCCTCACCGAGACCGCCAAGAACACCTACCAGCGTTACCTCAACAACGAAAAGAACCCCGGCGTCACCTCCGAAGCCTGCATCGGCTGCGGCTACTGCGAGCGCAAGTGCCCCCAGCACCTGAACGTGCGGGAGCTGCTCAGGAAGGTGGAAGGCGTGCTGGCGGGGCTGTGAGGAAGCTGAACTGGTGAGCGGATGAATGCCGTGGAGAATGAAATAACCTCCCAGCAAACCAGGTGATGGATACTGAGAAATGCCATATTCTCGAGAGATGATATGGTTTCTGGCACTATCCCAGATTCAGTGTAAATCCCAAAATCGTGCAAAATGAAAAGTGAAATCTAAGGGTGGTGGCAGAACCACCCTTAGCTGCAAAGTAACAGGAACCTGAAGGGTTGTCAAGGGCGGCAGCGGAAGCTGCCGTTCATTTTACCCTTGACCACCATTCAGGGCTTCTGTTATTCGGGAATACGCTCACCGTAGAATACAGTAAGCTGGGCATGAATCTTGCTCCAGTCGATCCTGCGCCCCGTCTATTTTTTCGTAATATCCCGCATGGCTAAATACAGCATTTTGAAAAGACTGTCATCGGTTGGGAAAACCGATTTTGCCTTGGTTACTTTCCTGAGCTGGCGGTTGAATCCCACGATGTTGTTGGTGGTGTAGATCAAGCGTCGAAGCTCCTCGGGGAACTTGAAGTAGGTGCTGAGATTAGCTCAGTTTTTGCGCCAGGACTCGGAAATCTTGGGATATTTCTTGTCCCAGGTTTCTGCAAAGTCATCCAAAGCAGCCAGCGCACATTGTTCATCCACGGCTGCGTAAACCTTCTTCAGATCTGCCATTAACGGTTTCAAATCCTTGTACGAAACATACTTGCTGGAGTTGCGAAGCTGGTGGATAATACAGTTCTGGATATCTGTATGGGGATATACCGCAGCGATGGCGTCGCTGAATCCAGTCAGGTTATCTGTACAGGCAATGAAAATATCCTCTACACCACGGTTTCTCAGGCTGTTGAGCACAGTCGTCCAATGCCGTGCGCTTTCGTTTTCGCCAACCCACATACCCAGTACATCCTTCTTGCCATCCAGATCAATTCCGATTGCGATATATACAGCCTTTTTGATGATCCGTCCCTCGCTACGCACATGGTAGTGAATGGCATCCAGAAAAACAACTGCGTAGACACTTTCCAGCGGTCTTTGCTGCCATTCCTTGGCTTCTTCCAGCACTTTGTCGGTGATTCGGCTGATG
>SVGQ01000082.1 GCA_015056245.1 Clostridiales bacterium | reverse complement strand
TCAGCGCCGTGGTGCTGGTCATTCTGTTGCTGACGGTTGTGCTGTGGTTGTTCCGGTTCAATTTGGCGGGCCGGATGGCTGAGTGGCGTCAGGCATCTGCTGTGCGCCGTCAGGAACGCGCTCAGATGCGGGCTCATCAGTTGGAGCAGCAGCGTATTTGGGAGCAGCAGCGTCAGCAGGAACAGAATATCGCTGATCTGAATTATCCTGCCTATTTGCGCCGGGGCGTGCAGCAACCATTGCAGCAGCCCGCCCCGCAGCCGTTCCCGGCACAGCCCGCTATGGGAATGGAAAACGAGCGTCAGCCGCTATTGAGCAATCAGGGCATCACGTCTACACCCTCCATGCAGTCCATCGGTAAACCGTTGGTGCGCCCTGCGCCCAAACCTGATGTGGAACTGTATGATGAAATGATCGATACCGGCAGCAATCGCAAGGAAAGCAAGACCAGCTGGAAACCATTGCATGGTAAGCCTTCCAAAGTGCACCAGACCCGGATGACCTTTACCCCGAGCGAAATGGGCTATCAGGAGGAAGCGGACCCGCAGGAGCAGCCTGAGGTTCAGCCAGCTCCTACTCAGAAGAAAGATTCCGAAGTGGGTGTGACAGGTAATCGTCGTAAGAGCACGGCGCGTCTGGAAGAGATCCGCAAACGCAAAGCGGAACTGACGCAGCGCCTGGAAGAAAATGAACGGGCACGGCAGAAGGAAGCAGCAGAAAAAACTGCAGCAGCGCCCCAAGAGGATGCTTTTGCCAGCTATATGCGCCCCGAAGCGCCGCCTGCTGAAGAAGAATGGGAAAAACTTGCCGGAGAAGAATATCATCCTTTGGTGGAAGACGATACGGATGATATGCCCGAAGAAACGGCAAAGCCGCGGCCCAGTAAGCTCCATATGCCGGAAGATCCGCAGAAGCACACCCCGATGTTCGCTCCTCTGATTGACATGGAGGAAGAAGAGACTGATACGGCAGAACCGGTGGAAGAAAAGCGTCCATATGCCTTCCCGCCTGTGGATCTGCTGAATTTGGAACAGCACCGGGTCAAAGATACCAGCGAAACGGATCAGGTCAATGCTCAGAAACTGGAGGAGACTCTCCGCAGTTTCAATATCCCCGCAAAGGTACAGCACATTACTCACGGCCCGGCGATCACCCGGTTTGCTTTGGGCTTGATGGCAAGCGGCATCAATGTAAAGCGTATCCAGAATATTGCGGACAACATCGCGCTGGATCTGGCAGCGGATGGCGCTATCCGTATCGAAAGCCAGATTCCCGGCACCAACCTGTTTGGCATTGAGGTGCCCAACAAGGAGGTACAGACCGTCACCTTCGCCCAAGTGCTTATGAGTCAGGAAATGCAGCAGGCTACCTCGCCTCTGGCGGTGGGCTTAGGTCATGATATTTCCGGTAAGCCTGTGATCTGTGATCTGTCCAAGATGCCTCACCTGCTGATTGCCGGTCAGACTGGCAGCGGTAAATCTGTTTGCGTGAATACCATCATCAACAGCCTGTTGTTCCGCGCTTCGCCTGATGAAGTGCGCATGATCATGATCGACCCCAAGGTGGTAGAGCTGCAGTGCTACAATGTGGTTCCGCATCTTTTGATCCCTGTGGTCAGCGATCCTCACAAAGCTGCCGGCGCGTTGGCCTGGGCGGTGGCTGAGATGGAAGACCGCTACAGCAAGATGCAGACCAAGAATGTGCGTGAACTGAGCGCGTACAATGCCAAACTGGGCCCCGACGAACCCAAACTGCCCCGCATTGTGATCATTATTGACGAGTTGGCTGACCTGATGATGGCCAGCAAGCGGGATGTGGAAGAAAGCATCATCCGTCTTGCACAGAAAGCCCGTGCCGCCGGTATCCACATGGTGGTGGCCACTCAGCGCCCCACGGTGGATGTTATCACCGGTCTGATCAAGAGCAACGTGCCGTCCCGCATCGCATTTGCCGTTTCTTCCATTGTGGACAGCCGCACCATTCTGGACAAGGTGGGTGCAGAAAAGCTGTTGGGCCGTGGCGATATGCTGTATATGCCCACTGGTATTAAGGCGCCTGTTCGTGTACAGGGTTGCTTCCTGAGCGATGCAGAAACTGAACGGATTGTGGATTATATCGGCAAGTACTCCCGTGTGGAGTTTGATCCCAATGTGATTGAAGCATTGGAAAAGCAGGACGATGACAACTCTGACGCGCTGGATGACGGTGGGTCTGACGGCAGCGTGGACGATCTGTTGGAGGATGCCATCGAGATGGTCATCACCGATGGGCAGGCCAGCATCAGTATGCTGCAGCGCCGCCTGAAGGTGGGATATGCCCGCGCAGGACGTATCATTGATGAAATGGCAGCCCGTGGGATCGTGTCCAAATCGCTGGGCAGCAAGCCACGCGAAGTGCTGATTACCCGCGAGGAATACGATCGGATCAAGAGTACACTGCTTAGTTAAGTCATCTCTGTAGGATGGATGAAGTTTCCAAATCAAAGAATAAATTTGTGTTTGGATTGTCAAGAGGCGCAATATCTGCTATACTACTGTTGTATATTGCTCAGAACCGTCCTTTTTGTGGACGTCTGATATAGGAGGTATGTACCATGGCTCCCAAGAAAGAGAATTTGCCCCTGACGACCAGCCCCGAAGGCGAGCCCACCGGAACCATTACCTATGCCAATGAGGTTGTGGCGGTGATCGCAGGCGTTGCTGCCAATGAGGTGGAAGGCGTAGCAGGAATGTGCACTGCCAGCACTGGTATTGCCGATGTTTTCAGCCGCAATAAGAACATCACCAAAGGTGTAAAGGTGGAAGTGGGCACCGAGGAAGTGTCTGTTGATCTGTACCTGAATGTGGAGTACGGCACCCCCATCCAGACCGCTGCCACCAATGTGCAGGAGAGTGTCCGCAAGTCTATCGAAACCATGACTGGCTTGCATGTGGTTCGTGTTGATGTGCATGTTCAGGGCCTGAGCTTCGAGAAGGAAAAGAAGGATAATCTGGTGGGTCTGGAGTCCTTCGAAGGCCAGCCTGCAGAAAAGAAGGATGAAGCCCCTGTTGACCAGCAGCCCGAGGTTGCACAGCCTGTTGAACAGGAAGCTCCCGTGGTGGAAGAAACCTACGTCCCCGAAACGGTTGAAGCGCCCGTGGAAGAAGCTCTGGAAGAAGTCGAAGATACCGCAGAGGTTGTTTTCGATGAAGTTACCGAAGCAGAGCAGGTTGAAGAAAGCGCTGAAGAAACCAAGCAGCAGACGGAAGAATAACGAAAAAGGCAATACCACTTGCAGACCTCTGACGGTCTGAGAATGGCATTGCCTTTCTTTCCGTTTGATTCATAAGGAGGATTTTGCCATGAGATTTCGAGTAACCGATCGTATGCTGGCTGCGTTGTCCGGCCTTTTGATCATTGCCTTGGGTGTAGCGCTGGGTTTGTTTGGCGCAGGCCTGTTTCCCAATCTGGATTTGAGCTTTTTGCAAGGCCCCTTCACCATTTGGCAGAGGGCAATCATCATTGCTGTTGCTCTTTTGCTGTGTTTGCTGGGTATCCACGGCTTGTGGATGTTGTTCCGCCGCCGTGCTGACAAGGGCTTTATTATGCAGCGCACCGATATGGGCGATATGAGCATCGCTATGTCCGCGCTGAAGAGTATGGTAAAGAAGTGCGTTGATCAGCATCAGGAGGTCAGCGTCAAGAAGATTCACATCCATCGCCTGCGCAATGGCATCATTGTGGATTTGAAGATCCTTCTGGCCAATGGCATCAACATTCCGCTGACGGTCAATGTGCTGCAGAAGCAGATCAAGCAGTACATCACCTCCTGCAGCGGTGTGGATGTACATGAGGTTCGCGTACAGGTGGATACCAGCAATCTGTCCATCGAAGAAAAGAAGGAAGAAATGCCCGTGCTGGAGCAGGAAGCCGCCCCCGCAGCGCTGTTGCAGGAAGAACCTGTGGTGGAAACCGCTGCCGAAAGCATTCTGCGCCACACCGAAGAACCTGCTGATTATGTGGCGCCTGTAGCAACAGAAGTTTTTGAGCCTGTCGTTGTTCAGGAAGAAATCCCGCAGGAACAGGAAGTTATGCCTGTAGTGGAGGAAATGGTTGAGACCATCGTGGCAGATGAGTGCCCTGTAACGGAATATGTACAGGAAGCGGTTTCCTATGTGGAGGAAATGCCCGCTGAAGCAGAGAATGCTGCTGAAGCGTTCTGCGCAGAAGAAGTTCAGGAAGCCGTTGAGACTGCTGAAACCTTCGTGGAAGAAGCTCAGGAACTGACTGCCGATGCGCAGGAAACGGTGGAGGAGACCATCGAAAACATCGTTGAGAATGTTGAAGAAACCTCCAGCGAAAGCGATCTGTGGGCGCAGGTAGGCGAGGCTTTTGTACGCCAGGATGAAGCCGAAGAAACCGCTGAATAAGCGTAACATCATATTGAGGTGATCACCATGCAGGAATCCAATCAGAAGTGGTTACAGGTCGGCACTCCGATGTGCGGCGTAGTTTTTGGTCTTGTGGGCGTGCTTATTGCTCTCAGCCTGATTTTTCTTGGGTTCTGGAAAACCCTGTTGATCGTTGTTATGTTTGGCATTGGCTATGTGCTTGGCGCTTTCAATAACAAGAAAAAGTATCTGGAAGCAACCATCAGCGCTGTTACCCATAAGGATGACTAATTGATCCCAAAGATAGAAACGGAGTGTATCTCATGGCCCGTTCGATTGCCAGAAAAGCTGCTATGCAGTTGCTTTACGAACGCTTGTCCGGCGGTGATGCCGACCACGATTCCCTGGAGCTTGTTTATGAACAGCTCTCCAAAGAACGCCCGGAAGGCAGCGGCGTTCTGAATCCCAGTGATGATGAGCGCGCCTATATCAGTGAAGTGCTCAGCGGAGTGGAAGAACACCAGCAAGAGCTGGACCAGTCCATTGAATCTCACAGTACGGGTTCCTGGTCTTTGCAGCGCGTTCCTCATGTGGATCTGAGCATCCTGCGTCTGGCGGCATATGAAATGTTCCATCGCAGCGATGTGCCCGATAACGTAGCCATCAGCGAGGCGCTCAACCTGTCCAACCAGTACAGCGAGCCCAAGAGCACCCGCTATATCAACGGCGTTCTTGGCGCTATGGAACGGGAAAAGAACGAAGACAAATGATGAACATCGCTGTAGGTTTTGATACCAGTTGCTATACCACTTCCGCTGCTGCTGTCAACCAGCAGGGGGAAGTGGTGGCCTTTGCCAGAAAGCTTCTGCCCGTTGAAACGGGACAGCGCGGCCTTCGCCAAAGCGAGGCCGTTTTTGCGCATGTACGGCAAATGCCGCAGGTCATGCAGGAATTGCAGCGCCAGCTTGCGGACATGGAGGCCCAAGTGGTTGCAGTGTGCGCATCCAGCCGCCCCTGTGATGGCGAAGACAGTTACATGCCCGTATTCACTGTAGGTCTTGGTCATGGGCAAACCGCTGCCTCTCTGCTAAATGTGCCGTTGTATGAAACCACACATCAGCGGGGGCATATCGCCGCTGGTCTGATTGGCAATCCTGCCTTGCAACAGCCCCATCTGGCGCTGCATATCAGCGGCGGTACCACCGATTTGCTGCTGTGCAGGGAAGATGGCATCAAAACACTGGGATCATCACTGGATCTGCACGCAGGCCAGTTGGTGGATCGGATCGGTGTTTCTTTCGGTTTGGGCTTCCCTGCCGGACCTGGTCTGGAAAAACTGGCGATGGCTTGTTCCGAACCGCCGCAGGCAGCGATTCCGTGTAGTCTGGAAAAAGGCGATCTCAGCTGCCACCTGTCCGGAGCGGAAAACAAGGTGCAGCAATTGCTCGGAAAAGGGCAGTTGTCCCGCGAGCAGGCAGCCTTGGAAGTATTTGATCTGCTGAGCCGCACCATCGCCCGAATGCTGATTGCTGGCCATAAAGCCACCGGAGCGAAACAGGCTTTGATCGTGGGCGGCGTGGCTTCATCCACATTGCTGAGGCAGCTGATTCATCAGCGTTTGGCGAAAACTCGTATACCGCTGCAAATTATCTTCGGCGATCCCCGCTACAGTGCGGATAACGCTGCTGGTGTTGCTGCCATTGGCATGCAGCGCTATTTACAAGAACATCAATAAGGAGGCGTTCTCTATGGCGACTTTGCTGGATGGCAAGATCATGGCGCAGGAAATTGAAGATAGCTTGAAACTCCGTGTGGAGGCCCTGAAGCAGCAGGGTGTGGAAGTTGGTCTGACTGTTATTCTGGTGGGCGAGGATCCCGCTTCTCAGACCTATGTAGGCAACAAGGAAAAGGCTTGCGCCCGTTTGGGCATCCGTTCCAAAACGCTGCGCATGCCTGCTGATACCACACAGGAAGTGCTGGAGGCTGCTATTTTGGAAGCCAATGCGGATGACTCCGTCCACGGCATTCTGGTGCAGTTGCCCCTGCCCCGCCATCTGGATGAGGCCAAGGCCCTGTCCCTGATCATTCCGGAGAAGGATGTGGATGGCTTCCACGATGTGAACACCGGTCGCCTGTGCAGAGGTCAGGACTGTGTTGTGGCCTGCACCCCCAAGGGCGCGCTGTATATGCTCAAGCAAGCGGGCATTCCGCTGGAGGGCAAGGAAGCGGTTGTGGTAGGCCGCAGCAACATCGTGGGCAAGCCCATGGCGCTGCTTCTGTTGCAGGAAAATGCCACCGTCACCGTTTGCCACAGCCGTACCAAGGATCTGGCTGAGCATACCCGCCGCGCTGATATTCTGGTGGCTGCCATTGGTAAGCCCCGTTTCATCACAGCGGATATGGTCAAGGAAGGCGCTGCGGTTGTGGATGTTGGCATCAATCGTGTGGATGGCAAGCTTTGCGGCGACGTGGACTTTGAGCCGGTCAGTCAGAAAGCTGCCTATATCACCCCTGTTCCCGGCGGCGTTGGCAAGATGACCATCGCTATGCTGATGGATAACACTGTAGCCGCTGCTGAAAAGAAGGTGCAGGCTTGAATTTAGCCACGCTGAGCGTGGGCCAGCTGAACGAGTATGTGCGCCGTGTGCTGGCTTCGGATCCGATGCTGCGCTATGTATGCGTGGTGGGGGAGATCAGCAACCTGAAACGGCATGTTTCCGGTCATTGGTATTTTTCCCTGAAGGACGAAGAAGCGGCTGTGAACTGCGCTATGTTCCGTCAGGCTGCCATGAGCCTGCGTTTTCGGCCTGAAAATGGTATGCGGGTGCGCTTGTATGGAAATGTGAGCCTGTATACCAAAACCGGTTCCTACCAGTTTTATGTAGAGAACATGGAACAGGAAGGGCTGGGGGCGCTGTATCTGCGCTTTGAAGCATTGAAAAATCGCCTGATGCAGGAAGGTTTGTTTGATGCCTCGCTGAAAAAGCCGCTGCCAGCTCATGTGAGCGGCATCGGTGTCGTAACCAGCAAAACCGGCGCGGTGGTTCATGATATTGCCCGGGTGGCGTGGCGGCGGGATCCTTCCGTTCAACTGTATTTGTGCCCGGCATCCGTTCAGGGGGAGAATGCTGCCGCAGAGATTGTTTCCGCTATCAAGCTGTTGGATCATTTCAGCCCGGCAGAGGTGATCATCGTAGGCCGTGGCGGCGGCAGCATGGAAGATTTATGGCCCTTCAACGAAGAAAAGGTGGCCCGGGCGATTGCAGCTTGTAAGAAGCCCGTCATCAGTGCCGTGGGGCATGAAACTGACTTCACCATCGCTGATTTTGTGGCTGATCTGCGGGCACCGACTCCCTCTGCGGCAGCGGAATTGGCAGTGCAGCGGCAGGATCAACTGACGCAACGGCTGGCAAGCCTTCGTCATCAGATGGATGTTGCCTTGGACAAGCGTTTTTCCAGTTATCAGATGCAGCTGATGCAACTGCGGCAGCGCCTCACAAGGGTCTCGCCCGAGGAGAGAACACAGCAGCAGCTCAGCCGGGTGGAGCAGCTTCGCCTGCGGATGCAAACCGCTTGCGAAAACACTTTGCATCACAAAGAAAAGCAACTGGCTGCGGTGCAGCCTGCGTTGGATCAGCTGTGTGACCGAAAACTGCGTACGCTGGAACAAAGGCTGTCCCAAGCCACTCTGCTCCTCCGTACCACCGGGCCAATGGAAACGATCCGACGCGGGTACGCAGTGGTCATGAAAGATGGCATGGCTGTACGGGATGCCCACCAATTAGTAGCTGGCGACGAAGTATCCATTCGTATGAACAATGGCATTGCGTCCGCCACCATTCACACAGTTCAGAAAGGAAGCTGACCATGGCAGGGAAAAGCACCAAAAAGGCTGCCACATTTGAGGCGGGCCTGGAAACCTTGGAGAAGATTGCCCAGCAGATGGTAAACGCAGATCTTCCGCTGGACGAGCTGATGAAACTCTACGAGGAAGGGCTGACCCTTTCTCATGATTTGGAAAACCGTCTGCAGGCTGCCCGGGGCAGAATGCAGGAGATTCGAAAAGGCGCGGACGGAAAACCCGAAGCCGTGGATAGCACCGTTGAACAACAGATGACCCTGCTTCCGTCTGAGGAGGATGAAGTATGAACCAGTACCAAGCCGCTGTGGAAGAAGCCCTTGCTTCCTATGAACTCTTGCAGCCTGCTGCTGTGGAACCCATGACCCGTGTTGAAGCAGAACCGCCGGCTGAAGGCGTGGTACCCCAGCCGCTTCGCAGCGCCATGCGCTACAGCCTGCTGTTGCCGGGCAAGCGTCTGCGCCCTGTGCTGCTGCTGGCAGCCTATCATCTGTTGAAGGATGACTGGCGGGAAGCCCTTCCCTTTGCCTGCGCGCTGGAGATGATCCATACCTATTCCTTGATCCATGATGATTTGCCCGCTATGGATGACGATAAACTTCGCCGCGGACAGCCCACCAATCATCTGGTGTATGGCGAAAACATGGCGATTCTGGCAGGCGATGGCTTGTTGAATCTGGCATATGAAACCATGCTGTCTGCTCCGCTTTGCGAGAAGGAACCCGCCCACGCGCTCCGGGCTGCCCGGGAAATCGCCTGCCGCGCCGGTGTGCGGGGCATGATCGCCGGGCAGACGCTGGATGTAAAGCTGGAAGGCAGCGAACCCAACCGGGAGAATGTTCGCTATATCCATCTGCACAAAACGGCCGATCTGCTCACCGCTCCTGTGGTTGCGGGTCTGATGCTGGCAGGCGCCACCGAAGAACAACTGGAGGCGGGCCGTCAATACGGACGGGGTATTGGTCTGGCGTTCCAGATTGTGGATGATCTTCTGGATATTCAGGGGGATGTCCATAAGCTGGGCAAGGAAACCGGCATGGACGAACAACGGGGTAAGCTGACCTGGCCTGCAGTTTGCGGTGTAGAACAATCCCGCAAGGACGCACTGGAGGCTGTAAGCCAAGCAGTGCATGCCATGCAGCTTTTTGGTACGAAAGGCGACTTTTTGGCAGAACTTGCGCAAAAATCCCTTGTACGCAGCAACTGAATGTTGTATCATGTTGGATACACTGAGTAGGAGGGAATAGCGTTGTCTTCCATTGGGGATATACTCAATAATCATGTTCTGTTTATCGTGCTGCTGGGCTGGTTTGTAGCGCAGGCGTTGAAGATTCCGATTCATCGCATTGTGGAGCACGAATGGGATTTTTTGCGTTTTCATGGTTCTGGCGGCATGCCCAGTTCTCATTCCTCCATGGTGACAGCTGGCGCGGTAGCCATTGGCGCGATCGAAGGGTTTGGCACACCGGTTTTTGCATTGGCTGTAGCTTTTGCCATGATCGTCATGTATGATGCAGCGGGCGTCCGCCGCGAAACCGGCACGCAGGCGGCGGTGATCAACCAAATCCTGAAGGATGTTCTCATTAACGGTAAGCAGATTTCTGATGAGGAACTTAAGGAACTGGTGGGTCATACGCCGCTGGAAGTGGCCTGCGGTGCGTTTACCGGTCTGGTTGTGGCAGTGGTGTATCTGCTGATAGTCTTCTGATTCAACTGAAATAATGAGGTGAATGGCAATGATGGATCATTTTCACGAGGAAGTCGTGGTCAAGAAAAACCGGTTGTTCAATGATGTGCTTTACATGCTCGCCAATGTGGTGATGGTCATTTGTGCCCTGCTGACCTTTATGACCCTGAGCACACTTCTGAGCAATTTCAATTTTGTGATTCTGGCGTTTGTGCTGATCAACGGCGCTATCGCGTTCCTGCTCTTCCTCTACCGGGACCGTCTGCGCACGGAGTATGAGTACACCTTTACCAATGGCGATCTGGATTTCGCCAAGGTGTTCAACAACCAGAAACGCAAGACGCTGGGCACCATGCGTGTGAAGAATGTGGATGCCTTTGGCCCGGTCAATTCCGAGGGCTTCCGCAAGATCATCAATATGCCGGATCTGAAGCGCCGCAATTGGTTCCTCAACCGTGACGGCAATCTGTATTACTTCTATTACCAGAAGGAAAATGCCAAGAACGTGATCGTTCTGGAACCCACCGACGAACTGGTGGATTTGATCAAGAAGTACTTGCCCATGGGCGTGTACCGTGCATAAGCCATGATGCAGGTCTATTTGGATAACAGCGCCACCACCAAGCCTTCTGAGGCGGCAGTGGAAGCGATGCTGAAAAGTATGCGGGAGGATTATTACAATCCTTCCGCCCTTTATGCGCCTGCTATGCGCAGCGAACAGATCCTCAAGGATGCAGCAGCTGCTGTGGCGGCGGTTGTGGGCAGCGATGCCAAGCATGTGGTGTTCACCTCCGGCGGCACCGAAAGCGATAATCTGGCCATTTTTGGTCATATGCAGATGAACCGGGATGGGGGAGACATCCTCTATTCTGCCGCGGAGCATGCGGCAGTGCGCCTTGCCTGCGAAGAAGCAGCTGCCCGGTATGGCTGCCGTGCGTTGGAGATTCCTCTCACCAGCGAAGGTCAGCTGGATCTGGTGGCTTTGGAGAGCCTGCTTTCCGAAAAAACCCGTATGATCTGCGTGATGCAGGTGTGCAATGAAACCGGTGTCATCATGCCCATCCAGGAGATCTGCCAGCTCCGCAGCCGGATTTGCCCCAAGGCAGCCATTCATGTGGATGGCGTGCAGGGCTTCCTGCGGGTTCCTTTTTCCATGAAGCAATGTCCGGTGGATTCCTATGCTATCAGCGCCCATAAGTTCCATGGCCCTAAGGGTGTGGGCGCGCTGGTGTGGCGGGACGGTTTCCGTTTCAAACCCATGATGATCGGCGGCGGTCAGCAGAACGACCGGCGCAGCGGCACAGAGAACACTGTAGGTATCGCCGGCATGGGAGCAGCCATTAAGGCTTATCCCAAGGATGGCAGCAGCAAGATGCTTGCACTGAAAAAAACGTTGGTGGAAAACCTGCAAGCGGTTCTGCCGGAAATGAAGGTACTTGGCCTACCGGTGGATGATGACCACAGCGCACCCCACATTCTGAATGTGGCATTCCCGCCTGTTCGCGCGGAAACCCTGCTCCATGCATTGGAAATGGACGGCATCATCGTGGGTACAGGATCAGCCTGTTCTTCCAAGAAGGGTAAGCACTCCCATGTGCTCACTGCCATGGCCCAGCAGCCCGCAGTTATGGAAAGCGCCATCCGCATCAGCCTTTGCCCCGAGAACACGAAGGAAGAGATCCTGTATACTGCGGACAAGATCATTCATCAGGTAGAAATGCTCCGGCGCTACGTTCGCCGCTAAGAAAGGAAGAAGTCCTGTGCGAGAGATTTTGCAGGTTCGCTTCGGCGAGATTTTTCTGAAAGGTTCCAACCGCCCGTATTTCATGCGGATGCTGGTGGAGCGCATCCGCAATGCGGTCAAAGAACTGAATGGTCATGTGTGGCTCAGCGACAGCCGCGTTTATGTCAGCGATCTGACGGACATGGACGAAGGCATCCGCAAGGTGAGCAAGGTGTTCGGCGTGCATAGCCTGTGCCGCTCTCTGGAACTGCCCAAGGATGACTTCAACGCTATTTGTGAAGCCGCGGTTCAGCTGGTGGAAGATCATCACGGCACGTTCAAAGTCAACGCCCGTCGCAGCGATAAGCGTTATTTCATGGACTCTCCGTCCATCAATATGGAAGTGGGCCATTATGTGTTGGAAAAGCGCCCTGACCTGACAGTGGATGTGCATAACCCTGAACTGGTGATTTCTGTGGAGATCCGAGATCAGGCCTATGTGTATACCAAGCCCATCATGGCGGTGGGCGGCATGCCTGTTGGTACCAACGGTCGCGCCACGCTGCTGCTTTCTGGTGGTATCGACAGCCCTGTAGCTGGCTGGATGATCGCCAAGCGCGGTGTCAGCATGAGCGCGGTTCACTTCAATTCGCCGCCCTACACCAGTGAGCGCGCCAAGGAAAAGGTGCTGGATCTGGCACGGATCCTGTCCGAAAGCCTGTGCGGTATCAAGGTACATGTGGTGCCGTTCACCGATATCCAGATGCAGATCCACGAGAAATGTCATCCGGATTACACCACCATTATCATGCGCCGCTACATGATGCGTCTGGCGAATGCCATCGCTCACAAGGAACGGGCGCAGGCGCTGGTGACCGGCGAGAGCATCGGTCAGGTAGCCAGCCAGACCATGCAGGCCCTTACCTGCACCGACGAGATCGCGGATATTCCCGTTTTCCGTCCCCTGATCGGTCTGGATAAGGTGGAGATCATCGATATCGCCAACAAGATCGGCACCTACGAGACCTCTATTCTCCCCTACGAGGACTGCTGCACTGTGTTCACGCCCCGGCATCCTGCCACCAAACCCAAGATGGAGA